>RFGP01000146.1 GCA_003697365.1 Chloroflexota bacterium | reverse complement strand
TGTGTTAGCGCGCGACCACAACGCGGCAATTAACATTAAACGGGTTGGGGCATCAACCCTGTCGGAGATGGTGTAAGACGTGTTTCGCACGCGACCGTTATGGATGGCAAGAATCCCCTGCCTTTAGGCATGGGGAGTATGTCAACACAAATATCTTAGGAGAGAGATTATGAGGCGTTGGTATCATTTGTGGATGATAATTTTGATTTTAATCATGTTCTTTGTTCCAACGTTGACCGCTCAAGGTCAAGATGGTGGCACAATTCAATATCGTTGGAACCCACCACTCAATTCAGGCAATATGCCTCAAAATTCACCATTTTTGCCACCTGCCTTTCAAATGCCTACACTACCATTAACTGAACCCTTAGTCCCTGAAACGTTATTTTTTAATATTGAGAGTTTTAGCGATCAGTATACAGTGATGAATGTAACGCTCGATACACTTGATGATCGGTTTTATGCTTATAACATCAGTTATCCTTATGGCATTCATCCTATTAGCCCCAATGGAAAATATGGCATTTTCACTGTTCCGGATGGCGCAACAGAGATTATTACTTGTGGCATTATAGATCTAATGACTTTGGCAACCGTAGATCAGTTTCAGACAATAGGGGGATGTAATCAGAATAATATTTGGTGGTCGCCCGACAGTACAAAGTTATTGTTCCAAGCCACTGATGAGCAAGGGCGTGGTGCATTAGCCATTCGACAAGATGCCCAAAACGCGATTTTTCGTCCAATCCCCAGTGCTGATGCGGATTTAGGCGACATCCCATTAGATGATAGCAGCATTTTTACCCCACGTGGCTGGATCACAAACGAGTTGTTTTCCTTTGAAGTTGTTACTCGTGGCGTTGTTTCTGAAACCCTGTTTGCCAAAGTAATTGATCCACGTTTTGCATTGCCATCAACGAAATTGTTGTACGAAGATACGCTACAACGCTTTATCCTTTCTCGGCCTGCACAACGCCCCGGTGATCCACATCGAGGGGTCATGTTAACGGATGTTATCACAGGATCGCATTTTTCATTGGCTCCTTTTGGGCATATGGCTCGTGTGGCAGATACATCGCCTGATGGTGCACGTGTAGTGTATTGGTCAGAAACGAAAACTCCGACAGGTACAACACATCCTCTGCGCTTGGTCATTTATAATCCAGAAACAGATGAACAAATTGTGTTGCTACAATTTGATGGGCCCACTGATAGCTTTCTCTTGACTCGTCCCGGTGTGCTTGTATGGAATAGTGATGGCATTTATTTTTATATTGCACAACAGGAGGGGGCTTCTAGTCGTTTACAAACAGGTACGTATCGGATACAGCCAGATGGTAGTAATTTGGAATTTGTGACCCCTGCGTTATTGTGGGGAAGTTTGCCTTCAGGTCAATGATCGACCACCGTATAAATGACGATGCTTGCATGTTAGTGGTTGATGGTCTACACTTTTGCGGGTTTTAAGAAGTTTTTTTGAGGAGATTGAGAAACAGTGAAGCGAGAATTACGCGCTTTTAGTATGATTTTTGCCCTAATCGTTGCTTTTGGGGCTGGTATGTTAGTGCAGCATTTACGTTTTGCCCAAGCGGATACCTCACAGCAGGGCTTGACTACGGTTGTCTACGAAATTTTAGCAGGTGGCAGCCCTACAGTAGCTCGTACAGAACCTAATGAAGCCGCTGACGAAGTAGATGTATTGCGATGGGGAGATCGTGTGTTGTGGGATGGACAAACCCAGCAAACAGATGCCAATGGTGGACGTTGGATTCGGGTTTTTACGGCAACAGGTGAACGTGGTTGGATTCCAGCCAACATTGCCGATATTAACACTCGGCTACGGGCGAGCACTGCGACCTATTTGACTGCCGGTATTGAAGTTGGTGGAACAGTAACTGTGACGAACTTAGGAAATCGCGCCAAATTCCGACAAGAACCTTCTACCCAAGCTGAACTCATTCGTGAGGTGCAAGCTGGCGAAGTTTTGAAGGTTGTTGGCGGCCCCTATTCCGCAGAATATTTGATGTGGTGGCAGTATGAAGATGCTAATGGTACCGTTGGTTGGATTATTGATGTGCAAGATTGGTTTGAAGGAACTCCTCCAACCAACTAGAATGATAGAATGATCAAAACACGATCATCACATCTTCTACAGTTTTTTTAGTGAGCATTGGCACTTGAGCATTCGGTGCTGGATAACCAACTGGGATCACAACAAAGGGACGTTCATAACTAGGGCGTTGCAAAATTTCATTTAAGAATTTCATAGGGCTTGGCGTGTGTGTGAGTGTTGCAAGTCCAGCAAGGTGCAGGCTACAAAGCAACATTCCCACCGCCAATCCTACAGATTCCGTAACATAATAGTGTTTAATCTTGCGCTCTTCTCCGTTTGTATCAACTTTGATGCCATAAGACTGAGCAAAAACCACAATGAGATAGGGAGCATCTTCAAGATGCGGCTTATGCCAATCAGTGCCTAAATGCGAGATGGCATCCAGCCATTCTTGGCTCATCCTTGTGGTATAACTCTCACGTTCTTCGGCTTCTGCTGCTTCTCTAATTTGACGCTTGATCGCAGGATCACGTACAACAACAAATGTCCATGGCTGTTGATTCGCACCACTGGGTGCAGTATTAGCTGTCGCAATAGCATTTTGGATTAACTCAAACGGCACATCTTCCGTTGAAAATTCGCGTACTGTGCGACGCTTGCGCATTCGTTCTAAAAATGCTCTTGATTGCAAGATTTGTTCTTCAGGAGCTAGACGTTGGAATTCAAGGCGTTGAAATTTTCCTTTAGTGGTCATGGTTCTTGGTTCTCCAATATACCGTAAAAATTGCGAGTAATTTGATTTACTAAAGTATGTAATGCGGGAATTTCATCTTTAGGTAACGTTGTATTTGCAAGGATTCGTTCTAGCGCAAACCGTATTTCTAAACGTACAACATCATATCCTGCTATGGTAGGTAATGCTATGAGCGGGGTATTTAGCATTTGTTCCCATGATGTTTGTATTTGGGAGAAGGATGTTAGGGTAGAAGATTCTTGATAAATTGGGAATGCATTTAGAGCGCTTGCCCAAAGTTGATTAATATCAAGCGATAAAAACCACGCTAAAAAATCAACAGTCGCATCGTTGCTTGCAGTATCAAGATCAAAAACTGCTACTGAAGGCGTATATATCAACATTTTGTTCCCCTGAGGAAGGGCGAATGTTTGCCAACTAAAAGGTTGAATGAAATGATCTTTTATAGCATTTTCTAAAATAGATAAAGAAGTTGAGGGCAACAATGCGAATAGAGCCCTGCCGCTTGCGAATGTATTGATAATTGTAGTTCGTTCTGTTTCTAGCGAGAGACAGCCTCTATCTTGCATCAACTTTAAAGTGGTAGCACTTTCGTACATTGCGGGAATATCGAGTTGATATTGTCCTTCTGAAAATATATCCATATGAGATGATAAACTCATTGCAAGCCATGTTTCTGCTTCAAGCATGGTTGTAAATCCCCAAACCACGCCAAATTTCCCGCTAGACCATCCACTTTTTTCTCGAAATGTGCAAGCCATTTGTTGGAATTGCTCCCAAGTTGTAGGGGGAGCATCATATCCCAGTTCTTTTAGTGCATCTAAGTTTGCTACCAATGCCAAGTTAAATATGCTATGTGGTATAGCGATTGTTTTTTGTGAAAATGGATCACGTCCAACATCACCTACCCATTCGAGATTAGGGAGCGCCGTATAAGAAGATAGATCGACGAGTACATTACTAAGATCAATAAGAGCAGCCTCATGTGGCCATAACATAACTAAATTAGGAAGTTGGGGGCGTTCACTAGTTAATTGCAAAATAAGTTGATCTAGCAAGAAGCCACTATTTTGAAATTCTATACTTTCTATAACAATGTGTTCTTCATTTTTGTTATATTGTTCGATGAGGCTTTCTAACTGTGCTTGTATATCATCGGCATAGGGGTGCCATAATGTCAAAATGATTTGCTCAGAATTTAATCCTGCATCAACAGGAGTAGTGCTCATGCTAATTGTTGTTATAAACAGCAGCCAAAAAATATATTTGAGTTTTTTCATCAGGTTTCTCGATAGCTGCTAAATTCCCATTGCGATGCATTTTCAACCAAGCCGAGCTTGGCAGGTTTGTTGACGAGATCAGCTATTTTATTTGATATAGCATAAATACTAGACAATTGTTGAGTATGGTACCCTTGCTGCCAAATGCGATACAGCGATTTTGCACGAATTGGATGAAAATATGTAATCTCGTCTACTAATTCCGTATATGTGGTCAGAATTACTTGGATAAGCGCTTGTTCAGAATGCTTTTTATATTCCTCAATCATTAAATGATAGTGATTCTCTGTAGGGACTTCAATAACTGCTTCTACACTTTTCGGCAAGATAACATATCCCCATAGTTGGCTTTGATATTTGCTCACAATTATTTGTAGATGAGTTAACGCGATTTGCATGAGATTTTGGTGCTGTAATAAGGGCCTATCCTCTTGTACATTGATCATAGTAAAAAAGTGCAAGTTTTCTTGGGGGGCGATGTCTTCTGTAGCCATTAATTGTTCTCGCTCAATAACCGCTTAAGCTCGTAGAGTAGAGTAATGGCATCAATTGGGCTTATGCTCTCTACATCAACTTTACGTAATGCTTCTAGAACAGGGTGGCGGCGATCATCAAAAAGCGATATTTGGTTATTTGACTCGTGTTTTTGTATACCAAAATGACTCCCTTGTTCTTCTAGTTCTCGCAATATTTCTCTTGCGCGATTGACGACAGACTTAGGAACCCCTGCCAAACGCGCCACATGTATACCATAAGATTGACTTGCTCCACCGTGCACGAGCCTATGAAGAAAGATGATCTCTTCGCCATCATTAGCAACCGCAACATTATAATTACGTACATGTGGCAATATATTTTCTAGCTCTGTGAGTTCGTGGTAATGTGTAGCGAAAAGAGTTTTACAACCAAGACGTGGACTATTGTGTAAGTACTCGATAACTGCTCTCGCGATAGCCATGCCGTCATAAGTGCTTGTTCCGCGTCCAATTTCATCAAGTAAGACAAGGCTTCGTGGCGTTGCATGGTTAAGGATGGCGGCAGTTTCGGTCATTTCAACCATAAAAGTAGATTGCCCGCGATGAATTTCATCTTGAGCGCCAACACGCGCAAAAATGCGATCAACAAGGCCTATTTTAGCTTGGGATGCTGGCACAAAAGACCCAATTTGCGCCAATAAAACAATAAGCGCTACTTGCCGCATATATACACTTTTGCCCGCCATATTGGGTCCAGTAATGAGCAAGATGCGCTCTTCTTTATCAAAATACGTATCATTAGGGACGAATTGCCCTTGTTTTAAGCTATGTTCAACGACAGGGTGTCGTCCTTCTTGAATGTCAAGTACATCGTCTAAGACAAGTAGTGGGCGTGTGTAATTGTTACGTGCTGCAACTTCAGCTAGGCTTTTGAAAACATCTATATGTGCAATCGCACGTGCAATTGTTAACATGGTTTGACCATGTTGCTTAACAAATTCTATAAGCTCTTGAAAGATGCGTTGCTCAACTTCTAGTGCAAGCGTGTCGGCGCTTACGATTTTAGCTTCGCAGTCTTTCATTTCGGGTGTGATGTATCGTTCTGCGTTAACAAGTGTTTGTTTGCGGATGTATTCAGGAGGTACGCGGTCGGCATTGGCATGAGTCACTTCAATATAGTAGCCAAAAACTTTATTATAACCAACTTTTAAGCTGCTGATTCCAGTGCGTTTGCGCTCAACTGCTTCTAAGTTATTAATGTATTCCCGTGCCTCGCTCACATCGGCGCGGATTTTGTCTAGTTCAGCATTGAAGCCGTCACGGATAACCCCAACTTGATTCATGAGCGCAGGTGGTTCTGGCTCAAGACAACGTTCTATCATCTCAATCACTTCTGGCAGAGGGTGTAACCGTTCTGCTAAACTTTTTAATGGCGCTAAGCCTACGATTAACCTACGCAGTTCTGGTATTAAAGCAAGCGTATTGGCTAACGTGATCAAATCACGTGGGCCTGCTTTATCCATGATGATCCGATTTACTAAGCGCTCAAGATCAGAGACTTGCTTTAATGCAGCTTCAACTTCTGCGCGTAGTGTGCCACTTTGGTAAAAAATCTCTACGGCATCTAAACGAGCATTGAGCCTATCTATGTCAAGTAGTGGTTGATTTAGCCACGCTCGTAATAAACGTGCTCCCATAGAAGTTGTCGTGCGGTCAATAATATCTAATAAGGAGCCTTTCGCGCTGCCTGTTCGCATTGATCGCGCTATTTCTAAGCTGGCGCGAGTTGTGGCATCTAGTGCCATAAATCCATCTGTTGAATATGTGCGTATCGTAGAAAGGTGTTTAAGGGCATTAGGTTGAGTGGATTGAAGATATTGGATAATTGCACCAGCAGCACGTAGCGCAAGCGGGGCCTTATGCAAACCAAAACCTTCTAGTGTTGCTACATTAAAATGATGCAATAGTGCTGTGCGAGCCCCACTCATATCGAACTGAAAATTAGGTAAGATGGTCAGGTGAACCCCTTCTGGCATTGATACCCCACGTTCCCCCCAATCTTTTGGCATAATAACCTCTCGTGGAGATAATCGTGCAAGTTCTTCTAGCACGGCTAACGGGGTTTCTTCGCCATGTATTTCGGTTGCTGCAAATTCGCCTGTCGTAATATCAGCATAGGCGATTCCTACTTTAGACCAATTTACGCCATCATAATCTAATTCGGGTATAATAGATAATAGATAGTTGTTTTGGCGTTCTGGCAACATGGAGGGTTCAACAACTGTGCCGGGCGTAATGACCTGTGTTACTTCACGTGGCACTACGCCGTTGATAGGCTCGTTGCCGATTTGATCTACGACGGCAACATGAAAACCTTTTTCAACAAGACGCGCGATGTAACCCTCAACAGCATGATGCGGTACGCCAGCCATAGGAATTTTTTCATGTTTATTTAGAGGACGACTAGTTAATGTTAGGTCTAATTCGCGGGCAACTAGTTCTGCATCATCATCAAAAGTTTCATAAAAGTCACCCATTCGGAACAAAACAATGGCATTGGGGTATTGAGCTTTAATATCTAGATATTGTTTTCTAGCAGGTGTTGTCTTTTTGGGTGTAGGCATATTGCTCACTTTTTGTTAAATTTTATTTACAGATTACAATATTAAAATTATAGTATTTATGATAAGTTTAACACTTGAATGATAGTTGAATTACATGATAACTAGGTAGGATAATCCTAACATGAACATTATAGAAAAAAACCAACAAATTTATAGGGTGCTTGTCATTGATGATGAGCAAACTGTTCATGATCAAATCAAGCGCGAACTAGCAGAACAATACGAGCTTATCAGTGCGTTAGATAGCAGAGAAGGCTTGCGTAGTTTTCATGATCTGCGTCCTAATCTTGTGATCTTGGATCTCTATTTACAACAGAAGGATTATAAGAGTGGGGTAGAGGTTTGTCGGCGGATTCGTGAAATAAGCGATGTGCCTATTATTATACTCACTCAAGAGCAAGATGATGATATGTTAGTTGAAATGCTAAACGTTGGCGCTGATGACTTTATAGTCAAAGGGAACATGAATGTTTTGAAAGCGCGCTTGAACGCCACACTGCGTCGTGTGAGCATTGAAAATCAGGAAGAGTTTAAGGTGACATATTACCAAGATGACGAGCTTACCATTAACCTCCAGCGTCGCGAAGTGACACGTGATGGAAAAACTACGCGCCTATCTCCTATTGAATATCGTTTGTTATCATGCTTGTTATCACATGCGCCGCGTCCTGTTCCCTATGAAGAATTGCTAGAAGAGGTTTGGGGACCAGAACAAGAAGTTAGTATTTCCTACTTGCGGGTTTATGTTTGGCATTTGCGCAAGAAAATTGAAGCAGACCATACCAATCCTCAATACATCAAAAACGAACCAAGTGTAGGGTATTACTTCGAGAGAAAAAGTAACATCTAGTATTTGTCCTAATAAATTAAACTAGATTGTCTCTCGTCAAGCGTTGCAATTTGTAGGATAATTGCGCCCGCGAAGTGTTTGTTTTGCTATAACCATAATGTTGAGGAGCATGTGTGCATGGTTGCTAAGTTTAATGTTGGCCCCAAAGCTCAGGATTATATTCAACGCGACGAATTAGTTTTGTCGCCATCGTATACGCGCGATTATCCCTTTGTGATGTCGCATGGGCGTGGGGCTGAAGTATGGGATGTGGATGGGCGGCGCTATATCGACTTAACAAGCGGTATCGCAGTTACGGCAACTGGGCACGCGCATCCTTATGTCGTGCAGGCGATTAAAGATCAGGCTGAGAAGTTCATTCATATGGCAGGCACTGATTTTTACTATGATGTTCAAACACGTCTTGCTGAAAGACTTGCCTCTATAGCTCCTTTTAAAGAACCTGCACGGATATTCTTTGCAAACAGTGGCACAGAAGCCAATGAAGGCGCACTAAAATTAGCACGTTATCATACCGAAAGACCGCAATTCATCGCGTTTTTGAAATCTTTTCATGGGCGCACTATGGGGTCGCTTTCTGCTACTGCGAGTAAGCCAGTGCAAAGACAGGGGTACTTTCCCACTATGCCGGGTGTGACGCATGTCCCTTATCCTGATCCATATCGGCCTATTCTTAATATGGATGGGTACGACGATTATGGAAAATGTGTGGTGGATTATATAGAACACACATTATTCAAAACAATTTTGCCTCCGGATGAGGTCGCTGCTGTCTTAGTTGAGCCAATTCAGGGTGAAGGCGGCTATGTTGTTCCACCGTCAGGATTCTTCCCTGCTTTGCGCGAGTTATGCGATCGCTATGGTATTTTGATGATTGTTGATGAAGTGCAATCAGGTATGGGACGTACTGGAAAATGGTGGGCGATAGAACATTATGGGGTGGAGCCCGATATTGTAACGAGCGCTAAAGGCATTGCTAGTGGAATGCCGCTTGGTGCTATTATCGCTCGTAAAAGCATTATGGACAGTTGGGTTCCGGGTTCTCATGGAAACACCTTTGGCGGAAATCCTATATCTTGTGCAGCTTCGCTTGCAACGCTTGACTTGCTAGAAGGCATTAATGGAGAACGTGGCTTCATTGAAAATGCTGCTGAAGTTGGACAATATATCTTGGATGCACTCGAAGAGATTATGCCTCGTCATCCTAGCATCGGCCAAGTTCGCGGCCGAGGGATGATGATTGGTATTGAACTCGTCAAGGATCAGCAAACTAAAGAGCCGGCCAAACAACTCCGTGATGATGTCGTGAACCATGCTTTTAATCATGGGTTGTTAATTTTAGGGTGTGGTACAAGTACAGTGCGCTTTATGCCACCATTAATGATGGATAAAACAACGGCTGATGAGGCACTTCATATATTTGATACTGTACTTGGTGAAGTAGAGAAATCGCACGGTTTTTAAAAAGTTGGTGGGTAGGATGCTTTTTGTTAGTGCATCCTACTCTAAGAAATTTAGGCGTGCTCTTCGATAAGTTGTGCGCTTAGTTGAGAGGCACTTTGGGCAAATTCATTCATTCCAAGACGCGCTAAACGTTCCTGAGTATAATTTACGTCCTCTAAAACGTCTGCTTTTATGTTGTCGGGTTTATCTTTAGCGCGTTGAACTTGCATTTGATGGATTTTCAGCAATGCACGCGCTGCTTGCTCACGAGTATGCATGTCTTGAACATCATGAGCAATATATAGTGCTTGGCGAATATGCTGTAGGGCTTCATCTATATTATGATTCTTGACCAGCAGAATTTGACCTAGTGTAATCTCCGATACGGCAAAATTACGTCTGTTGCCAATGCGGGTAAAAAGCTCACAACTTTTGCGTACATGAGCTTCAGCAGCTTCTAAATCATTCAATTGTGCTTCTAAGCGTCCTAGATCATGATAAGTGACAGCTAATTCATTTGTGTTTTGTATGATAAGTAAGCTGGCAATAGCATGATGTAAACGAGTAGCAGCATGATGTAACCATTGTTGTTTTAAGGCTTGTTCAGAAGCAGCGCGTGCACGCAGCTGATCGCTATAGGCTTGTTGCCTTATAACTTTGGCTTTTAATTCCCAAAAACCATGTTGCTCGCATAACTCATAGGCTTGCTCAAGCCATTCTTCAACGGCGCTTATATTACCACTTTGTAGGAGAAGATCGGCATAATCCGATATGATAGTGGCGCGTTGGCGCACGTGTTGAGAGTTTGTTAGTTTGCCTAGCGCTGTATTATAGGCTTGCTGCGCTTGGTCAAATTGCCCCATTGCCTGAAGCGATTTCCCGATAAGCGTTAAGGCTTCGGCTATTCCGTGTTCTAGACCTTCTTTTTGGAATTGCTGAACTGCTTCTTTGTAATAGGTGATGGCCTCCTTATTTTGACCACGATTGGCAAAATAACGCCCAAAGTTCATCATGGCATATGCATAATCGTCAGTACGTTCTTCTACAGGTTGTGAGCTGTAAAAGTCCAGCAACTCATTATAAATTTCACGTACTGTGTCTTCGTAATCGCCAAGATGTAGCATGGTAAGTGCTAATTGTAACTGCAAGCGTCGATAGTGTGCGGTGTTTGTATCAGCACGAGCGATAGCTGTTTCTAGGTATGTCATTAGTTCGGTTGCTAGTCCAGCATCTCGCATTAAGTTCGCTTGTTTAACCAATAAATCAGCAACTAGCTGTTCATCTAGAGGGCTTAATGGCGTTAATTGGCGCTTCAATATTGTGCGGATGTTGTTTAATGTCGCAATTTGTTCGGGGGTTAATGTAAGAGTTAGACTATTCGACATTTTATACTTGTTCCTCTAAAAGATATTCAATGACACGTTCATCAATGGCAGCTTGCTCTTCCTCACTTAAGGCAGCATATTGTATGAGGTAATTATGGATAATTGGAGGAACGCGATAAAGTCGCCCATCGAAATTTAACATGTCTAATGTTAACAGTTCTTGAAGTATACGCTCGTTGAATTCAGGTATGGCCGCTTTTAACCAACGATATGTAAAACCATCCGAAAAACCTTGTAGCAAACGCAACGCTTGAAAACTTTCATCTGAGAGAACATTAATTTGATGGCTCATATGCCGTTCGTACGGGTCGGCTACATCATCTACAACGTCACTCAACGCTTCTATGCCATTGCCATAGCCAAGTCTTTGGATAAATTGCATTCCCTCACGAATAAGCCAAGGGATACCTTTTGTTTTGTCTAAAAACTGGTCGAGTTTAGCAGGCTCTGTAAACTCATCGTTAATGTCGTAGTATTCAATATAGCGATAGGCAAGATAACGTGCTTCATCCTCAGTCAACGCTTCTATATAGTTTTCTTCAGTGCCGCTAGTATATGTTATAGGTTGAACGGGGCCCCAAGCTGTTAATAAGACTTTTGTGCCGCCGATATGATCTAGCCTTGCGATGAAGTCTGCTAACTCACCGACTTCTAATGGATCATCCCACTCATCTAATTGATCGAGCACAATTAATACACTTCGTTCACGTAGAATTTCACGAAGCGTGTTCCAATTAGTGGTTGGTGGCAATTCTAATAAGGCGAGAAGTTGCCCAATGACATCTTCTGATTTTGTTTGTGCAGAAATCCGCATCCATAAAACCCCATCAGGATAGCGCCATGCGAAACGTAAAGCGTATTCTGCTGCTAGCCATGTTTTGCCTACTTCAATGGGGCCATAGAGTGCAATTTGACGGTATTGATCTTCATCAATTTCACGATTTAGCTCTAACAGTTCACGTCGATGACCGACAAATTCGGGGAAGAGCGGTACACCTCGCATAGGCGGTAGGCCATTGAAAATAAGGCTATGGAACGCGCGTTCATTTGGGGAAGGAAGATCAAGGTGAACAGAATCTACACTAGGAAGATGCAAGAGTTGGGTCTGGTGTTCAATATGAATCTCGGCTTTAGCTAGTTCTTGTAACGCTAGATGATATGCTTCTTGAACTGATTTTCCTAATCCCATTGCTAGCAATGTATGAGTTGTAAAAGTGGTTGTGGTGAATTCATCTAGTTGTGCATCTAGTTGAATAATTGCTTGTACTGGACTTTCCTCTAAAAGTGTCTCAGCTTCTTCTAATGGCAAGTTGCCTACAAGGATTAATACCTTTACTTGACTATGTATTAAAGCATTAATCAAGCTATTGGCATAAATAGGGGCTTCCTTGCCATATTCATCTTCAAGAACTAAAGCATCGTTTAAGTTGTAGGTATGTAAGTGTAGCACTTGATAAGGCGCTGCATTCACTGTGGCTTTAAGTGCTTCTAATGTTGGGGGCAGCAGGCGCGTAAGAGCGAATGGTGGTGCGTTTTCTACATCAAATAAGGGAATTGCACTGGCGAGTTGTTGCCATATATGAATTGGATGGCGACGCTGTGTCGGAGGGCCGTCACCATTGGTATTAGCGATAGGCGCAACGATAGCACTTAAAACAGGCACATAGCGCCCTAAATCTACGCCTACTACTGCGTTGGAGTTATCAACAGTTTGTTGCCTGAAAAATGAACTGTAAATTAACTCCACGTCACTATTAAGCGTGTCGATCAAGAATGGTAAGTTCGCACGATAACGCTTTGGGGTACTCATGTCTACAATAGGAGTTCGCAGGGTAGGTACGGGACGGGCTAATTGACTCATGATCGGTATAATGCGTATATGACGGCTGGCGGCAAATTCTATGTCATTTTGTACATCTTCTGCTGCCATACTATTGGGTGAAACCATCACAAGTAAGGTTTTTATATTTTCTAGAGGGAGTATATCTTCATCGTATCTAGATGTAACCTGAATCTCCACAGCTCTTAGATCGGTGATTAGACGCTGTGCAAAATCAGCATCAGAAGGATCGTAGCTGAAAAAGATAGAACTCATTGTACCTACCTTCAGTTATTGAAATTAAGAATATTTCTATTATAACCTACCGTTAATGCTCTCGCAGGTATCGGATAAGGTCTTGGTCGATTGTTGGGCCACCTACGCGATCAATCATTGCTAGCGTTTGAGCACGATGATCGGTTCCATGATTAACGACATGCAGCAAAATTCCCCAAATACTGGTGGAAAAATTCTGCCCTTTAGTATTTTGATAGATTAGTTCGCTGGCTAGCGTTGCTTCGTCCAATTGGTTTAGATAGTCATAAACCTGCGATTCAATTTTATCCCATGTTTGCCGAATACTATCAAATGTCGGATAGTCCTCTGGCTGAAACATTTTTTGAGGAGATTCTCCACGTAAGCGCGAAAACCAAACATGTTCGGCACTCATTGTGTGGACAATCTGAGCGTGAATGCTTCCAATTGAATAATCAAGCGGGCGCTGAAATTGCTCTTCACTTAGTTGTATAACACAAGTCCATACACGTTTATGTGCCCAATAATTATAATCATACAATGTACGAATATAATCGAGTTTCATAGAAACCTCCGTGCTAGAAAATACTTACCTTAGCGGGTGGTTGCTGATGATGAGAGAGTTTTCCTCAACTACATTGTAGAGCGAATTTCACCTCCATCAACAGGGATCATAGCGCCATGAATATATCCTGCTGCTGGTGAGCATAAAAACACCGCAACATTTGCAAATTCTTCAGGGGTTCCCATTCTTCCAAGTGGAATATGGCGAATGCGTTGAGCACGTTCAAGTTCTGGGGTTGTATCATTCATTGCTGCACGATGCTTTAATAATTCTTCAACACGTTCTGTTGCTGTCCAACCCGGTAAGATAGCGTTCACTCGAATACCTAAAGGGCCGTATTCATTAGCTAATGTTTTAACTAAGCCCGCGATGCCTGCACGTATTGTGTTGGACAGGAGCAAACCGTCAGCAGGTTGCTTTACAGTGAGTGATGTAATGGCTAGAATCGCAGCACGCTCTGACTTCTCAAGATAAGGCAATGCCGCTTTTACCATTTGCACAAAAGAAACAAGTAATAGCTCGTAGGCTTTGTCCCAATCTTTTAGATGAAGTGTTTCAAATGTTCCTGCGGGTGGGCCACCAGCATTGGTAACGAGGATGTCAAGCCCGCCTAAACGCTCTGCTGCTTGTTGCACAGCATCAAATGCACCTTGCCGTTCACTAATATCTACGGGAATAGCGTATACAGGATTGCTGCTTTCGGCCTGAATTGCTTGTGCTGTGGCATGAAGCATATCTGCATTTCGTCCATTAATGGCAACATGTGCACCTTCTAAGCTGAAACGTCTGGCTGCGGCAGCTCCCAAACCTGAACGACTTGCTGCCACAAAAACTTTTGCGTCTTTAAGTCCTAAATCCATAATTGTTTTATCCTTTATCTGAAGACGTGTGGTGATGAGTTTTGTACCACCATGTAAAACCAATAATGGCAACAAAGGCAAATAAGAGAATGTGCCCTATCATATGTGCTATCAAAATGATAACATCTTGCTCTATCATATGGGAATTACCAGAAATCTATTAGAAAAATTTAAGTATAACGTAGTTGTGCTAGACTAATAACATGATTATTTTACCTGATTTTCGGATACATCAACGCGATTATCTTCTTAAAATCTCACGGGCGATCACTGCACAGCTTGATTTAGATGTTGTGTTAAGGATGGTGCTTGAGGCCTCTGTTTCTATGTTAGGCGGTGAAGTAGGGATGATCGCCTTAAGAGGGCCAGAGCAAACGCTTTCTATTGAAGCAGTATTAGGAATAGAGCCTGATGAAATAGAAGTTTTGGAACCGCTACTCAATTTTGCTTCTTTCAAAAAATCTCAAGATAAAGATGCAAAGTCGGGTGAACTACAATTGCACTTAAGACTTATCTCTCGTAAATTAAACCGTGTTTTACGACAGGTCGTTTCATTACCTTTGCAAATTTCGGGCGAGTCTTTGGGGGTAATTTATGTTTTGCGAGCATATCCGGGAAGCCCAACCCCTGATGATTTGCTGATTTTACAGAGCTTTGCTGATCAAGCTGCTATTGCGGTACATAACGCGGGTTTGTATCAAGCAACCATTGCTGAAAAACGTCGGCTCGCTACTATCTTAGATGCTAGTGGTGATGGCATTATGATCTTAGATGCTCAATTAAAGGTAAAGCGTATCAATCCTATGTTGTCTTCTATGACAGGATGGCAAATGAATTTTGCAGTAGATCGTCCTCATGATGATGTAATTCGGTGGGCTGAGCCTGTGCCTAAGCTGACGCTTGAAAAAGCCATTGCAGATGGTTGGCCTTATAATGTGGTGCGTGATAGCAATGGTGAATGGGAATCAGCGGTGGGATCATTGTATGTTGAAGGTGATCTGGAACGGCTAGATGGAATGCGATTAAGCGTAGAAATTAAATACGCCCCAGTCTTTTTTGAGGATGGTTCTTTACGCAATATCATTGCTAATGTGCGAGATATTACGCGGTTTCGGCAAGCCGAAGAGATGAAGAGTACTTTTATTTCGGTGATTTCACATGAGCTTAAAACACCTGTGGCATTAATTAAAGGTTATGCTCAAACATTACAGCGTGATGATGCTGAATGGGATAAAGAAACGATTCAGCGTGGGCTTTCTATTATAGAAGAAGAAGCTGATAGGCTTACTTATTTGATAGAGAATTTATTGATGGCTTCGCGGTTACAATCAGAGGGTGTTTTGCGTCTTAATATGGGTGAGGTGGCGCTGGATGAATTGGTAGCAGATGTACTAGAGCGCTTCAAAACTCAAACTAATCAACATCAATTTGTATTGGAATTCCAAGAGAATTTTCCCACTATTCAAGGTGATGAGGCAAGATTACGTCAAGTATTTGACAATCTCATCTCTAACGCAATTAAATATTCACCCGATGGCGGCCTCATCAAGATTAGTGGACAATATACAGATGATCTTGTGCAAATAACTGTCCAAGATAATGGTATTGGCATTTCTTCTACTGATGTCACAAAAATATTTGACCGCTTCTTTCGTGCTCAAGAAGCAATTGAAAAAGGATTACCCGGCACTGGATTAGGGTTGTTTTTAGTACGTGTCATTATTGAAGCACATGGTGGGCAAATTTGGGCTAAGCCTAATCAAGGCCAACCGGGCACAACTTTCATATTAACTTTACCCCGACGTTAAAAGATAAAAAGGAATTGCAATTGTGGTTTTTCATCAATCAACTGTCAGTTGCCCAAATTGTGGACAAACATTTGTTCCTGATGTTCAACAAATATTGGATGTTCGGCAAGACCCTAGTGTCGTTTCTAAGCTCATTAGTGGGCACGCAAACCTAGTGGCTTGCCCGAATTGTGGTTTTGCATTACAAGTCTTAACGCCATTGGTTTATCATGATCCTTCTAAAGAATTGTTGCTGATCCATGTACCAATGGAGTTGAATCTTAGCCAAGATCAGCAAGAACAGATTATTGGCCAATATATTCGTAAAATTACAGATAGCCTGCCAATGGAGATGCGCAAAGGGTATTTGCTAAACCCTCGCCGTACTTTTACCCTTCAGGGGATGGTCGATACTGTTATGGAAGCTGAGGGTATCTCTAAGGAGATGCTTAACCAGCGCCAAGAGCAGTTAAAACTTGTAGAACAATTTATGCAGTCGCCACCTGATTTATGGCCAAGTTTAGCTGAACAATATGACGAACAGTTAGACGAGCAATTTTTCAGCATGTTGACAGTTACGGCTGAAATGATGCTGACCAATGGACAAACACAAGCTGCTCAGCAACTTATTCAAGTACGTGATGCTATTTTGCCACATACTTCGTATGGACGTGAACTCCTAGAAATTGCACAACGCCAAGAACAAGTCATTCAAGAAGTTACGGATGACCTTAGAAAATTGGGGAATAACGTCACGCATAAAGCTCTTGCTAAACTCGCCTTAAACTATGCTGGTAAAGACGAGCATTTACAGGTTTTTGCAAGCATGGCTCGCTCGGCGTTAGATTATCAGTTTTTTAACGAATTAACTTCACTCATTGATCAAGCCAATTCAAAGAAGGTACGTGAAGAGCAATTGAAAGTACGAGAACGCCTTCTTGAGTTAGTCGCACTTATTGATGAGCAAAACCAGCAACTGATTAATCAATCGGCATCAATCTTAGAGAGTATTATCGCTGCTGATAATGTTGAAGAGGCCGTTCGTCAAAACTTGGCGATGATTGACGATACTTTTATGGCTGTTCTACGTGCTTATATCGCTGAAACTGAGCGACAAGGTGGGGATGAAGAGCGCCTAGAAAAATTGTATCAAGTGCAACAAATCATCGCTGATTTAATCATGCAAAGTTCACCTCCAGAGGTTCGTTTTATCAATGAATTGTTGCAAATGGAGGACATGCTGGAAATTCGATTGGCTTTGGTTGATCGTGCGCCAGAATTTGGCTCTCGTTTGCTACAGTATTTAGACGCGCTGTTGCATCAATTACAGAACCAGCAAGGCGAGTCAGCGATTACGCAACGTATTCGTGAAATACGTGATGAAGCAAGTAAGGTTATTGAAAAAGAGCAAGATTAAATAATTGCTCCACATTTTCAAAATCTATAACTTAGGGAAATGAAGCCCAGTGCATTAGCATATTTTGTAATGTGTAACATATGCGCTGGGCAATTAGTATATGTTGCCAAAGTCGAAACATATACGTATCTTGCCAGCATTGTTGTGGATGATAAGTGTCCCTGTTCTCAAATATTGTAGCGATACTTGTTGTTTTGAATAGCGTACATTTTAGAGCACTATTCGCTTCTGCATGTATGATGAGAGATGTGTATCGATTATGGATTGGGCGGTGGAGTAGTGTTTGTTCTTGCTGAACATGGCGGGGATTGTCTTGGCGTTGATTGATACTGTGGCTCTTAACTGTGCTCCAGTAAAAGCTCGCTGCCAATATTGCCAAGAATGCTAGACCAATGATTATTTGTAGTTGCTTGACGGCGCGATTCATCAAAACCTCAGTGCTGGCAACCATCTGAGCTGGCGGATGATTGTTGATTACTTATGATTAACAACATAGCAATGGCGGTTATGCTTGTCAATAAGGATGAGCCTCCATAACTCACAAACGGTAAGGGGATACCAGTAATTGGCCATAAGCGCACGATACCTCCCATGATCATTAGGCTTTGTGTGGCAAATAGTATTCCGATGCCTATTGCCAAGAGTGCGAGAAATATTGACTGGCTTTGCATATTGAGCCCTAATTGTAGACTGCGATAGATTAACACTCCAAAGTTAAACAGCATTACGACAATTCCAGCAAAGCCCCATTCCTCTGCAATAGCGGCAAAGATAAAATCTGTATGCACGACAGGAACAAATGTTGGCTGTCCTTGTCCTATACCGACTCCGAAAAAACCACCAGCAGACATAGCCATGATACTCTGCACGATTTGATAGGCGCGATTATCTGCATCTGCCCAAGGATTGAGCCAAACGTCAATGCGTAACTTGACTATATCAACGGTTTGATAACTAATGTATGCCAAGAGTAGCAGTAGGCTAATGCCAATGACTAAAATTATTGGCTGTTCTAATGCTACATACAGCATAAGAATATAGATCACGTAAAATATTGTGGCTGTTCCCAGATCGCCTTGCAAAACCAGTATGAATATGCAAAGCCCTAATATAAGTATAGACGGGATAATGAGTTGCTTTATCCATCTTGAGCGCTTTTTATAGGTTTTGTTGTAGTGTGTTAAGAGTCCAGCTAGAAATATCAATACGAAAAGTTTTAATGGTTCAGAGGGTTGAAAAAAAAGGTTACCACTTCCAAGCCATAATTTGGGGCCAAACCCAGAAGGATTGACACCTATAAACAGAGTTGCACCTAAAAGCAAGATGGTGATGATAAATCCATGATAATAATAATGCTCAAG
>RFGP01000145.1 GCA_003697365.1 Chloroflexota bacterium | reverse complement strand
TGGTTTCCAGTACGGAGGTTTTGATGGCAAATTCCTATGTGGTGACAGGAGGAGCAGGGTTTATAGGCTCGCATATTGCCGCTCACCTACTTCAAAAAGGGCATCACGTGCGGGTTATTGATAATCTTTCTACTGGTAAGCAAAGCAACTTAGACTTTCTGAGCAGCCTTAACGGTAATCTGCGTATTTATCATAACAGCATAACAGAGTATGAAATTATGCGATCTGCATTTGAGGGCGTAGATGTTGTTTTTCATCATGCCGCGCTTGCATCAGTTCCTTACAGCGTCGAACATCCCTTAATAGTACATGAGCACTGCGCTACAGGAACCCTTGTCGTTCTTAAAGCAGCGTATGATGCTCAAGTGCGACGTGTTGTATATGCGAGCTCCTCTGCAGTGTACGGAGAAAATAATGCTGACATTCAAAGAGAAGATGCGATTCCAGCGCCTATTTCCCCCTATGGAGCAGCTAAACTTGCTGGGGAATATTATTGCCAAACCTTCACCCAAACTTATGGACTAGAAACTGTTGTGTTGCGATATTTTAATGTTTTTGGCCCGCGTCAAGACCCGCATTCACCCTATGCAGCAGTCATTCCTAAATTCATTCAGCGCATGATTCATGGACAGCCGCCCATCATTTTCGGTGATGGCACTCAAACCCGTGATTTTACTCCTATAGATAATATCGTACATGCAAACTTGCTGGCTGCCGATTCTGCTGCTGCAATTGGTGCAATCATCAACATCGCGACCGGGCACCCCATCAATCTATTAACACTGGTCGAAAAGATTAATCAAATGCTAGGTGCATCATACAAGCCAATTTTTCAACCGCCTCGCGCAGGCGATATTCAAGGCTCGCAAGCAGACATTGAGCGTGCAAAAAAATTATTAGCATATCACCCTATTATTGATTTTGATGACGCTTTGCGACAAACAATTGAATTTTTAAAAACACAACAAATGTAATAATAGATCAGGCATATCTTCAAAATATTTTAGTGGTATGATGATGTTAGATCATAATTTTAAGGAGGATGCCATAATATGTTAGAAAATATCAAAGTCAGCGAATGGATGAGTAGCCCCGTTACAACCATTACTCCTGATACTCCGATCACGGATGCACACCAAATCATGAAAGAAAAGAACATTCGGCGTTTGCCCGTCGTAGGAAAACAAGGCAAACTGGTTGGCATTATTACAATTGGGGATGTACGAGAAGCAAAGCCATCAGATGCAACAACGCTCAGTATCTGGGAAATGAACTACCTACTTTCAAAGCTAAAAGTTGAAAAGGTAATGACTAAAGACCCGATTACAGTGAATCAAAATGCTCCAATTTTAGACGCAGCTCAACTAATGTTGGAGCACAAAATTAGCGGCCTACCAGTGGTAGACGACGAAGGCAAATTAGTAGGAATACTCACAGAATCTGACATATTCCGTATGCTGGTCAAATCACGGGTAAATGCTTAATTATCATGAAATCACGCTATGATGTTGTCATTGTTGGTGGTGGCCACAATGGACTTGTGGCCGCCGCTTATCTTGCCCAAAATGGTTTATCAGTCATTGTATTAGAGCGCGGGGAGCAAGTCGGTGGCGCAGCAATTTCTGCTCAAATCTTCAAAGGGGTAAATGTAAAACTTTCGCGCTATGCCTATCTGTTAAGCCTTATGCCACAGAAAATTATCAAAGATTTGAATTTGCCTATTGTGACAAAGCAACGTGCCACTGCTTACTATACTCCTATTCATAATGGTAGAAATGTACAAGGCCTAGTCGCTAGCAACACCAATCCACAAGTCACAAGAGCATCATTTGCAACAATAACAGGTGATGATAGAGAACATCAAGCCTATGAGCAGTTTATAGCACTACAAGCCGCTTTCGCTAAAGTAATCTTTCCTAGCCTATTAGAATCAATGCCCAGTCGAGAAGATTTATATAATCGTTGTCGACACGATGAATATGCCTTAAAGGCATGGGAATGGTTCGTTGAGCAACCGCTGGGCTTGGCTATTGAACATTTTTTTGCGCATGATGCAATACGCGGCACGCTATTCACAGATGCGAAAATTGGCGCATTAACCTATGCCCACGATCCAACATTATTGCAAAATCGCACTTTCCTATATCACATTATTGGGGGCAATTGGCGCGTCCCTGTTGGAGGAATGGGTAGCATTACAAAAGCATTAGCAGAATGCGCTCAAAAGCATGGCGCTCAAATTATCACGAAGGCTACCGTTGAGCATATCATGCCAAATTCAAAGTATTTCACTGTAGACTTTTTCCATGATGAGCAACCAAAAACTATTGAAGGGCATTATATCCTTGCCAACGTGTCGCCGTTTGTGCTTGAAAAATTAGTAGACAATTATCAGGCACCACCAAGCTCTGAAGGATCAGTTTTCAAAATTAATATGGTCTTAAAGCGCCTGCCACGACTACGTGACAGCAGTATCACCCCTGAAGAAGCATTTTCTGGTACATTCCATATTAACGAAGGTTATGCACATATGGAAAGCACCTATCGCCAAGCGTGTGCTAGCGAGTTACCAGAACAACCACCTTGCGAAATTTATTGCCATTCGTTAACCGACCCTAGTATTGTAGGAGAAAGTGGATACCACACATTAACACTGTTTGGGCTTGACGTGCCCTATTCAGCATTCATTGAGCAAAACGACCTTAAGCGTGAAATCATGCTACAACGCTACCTAGCAGCCATTAATCAACATTTAGCAGAGCCTATTCAAGATTGCCTTGCATTAGACGAAGATGGGCAACCCTGCATCGAAGCTCAAACCCCAGTAGATATAGAACAGAACCTCAACATGTCTTTTGGCAACATCTTTCATAATGAGCTGTCATGGCCATTTGGTGAAACCAACACATGGGGCGTAGAAACTCACATTGAACGTCTATACATTTGCGGTTCTGGGGCGCTGCGTGGTGGCGCTGTAAGTGGGATAACAGGGCACAATGCCGCTATGAAAGTGCTTGGACACTGAATTTCGCTAAAAATTTGTTTGATCATGAGTATGCCATTGACAAACCATGATCACTCCGTTAATATGTTGGCACTGTGGCGAGACACAAGTGCCGACATAGCTCAATTGGCAGAGCAACCGCCTTGTAAGCGGTAGGTTATCGGTTCAAGTCCGATTGTCGGCTCTCGTCTGGAAGGACGTTAAAAAACAAGGGTCGATGTCCCGAGCGGCAAAGGGGGCGGACTGTAAATCCGCTGGCGGAAGCCTTCGCAGGTTCGAGTCCTGCTCGGCCCACTGCAACAACTGATGAGTAATCGTCATTGTGCTAATCGCCCACGTAGCTCAGGGGTAGAGCGCCTTCTTGGTAAGAAGGAGGTCATGGGTTCAAATCCCATCGTGGGCTTTTTTTAACGCCTGTAATCCAGACGGCGTATTTTGCCACAAATGCCTAAAAATAACTAAAGTGTTGTTTGGTTCTAAGGAGACAAGCACAGAAAAATGGCTCAATTTGAACGTACCAAGCCCCATGTCAATATCGGTACCATTGGTCATGTTGACCATGGCAAGACGACACTCACAGCGGCTATCACCAAGAC
>RFGP01000144.1 GCA_003697365.1 Chloroflexota bacterium | reverse complement strand
CGACGGCGAACAGCTTCTTCTCGTTGCCGTTGAAGGCGACGCAAACCAATTTTAGGCTTCTGCTCAATCCGCACAATATTCTTCATTGATTCGGTAGAAGACTCTGGCAACGGAGGCTCATCTGCCATAAGCCACTCATCTAAAGGCATTTTGGGCTTTGTTTTCAACTCTGCACTTGCTTCAGATTTGTCAGAAACTTCAGGCAAAGAGGTTTGTTGTATATCCATTGGAACAGGAGTCCTATTCGTCACTTCTTCAGTAGAAACATCTTCACTACTTTCTGCGGTATCGCCCTGTTCCAGTTCAGTTATAATTTGCGACAACTCATCTGAAGGTCTACGTAAGCCAAAAACCTCCCAAATGGACACTTCACCAGTATCACGTTTTGGTGTAAGGGGAGGCAAATCAGGATTAGATACTTCTAGCTCATCATCTAACTCATCAGAAGTGATAGGTTTCATTTCCATCACTTGTTGGCGTGCAGCCGAATCAGATAACTCAGATGTCTGTTTAGAATCTTTGAGCTCATCTGCATCATCTAGGATAATTGCAGGACGTGGTTGAGTTGAGTCTGGAGGAATTGGTGGTTCTTCGATTTTGACAACAGGCTTAGGGGTTGTATCATCTGTAACCTCAGCTGATGAAACAGGTTGAGTATCTTGAGTTGGCTCTGTTAAAACGGGCTTTACCCCTGTTGGCAAAGTAAGTTCAGAAGTTTGAAGCGCCTCTTTCAAAAATGATGGTGGAGTTGCATAAGGCACACTTGGCGTGTCATCAATACGTCTTGGAGGCTCAACAATGCGAGGCGATCCCTCAGCAGATGACATTTGATCAGCTTGAATAGCTGCTACTTGACGGCTAGACTCTTCTTGAGCAATCAACTTAGCGCCATATTGGGCACGCGCTTGTACATCTGGAGCAGCTTGAATGCTATTTTTCAAGCGATATGTATCATCTAAACGTGCGCCTGTACTTTCCACGTAACGCCGTAGTTGACGCAAGCTATCAATTGTCATAGCTTCTAATTTCTTCTTACGTCGCCTTCCACCAATAATACGGCGTAATAGCCCACCTAATTCATATGATATAACCCACTGCACAATCGTTCCATCTGCTGCCGCTTGTAAGCGAATACGTGAACGATATGAGCGATAATCACTTCCTTCAATTAAGGTGTACTCATAACCAATTCCTTCATACCATACGACCATCTCCTCAATGAGATCGCGCTTGCCGTTTTTTCGGGAAATACGGCGACGTGTCCCCACACGGCTTGGTTCAGTGGTTAATACAGAAACAGAAGCTACATCATTACGCCATTTAGGCAACTGACGATGATCAGCAATAATTTGCCAAACCGATTGCATTGGTGCAGGAATTAAAATGCGTTGATCTACCAGTGTCACAACAGACACCCTCATAATTTCAAAAACATTACCATTATTTTATATAACAACTATATTGCAACACGCCTCAAATGCCTAGTGCTAGAATCTGAAAGAGTGTGTTACACTTGCAAACGTTGTCTTAGCAAGATATGGAGTATTATGGTCAGTCCATCTTTTGTATTGGGATTTATTCTCGCAACACTTTATGGTTCACTGTTTCACTTTATTAGTGGCGGTGATGCTGCTCGGCTTGCTTTATTTTTCTTAGCAAGCTGGATAGGCTTTGCGTTGGGACACATCACAGGTGATATATTAAATGTTGAAATTCTTGATATGGGGCCGCTTAATGCATTAAACGCCACGATAGGCGCGTTCGTTGCGTTATTTGTAACACGTTTGTTGACACGCCCTACGAATCGCACACGAGGATAATGAGCGAATGACAACCTCCCATTCTGATGAAACTTTGAAAACAGTAACTAGTGACGAAACAATTTCAGATAGCATAACAAACGATGAAAATAACGACAGTCATGACGAGGATACCTCAAGTCGTAGTTTTGTATTTTGGGTTATTGTAAGTGTTGCTGTATCCATTGGATTATGTCTTCTGCTGTTTATTGTTGCTCTAGCTGCTGGCAGCATCAGTGGTCGTTGGGAAAATGTCGCTAGTATGGTGAGCATCATACGTGATTTGCTCCTCATTTTCCTAATCTTAGAAGCCATCATCATTGGCATTGCTATCGTTGTAATGGTAATACAACTTTCTGCTTTATTAAACTTACTCCAAAATGAGATCAGTCCAATCGTTCAGAACACACAGCAAGCCACAAAAACAGTGCGCGGCACAGCGGAATTTATGAGCAAACGACTTGTAAAACCTGTCATTGGCACCACAGCCGCATTCGCGGGTTTAACAACATTCTTGCGCGAAGTCCGAAAAATCCACAAAGCGGTTCGCCCACAATCTTCATCCTCAGCAGTCGAGAAAAACTCAGAGGAGTCAGATAAGGATGAATAAATCTCAACAAGATCATACAAGTTCTTTAGTTTTAGGGACTTTAATTGGATTCATTATTGGCGGTATTGCTATGCTATGGAATGCACCCCGCAGTGGGCAAGACACTCGGCAACGCATCCAAAACTTTTTTCGTATTGGAATCAAGCAAGTACAAGGTGAAACGATTGATGATTCCATCGAATATGGCAAAATGCTTGCACAACAATATCGCGCTGATCACGCTAAGCCTATAGATGAGTGATCTACATCCTTGCAAGAGGCAACTTGTCTAACAATTCATTAGCCAACATGCCACCTTGATAAGGAAAAAATTCAGCAGCTTTGCCATGAATACATACCCCTGCAATAGCTGAATCAACAGGTGAGAGCCCTTGTGCTAATAATCCAGCAATGCATCCTGCCAAAACATCTCCAGTCCCCGCAGTAGCAAGAACGCTGTTTGCATAGGGGCTAATCCACGCTTTGCCCTCTGGTGTTGCAATTACGGTAAAAGCCCCTTTTAGCACAATAATCACATTCCACTTCTGAGCAAAATTTATTGCATGAATTAGTCGATCTTCTTGTATTTTTTCGACTGAAAGTCCAGTTAAACGGCTAAATTCTGCAGGATGTGGAGTTAGTATGGTATTAGGACGTATCCGTTGTGCCCAATCATCTATTTTTGCTAATAAATTTAACCCATCAGCATCGATAACCATATGTGGTAAGGCAACATCGGATTCAGTATCTAAAAAGCTCGACAAAAACTGTTGTGTATTACTTGCTTGACCTAACCCGGGGCCTATGAGCAAGCTATTATAACCACTTTGAACTTTTTCGACTAAACTATCTACTTCAGTAATCACACGCGGCAGCGGAAACCAAGTCGCCTCTGGTAACATGGCAGCTAAAGTAGGAATAATATTGTCAGGAGCTCCTACAGTCACCAAACCTGCCCCAATCCGATATGCTGCCGAAGCAGAAAGATATGCTGCTCCAATATAT
>RFGP01000143.1 GCA_003697365.1 Chloroflexota bacterium | reverse complement strand
GGCATCAACCCTGTCGGAGACGGTGTAAGACGTGTTTCGCACGCGACCGTTGTGGATGGCAAGAATCCCCTGCCTTTAGGCATGGGGAGTATGTCAAAGTATCATAAAATTGAGCCCGATTAAACTCTTAGCTTGATTTATAGGGGGATTATTTGGTATCATCACCGACCGATAAAGGCAAAAAGCGCAAAAAATTGAAGGAAGGAGAAGCGGCGTTCTAAAAGAGATTTGATCCGCGCCGCATAAAGAGCAATGAAGGTTATTCTCAAAGATTATGTCTATATGCACGGGGTCGCAGGGGACGTAGTAGAAGTTGCAGATGGCTTTGCACGCAATTATCTTATTCCTCAAGGAAAAGCCGTCCGTGCTACCCCTGAAGAGATTGAACGTAATAAACAGCTATTAGAACAAGCAGCGATTCGTCGCCAAGAGCTCAACGAACAGCTTATAGCTATTGCTGAGCGCATTAATGGCGTGCAGCTTGTTTTTGGTCGTAAGGCAGGGCGCAACAACAAACTTTATGGTTCAGTCACTGCTCAAGATATTGCTGATGCCCTACGCGAGAAAACAGGCGTTGACATTAATCGCCGTCGCATTAGTGAAAATTCCTTGCGTGAGCTTGGCGTGTTTGAAGTGCCAATTCGCATGTCTGCTGAGCTTTCGCCAACTGTTATTGTGATTATCGTTCCTGAAGGCGAAGAAGAAGAGGCGCTTGCATTCTTAGAAGCCAGCAACGAAGAGGCTGATGAAACTGAAGCAAGTGCTGAGGAAGTCGCTGAAGAGGAAACGACCGAATAGTCTATGATTGGCTAACATCTATGGCCGATTTGATACAATGAGGGCGTTCAAGCGAACTGCAAAAACGCCCTTGTTGTTTTTCCAAAGGTTAGAGGATTATCAGATTTGAGTGCTTCACTTCAATCACTGGGTACAAAACTCCGCGAAGCTCGTGAAGCTCAAGAGCTTACATTAGCTGAACTTGAAAAACGCACGCGCATTCGGCCACGCTTTTTGCAAGCGATGGAAAATGGGCAATTTCAAGTGATTGATAATGCTTTGCAACTGAAAGGCTTTTTACGAAGCTATGCAAAAGCTGTAGGATTGGACGCAGAAGCAATCCTAGCAGAGTATGAAGCGGCACTTGCTGATGATACAAAACAACGAAAAAAACGCAAACGCACTAGTATCACATCTACACCGCCAGCCCCTGCACCAAACCAACAAGTGATTTTAACGCGCCCTACGGTGCCAGCTCAAGAACGCAAACCCGATCCCGTATTGTATCGTCCAGAACGCCGTTCTTGGTTACAGATCATCATAGCAAGTACTTTTCTTTTGGCTGTTATCACGGCGATGGGAGGGGGAGCATTTTTGGTGGTTCGCGATCTTACTGATGACGATACTGTATCTAGTGGACAAATTTTGCAACCCGTTAATGTGGGCATAGCAGAAAACATAGTCCCCACGCTCACTCCTACGGTATTTGTTCCGCCTACTCAGGTACGAGCTCCAGTTGTGAATCCGGGTGATCCGATTAATATTAGGCTCACGGCGCGTCAGCGTTTATGGGTGCGCGTTACGGTGGATGATGTGGTTGTATTTGAAGGCATATTGCGTCCGGGTGAAGGGGCAACATATAATGCCACCCAATCAGTGATACTCAAAACAACAAATGCAGGTGGGCTTGAAGTACTTGTAAATAATCAGCCCTATGTTATGGGGATAGGGCGGCAAGCTGTTGAGCGGCGAATTCCGCAAGATTTAGAACTCACAACATCAAGTATTTTCCCGCAGAACAACGACAATATGACACTAGTTGGAGCTTTGCCTACACAGCAGAACGCTACTTTTACATCTGCACCTAATGATGTAGTATCATCTAGCATAGCCACAGCGCAAGACTCTACTCCTACACTTTCAATGACTCCTACACAAACCAGTACAAATACTCTGATGCCAACTTCAACATTAATTCCGACGCTGGGTTTCTCTACTAATACACCTACACCGACATTCACACCAATACCGCCTACACCAACACCAACTTATACGCCTTCACCTTTTTTGCCACCGCGTCTAACACGTACACCAACACCTGATAAGAGTTAAATATTTAGAGGATGGAAAATAACCTTGACTGAATTCTATGACACCATAGCGCGCTTTTATGATGCTGAAAACTCCGAGATGACGGATGATTTGCATCTGTATAGTATTTTGGCTGAAGAATATGGTGGGCCTATTTTAGATGTAGGCTGTGGGACAGGCCGCGTAATGTTACATTTAGCGCAAGAAGGCTATTTTTGCGTTGGTGTAGATACTTCTTCCCAAATGTTGGCGCGTGGAGAACAAAAAATAGCAGGGTTACCTTCTATTGCCTCAAATGCACATTTTGTGCTGGGTGACATTATCTCCTATCAAAGTGATACACCTTTTAACCTCATCCTGTTACCATACCATACCTTCATGCATTTTAAGACCCAAGATGTGCAAATTGCGGCCTTACAACAGTTGAAGAAAAATCTTGCAACTGAAGGGGCAATTGTATTTGATTTGCCCAACGCTGGTGAGGCTTTCAGTACACAAGATGATCATGCTATCGCTATGGAACGCATGTTTATAGAGCCTCAAACAGGCCATGTTGTTATGCAACAATCGCTAAGCACCTTAGATCGTATTACTCAACAACTACATATTACGTGGATTTATGATGAGATATTATCTGATGGAACGCTAAAGCGTACGCTAGCGCCGCTTACGTTACGTTATGTCTTTTATAGTGAGTTGTTGCTTTTGTTACGTATCGCAGGGCTGCGGTGTGTGGCAACATATGGAGACTATGAACAAGGCCCCTTTGAAGATGGTTGTGAGCGTATGATTGTTGTAGCTCAGCACGCTTGAAAAAATTTCACTTTTCAGGAAGTGCTATTCGTAACGCTTCTGGCAGAGAGCGCGCTTGTAATATTTGTAAGCCATCTGGTGGCGTAGCCTTCTCGCGTAATGTTTTAGGAATGAGGACGCGCTTAAATCCTAACTTGGCGGCTTCATTCAAACGTAAACCCAGTTGACTCACAGCGCGCAGTTCTCCACTTAAACCCACCTCGCCAACAATAGCAAGATCGGCGGGAATTGGAATATCGCGCATACTAGATGCGATTGCCGTAGCAATTGCGAGATCGGCGGCGGGCTCTGTTACAGACATACCAGCGACAACATTAACGAAAATATCATTTTGATATAGTTTAAAGCCCACCCGCTGTGTCAGCACAGCAATAAGAAGTTGTAATCTTTTAAAGTCTATGCCATTGGCGTTACGGCTGGGGTTAGGATAAGCTGAAAAACTCGTGAGTGCTTGTATTTCAATAAGTAATGGGCGTGTACCTTCTAGAGTTACTGCTATTGCACTTCCGGGAGCATTCACGACACGCTCCGCTAAAAAGGCTTCTGAGGGATTGTGTACTTCTACCATACCTGCCCCTCGCATTTCAAAAACGCCCGTTTCGTTAGTAGCGCCGAAACGGTTTTTTACACTGCGCAAAAGGCGATAAAGTTGGAAGGTATCTCCTTCTAGAAATAAGACAACGTCTACGATGTGTTCTAGAACTCGTGGCCCTGCAATCGTACCTTCTTTAGTGACATGTCCAATTAAAATGACAGTAATACCCGTTTGCTTTGCTAATGTTTGTAGGCGTGAGGCACATTCACGAACTTGGCTCACACTACCAACTGAGGCGGTTTTGTCAGCAGTATGCGTGGTCTGGATAGAATCCACAATGAGTAAATCGGGCTGATAGGTTTGCACATGGGCAAAAATTGCTTCTAGAGAAGTTTCTGTAACAATAAATAGCTCGTTACTTTGGAGTTGTAGGCGCTCTCCGCGCATTTTAATTTGCGTTTCACTCTCTTCACCAGACACATAAAGCACGCGCCCATTGTCTAAAGAGAAGTCTGCTGCAAATTGTAACAGTAGCGTACTTTTCCCAATACCCGGATCACCACCAACCAAAATAATACTGCCGGGAACTAGTCCCCCACCCAACACTCGCGCAAACTCACTGCTGCGTATTGGATAACGCTTGCGTTGGTTGTCAGATATTTCATGCAAGCGAAGTGGTTTGCTATTAACCGTAATGCTAGGACTAAATCGGCTTGTAGTTGATGTGATAATTTGTTCTGGGTTTTCGATGACTTCTTCCAGCGAATCATATTCTTTACAACTTGGGCAGCGTCCCATGTAACGGATGGAGCGATACCCACAATTGGTACACTCAAAAACCGTCTTGATCTTTTTAGCCATCAGCACTTTTCATTAAAACCATTTGATGAGATGGGTACATTGTACTCGAACAGTTGTTCATAACACAAGTTTTAATGTGTGCTTTTGGTCTTGTATCCGATTTCTTTTAGAAATTTATGTACATTACCTAAGCAACAATCACCTTGCGGATTGCGCCAATCACAGGCACATTGTCCGGCATGGATGCCTGCGTTTATATCTTCGATCACAGTACTTGTCCCCTGTGTTTCTATTTCTGCCTGAATAGACTGGGGAGTGTGGCGAAAGCAATAACAAATCATCACATCTGTTGCATTAGGTTCTTTTTGATAAACGCGCTCACGCACTTGCTCCTTAGAGATGGTTTGTTGTCCATCTTGACTGAAATACACAACTTGGCAGTCTGCTGTGCGACAGAAAAAGTATGGAACATCTCTAATCGCATGTAGGCTAATATTAATCAATGTTTTAACTGTTGCTGTATCTACGGATTTGCCTTGTTGATGGCACATAGGACAGAGACTAGGGGTTTTGCGCAATTCGCTCATCATATACCTCATTTTCTTTTAATTCGATTTGCTTGATAAGACCACAGACGCAATCCTTCATATTTACGTCTATAGGTAGTTGTTGCCCTTTTTTGATAATGTTTTGTATCTGGTTGTGTAATGATTGCAGGTAATGGATACGCATAAGAATCATCTCTGCTTGGTGAGCTAATTGTGAAAGCACTTGTTCACAAATCGGCATTGTTTCTACAGAATCATCATCTAGCATCAAGACGATGTCCTTTAGCGAAAAACCTAATAGGCGCGCTTTTTTGATGAACTTAAGTCGCTCAAGATCAGCGTCATTGTAGATACGATAGCCATTTGACGCACGCGGTGCAGGTGGCATAATGCCTACAGACTCGTAATAACGGATTGTTTCGCGACTAATGCCTGATGCTTGGCTTAGTTCACCAATTTTATACATTGCTATAACTCCTGTAATTTGCCTTGATTTAATGGTAAACCCTATAGTTACTACAAGGTCAAGAGGAAACAACAATTGAATTTACGCTGCGATTTCAATCATCGATTTTAGAAGAAAGGTCGGGCTCTTGATATTTTGTTTTGAAGCGTCCACTCATCCATCGGATACTACGCGCTGCGAGGATCGCCGCTAGTTGTGCAACAAATGTTGCAATAACCAACCAAAAAGCTACTTCTGCGAGAATTTGTAATACTCTCATGGACAATTAATTAACCATTGATAATCTTTATAACATTGCAATCTATACTCATCACTATAAGGAAAATCATTTTTTGCGCAAATATCCCCTAAAAAATAGGGGAAAGCATATAAAAACGCTAAATTTGTTGTATAAATCATTGGGGAAAATATCCAATCTCATGCAACTTTGGACTCTTTGTCGCGTACAATAAGATAGAAACTTTCGCTAAGGAAACAGAAAGTAAGTGAAACGTGAGTGCATTCATCCAATGCAAAGACCTTGTCAAAACCTATAAAACACCTGCTGGGCCACTAAACGTGCTGCGCGGCATCAATCTTGAAATACATCAAGGGGATTTTGTAGCGTTATTAGGCCCATCTGGAAGTGGTAAGACAACCTTCTTGAATATGATCACAGGCGTTGATACTCCAACTTCAGGTGAAGTGATTGTTGGGGATAAAAACATTACCCGTGAGCGTCCTAGCTCTTTAACCAAGTGGCGCGCACGTAATGTTGGTATTATCTTTCAATTTTTCCAGTTGTTGCCAACGCTCACTGTGGTGGAGAACGTGATGGCACCAATGGATTTTGCCAACGTTTGGAAGCCTAGCGAGCGCCGCAAACGGGCAATGGAACTATTAGATCGATTCGGAATTGCAGACCAAGCTAATAAAACGCCTGATATGCTATCCGGTGGGCAACAGCAACGTGTAGCAATTGCGCGTGCCCTTGCTAATAATCCACCTTTAATTGTAGGGGATGAACCAACTGGAAATCTTGATCGTATGAGTGCGGATAATGTTTTTAATATTTTCCGCGAATTAGCAGCAAACGGAACAACAGTGCTCATTGTCACTCATGATCGTGAGTTAGTGCGTTCTGTACCATCGCTCTTAGAACTTGTCGATGGTTCTGTGAATAAGACTAACCTACAAGCAGCAGCAGCTCGTCGTACTGAAGAGTTGCGCGCTCTACGCGAAAAATTGGCAACCGGTGAACATAAAGCCTATCAACCGCAATAATGATGAGGGAGTTTGAACGACACATGGAAAAACCAATGATTTCATTAGAGAATGTGGAAAAAGTCTACAAGACAAAAGCCGGCCCGCTTAAGGTTCTGAAGGGTGTGAACTTCCAAGTCAACGCAGGAGAATTTGTGGCCATCGTTGGCCCTTCTGGTAGCGGTAAAAGTACGTTGATTAATATGATCACTGGCATTGATCGCCCCACAAGTGGCGAAGTTTATGTCGCAGGCCAGCGCCTAACTAATATGAATGAGAATGCAGTGGCCAAATGGCGTGGGCGCAATGTGGGTGTTGTGTTCCAATTTTTCCAACTGTTACCCACTATCACTGTGTTGGAAAATGTGATGCTTCCTATGCATTATTGCGGCACTTATTCAGGGCGACGTAAAGAACGCGCGATGGAACTATTAGAACTCGTCAATATCCCTGATGTTGCTAATAAATATCCTAGCCAAATATCTGGTGGGCAACAACAGCGCGCAGCTATCGCACGTGCTCTAGCGAATGATCCCAAAGTGATCGTTGGCGATGAGCCAACGGGAAATCTAGACACGTTGTCTGCTGGTTTAGTATTTGCCTTGTTTGAAGAATTGGTTGCTCAAGGGAAAACAATCGTTATGGTAACGCATGACCGCGACTTAGCAGGGCAGGTGCCACGTGTCGAAGAAGTCCGTGATGGGCAATTGGTGAGTCCTTCCGAAGTTGATGAGCGTCTTGTCGTGCGTCAAGCCAAATAAGGGCGTTTATCAGGCCGATTATGGAGCAATAGCAATAGGAAATCTGCCTAATTTGAATATAATCGGCCATAACATTGATTAGGCAAAAGGAGTGTCTGAATGAATATTACGTCGCACGAACAAGATGATGTTATGATCGTAACCCTTGACGGGCGCGTGGATAGTGAAGGCGCGATTGATCTCGATTTGGCACTTCAGACTGCCTTGCTAGAAGGCCACTATAAACTTATCTTAGACATGGCAAACGTGCGCTACCTTAATAGTGCAGGGCTGCGAACGCTAGCTGATGTATTAACGCAAAGCCGCGATCATGATGGCGATTTGAAACTTGTATCACTTAACCCCAAAGTTGAACGTGTCTTTCAAATTATCGGATTCGATAAATTCTTCAATATTTACTCCGATCTAGATAGCGCTATCAGCGCATTTTCTTAAAGGTTTATCACATACACCCTCGAAAATTAAGACGAGGGTGTATCCGCATTGCACGCCTATGATATAATGCGTCATGGAACATTTGGCCGAAAGGACGTGTTGCATGGCGCGTTTGACCAATCGTGAAGTTGCCGCAAAGTTTGATCTCATCGCCGATTTGCTCCAAATTCGCGGAGACAATATTTTTCGGATCAATAGCTACCGCAACGCCGCTCAGACCATTCGTGATTTACCCCGTGATCTATACGCAATTCAAGCAGAGGGGCGATTAACAGAGCTGCCAGATATTGGCGGTGCAATTGCTGCCAAAATTGAAGAGCTTCTGACAACTGGCGAAATTAAATTTTTAAAAGAATTAGCAGAAGAAGTTCCTGTCTCGCTTGCTGAGTTGTTACAGATTAACGGCGTTGGCCCTAAAAAGGTGAAACTTTTTTGGGAAGAACTAGGCATTACCACGATCGATCAACTTAAAGCTGCTGCTGAAGCTGGCCAATTGCAGAAGTTAAGCGGCATGGGCAAAAAAAGCGAACAAAAAATATTAGAAGGTATTGCTGCACTTGCCAATCGCACCAACCGAATATCTATCGGTGTTGCCTTGCCAATTGCGCTACAAATTTTGAATGACCTCTTACAAATGCCACAGGTTATAAAAGGTGATATTGCCGGAAGTTTGCGCCGCCGCCGAGCAACCATTGGCGATATAGATATTTTGGTGGCTGCTGAAGACGCTGCTCCTATCATGGATGCTTTTGTAAGCCGCTCTGATGTGGGGCGCGTATTGGGGCATGGCCCAACTAAAAGTTCAATTGAGCTGGTTCAAGGACTTCAGGCTGATTTAAGAGTACTTCCGCCAGAACGATATGGAACGGCGCTATCCTACTTTACAGGATCGCAAGCACATAATATAAGGCTGCGAGAGCTTGCTTTAAAGCAAGGGTTGAGTCTTAATGAACATGCTTTTACGAAAACAGATGGCAGCAATGAAGAAATTTTATGTGCTACAGAAGCTGAGGTTTACGAAGTTTTAGGGTTGCCATGGATTCCGCCAGAATTACGCGAAGATCGCGGTGAGATTGAAGCGGCACTACGCGGTGAATTGCCCACTTTAATCACAGAAAGCGATATTTGTGGCGATCTACACATGCACACAACTTGGAGTGATGGCAAAAACTCAATTGAGGAAATGGTCACAGCGGCAAAGGAACGAGGATTGCAATATGTTGTCATTACTGACCATTCTCAGAGCTTAGGCATTGCCAATGGATTAAGCGTTGAGCGTCTTTTAGCGCAACAGGCAGAAATTCGACGTATTAATGCGCTTATGGGAGAGGATTTTCACATTTTACATGGCACAGAAATGGAAATTCGTGCAGATGGCACTTTAGACTATCCTGACGAAATACTAGCGCAGCTAGATTTTGTGATAGCATCATTACATGTTGGTTTGCGTCAAGAGCGCGACCAAATTACAAAGCGCATATTAAACGCGATCCAAAACCCGCACGTAGATATGATAGGTCATCTTCGCGGTCGTTTAATACCAGAACGTGAAGGTGCTGATATGGATATTGACGCAATTCTTGCATCAGCAGCAAAACACGGCACAATTTTAGAGATCAATGCTAATCCACGCCGTCTAGATTTAGATGAGTCTCATGCACGTCATGCCCAAGACTTGGGGGTGCGCTTAGCGATTAATACCGATGCGCATGATACGGCACAATTAGATGTAATGCACTTTGGTGTATCAAATGCCCGCAGAGGTTGGATACGTCCTGAAACCGTTATTAATACGCAGGATGCTTCACAATTTCTGAATTGGTTATCTGCCCGTAATCATTTATAAGTATTCATAAGTAGCTTAACGATGACTGAGGATCAAACGACCCAAAACACTAGTGCACAAGATACTACTTCCGCAGGGCGCACAACTCCCCTGAAGCGTCCACCGCGTGAATTACCGCGTCGAGGATATGAAGATCAACCTCGCCCGATGAACCCGCCTCCACCAACACCACTGACCACCGAACAGCCACGTCAACGGCCAGTCTCACGTTTATCTGACCAGCCACGACGGGTACCATCTCCGCCTCCAGCCCCTGCCGTTCCTTCTGTAACGCGGCGTGGGCGCTCACCGCGTTTAGATAAGCGCGACAGCGGGTTATATTTGCCATGGTGGTCTTTAGTTATTTTGATTGTTCTTGCGGGTGCGATCTCTTTTGGGCTGTTGTTTTTCGTGTTGAGCTTAGGGGGGAATACTTTAGGTGATCAACCGCCACAAGTGGTAATTGTAACTAACGAAAATGAGCCCACGCTTCAACCTGTTTTTGCTAGTAATGGTGAATTCCCAGAAAATGCACTGATCATTACCTTTACCCCCGGCGGTGTACCATCAAATCAGGGAGTGTTGCCAACCAGTGCACCTACGGCACTCCCAACAGATACACCATTGCCGGGTGTATCATCAGGATGCCCATTAAATGCGCTTGTACAAGTTGTGGGCACAGGCGAAGTTGGCCTATCTCTACGTTCAGAGCCAAAGCAAGGAAACAATATTTTAACAGTTGTGCGTGATGGCGAGCAATTTCGCATTGTGGGTGGCCCAGAAACTAGTACAGGTATTGATGGCAGTGTTATTGAATGGTGCCAAATAGAAGGTGTGGATGTACCTAGCCGTTTAGGGTGGGCTGCGCGTCAATTCTTAGCGGAGATTACAGTGGAGTAAAGGCATATACATGGACGAACTGGCACGCCGTGCTGCTGAGTTACGACAACAAATTCATGAACATAACTACCGCTACTTTGTACTGGGTGAACCTATTAT
>RFGP01000142.1 GCA_003697365.1 Chloroflexota bacterium | reverse complement strand
GGGCCTTTGATGTTGGTCATCGATCCTCAAGATGGTGGGAAGATCACCGAACTTGATTATCGACCCGCTTTCTATAATTTAGTGAATATTATGTCCCGACACCCAGAAGGGTATCACATACAAATTCAAGAAGCCGCTGAAACAAATATGTTAATGACTCCTGAAGATGATCCTAGTCAATTTGAAGGTGAACCGATTCGTGCGAAAGAACGAGGCTTAGAAAAAGTTATTTATGTGGATTGGCACCGACGTGGTATGTTTAATGATCATTTCTTAGGGCCAGAAACAACACTAGCTTTATTTGAGTCTGTGCAATATCCCCAACAAGGTGATTTTGTTGATCAACCATATGAGTATAGTTCTGATGTTACCAATGACCGTGTTTCAGTGACACTGGTGCGCAATGGACATGTGTGGCTTGGAGAGAAGCGTGTTCCCGTTCGTGTGGAGAAAACTTTTATAATGGCCCCAGATACCTCAACACTTGATGCACATTATCGGGTTATTAATCTTGGTGATTTTAATTTACAGTCGCGCTTTGGTATTGAGCTTGCTTTTGGTTATGATGGCGGTGATAACATTGACTACTGCTATGTTAAAGCCAACAACCAACAATTTAGCATGGGACAAGCTCACGAACTGCAGAATGTCCAACACTATCAGGCTATTACAAAAATCAGACATTTCAGCACAGCGTTTGCGCTTAGCCAAGCCGCCACTTTATGGATGTTTCCGCTTGCGCCTATAACCTTATCAGAAGAAGGGTTTGAGCGTGTTCATCAAGGAATTGTAACAATCCCAATTTGGTCGCTTAATCTCGCTCCTCAAGAAACTTGGGAGACAAATATTCGCATTGATATTGCACCCCTAACTTAAACAGGGGTGCGAGCCATTAGGATAATGTCTCTCGTTTTTACAATTTCGCGAGGAATATCAACCTTTTGCGTGCCATGCCAACCAATGGTCGTCATGTATTCAACGCTGATTGCTCCGTGATAATCGATGGCCTCTAAGTCTTCTACAATTTCGGCAAGGTTAATAGTGCCATTTTCAAAAGTGGTTTGTAGATGACCTTTAGAGGCTTGGCGCACTTGCACATGGGCCGTGTATTCCAAAAGATCAGCAATGCTTCCCCAATGTAACCCTTGTACCACAAGATGAGCAATATCAAGCGTCAAACTTAAGCCCGGCACTGCCATCAGCACAGTATGAGCCTGTTCAGGAAGCGTAATCGATGAATCCATGTGTAGCTCAAAGGAAACACGCAGGTCACGATCTTCAGTAAGATCAATCATGCGTTGTAAAGCAGGGATAGCACGTGCTAGGCTATGTTCTGGGCCATCACTATGAACAATGCCCGGCGATACAGTGATGCCCGGTGTATTCAGTGCTTCGGCAAAAGGAATAAGGCTCTCAAAGAGTTTTAATTGACGTTCGCGCCGTTCAGCATCTGGCGCATTGATATAAGGCATCATCAGATAAAGGTCGGTCACAGCTAGATCAAACTCAGACAATAATAAGTTGATACGATCGGCAGCTTCTAATGGTTTCTGTGCAGCTATTGCCAAATCAAGGTGTGGTCCCGTTCCTAAATCAATATATCGGAAACCTAGTCGTGCAACGGTTGCAACAGCATCACGTAACGGTAGATTGTTAAATCCCCATGCATGACACGCAATTTTCAACATCAGTTATCACTCCTTGTTAAGGTAGCGAGGAACTTGTGTGAGCACGCGCGAGTTCCTCTGTTTCATTAAGCTGTTGGCGATTACCAAGCAAGATTAAGCGAGTGCCGGGCATGAGTACCATAGACGGGCTAGGGTTGCTGATCCACTGTCCATCAGGCAAATATAGGGCAAGAATGTTCGCACCCGTACGGCGGCGCAAGTCTACTTCTGCTATGGTCTGATTGGTCAAAGCAGAGTTCTCTTCAATGACAACTTCTTCTAAAATTTGTTCTTGTCCTGAAGCCTGTGAAGTGATGTCAAGGAAATCAACAACATGTGGACGCATTGCTAAGTTTGCCATGCGCCGCCCTCCTAACACATAAGGTGAGATAACCCGATTTGCACCAGCGCGAATAATTTTTGATTCTGATTGCTCATCGATAGCGCGTGCGATGATTTGTAGTCGATCATTTAATGCGCGCGCCGTCAGTACGGCAAAAACATTCGTTGCATCATTGCCAGCACAAGCAACAAGCCCACGAGCACGTTCAATTCCTGCTTCTAGTAAAATTTCATCATCTGTACCACTTCCTTGTACACAGACATAACCCTCTTCCGTAGCGCGCTCAATTGCAGCAGGGTTACTATCAATAACAACGAAAGGCACATTTGCTTCGGCAAAAGTTGTGGCAACTTCGCGCCCTACACGCCCATATCCTATGACGATAAAATGATCTCTCATGGCCATTAACCTCTCATATTGACGACGGGCTTTAATTACTCGTGCCACCTCACCAGTCGCCACATATTCTATCGCACTTGATAAACCATAGGTGATCAGGCCTACGCCTGCTAAAATAAGCCCAATAGTGAAAATGCGCCCGCTTTCTGATAATGGGCGTATTTCTCCAAATCCTACTGTAGTTAGGGTTATGACGGTCATATAGAGCGCATCAATGATGTTCCATCCTTCAATAAGCATGTAACCTGCTGTGCCCACCAATACCGTTATTCCTAACCCGAAGACGACAAGTCGCACTTGGGTGCTTTGCAACAGGGTTTTCAAAAGTTCACGTTGTATACGGATACGTTGCAATAAAGACAACTTTCTATAAAAAATGACATATTTTTGTTTCGTTATGAATATATAATCGCAGATATAAAGCGTTATACTCTTGGTTAATTTAAAAAAACTCTTGACAGTCAGACCAGCCTTATTGTAATATTTAGGCACTTCAAAACGCGGGCGTGGCTTAGTGGTATAGCGTCTCCTTGCCAAGGAGAAGGTCACGGGTTCGAATCCCGTCGCCCGCTCAACAGAAAACAAGCCTTGTGCTTGTTTTTTTATTCCACAACCTCATCAGCAATCCAGCGTAAGTAGTCAGCTGATCCTAAAACAATTGGCATCGCAATGATTTCTGGGACTTCGTAACTGTGTAATTCTTTAATAGTTTCGATGATTTTCTCTTTGAATACTTGTGATCGCGTCTTGATAATCATCAAAACTTCTTGCTCGTCCTGTAGCTGACCTTCCCACATAAATAACGAGTTCACAGGTACTAAATTCGCACAAGCAATGAGCTTCTTTTTTAAGAGCTGATGTGCGATGTGACGGGCTTGTTCTTCTGATTGTGCTGTAACCAAAACAACTACAGAATCATATTCCATATCATTATTCCTTATTGCTCAATAAATTGGGCAATGCCAAAAATTTGATCATAATCTGGATTATAGATCACCGCGCTGCGATATTGTTGAAAATCAAGATCAATATTAAGGTCATAATTTTGGCGACCAATATTGCCCTTCAGAACCCCTAAATCTAATGCTTCATTTTCAAAATCTTCTCCCCCTTCAGGGTTAAGTTCAGTGCTCAGATAAAGGTGCAAATTCAAATTTGGGCCGTTGGTCACGGTAAAATCACCTTCTAAGCCAGAATCGATGCGTAAGAAAGCTACTTCTGCGCTTTGATCTAGTGTAACAATTCTGAAAATTTGCACTCGCCCACGAGCGTTATGAATAGCATCGATAGGAGGAGAAAAAACACCTTGCTTAACAAGAATAATTTCCGGTGAATCTGAAGAGCCAATTCGTGTACGCAAAGATTCAGCAACTTCGGCAGGCTCAAGATCGCGCACCTCAAAATTGTTATCTGGATCCATGGCCGCTTGTTGTGCAATAGCATGTTCTGGGTTGCGTTCATAGATTTCTTTTAGCACTTCACATTCTGCCTCAGTAACATAGGCTGCACACTCAAAAGTGATAGTATCTCCTTGATCAATAAGATAAGGTTGTACTTCGGGCAACCATGATGGAGATGCGAGCGACAACACTGCCAAGATCGCACACACTATAATTGAACTCCAGTTTATATATCGTCGCATTCGTGTTTTTGTCCGCTTGTTTATTTACTACTGATGAATGACAAAGTCAAAGTATTCATCTTCGTATTATACTAATTGAAAGACTGTGTTAAACGAGAGAGTTTGATTGATGTCAAAGGTACGCAATACCATCATCCTGATTTTACTATTACCATCGCTGGTGTTAATAGGCTTGTTTTTTACTGCTGGCATAAGCAACGGCTTTAATGAGGCGTTTGAGCTAGTGTTCACTATACCGCGCAATCTTTTCTGCAGCGCTACTGGTCTCTGTGAAGTAAGTGACAACGATGCTAAAACAATACAAGAAGATGAAATTTGGACGCGGCTTTATGAGCGTGCCTTGTTAGATACAGGCAAATATGAAATACGAGGTAGCTGGCGTGCAGAACGTACAACTTTATTTGTAACGCATAGTATGCGCATGAATGCTACGGTAAGCGTGACAATGGCTATTAACCTTGAAAATATCTCGCCTGATGACATTGTAGTGGACAATGAAGCTCAGACAGTTACAATTGCAATTCCCCCTGCACAACCTGTGGAATGCTTTTTAACAGATATAGAATATACAGATCGTTCTTGTATTGGGGTTTGTGGAGAATTAGAGCAAGACCTCATCAAAGCCGCTGAACGTGATGTATATAACTCAGAAGAGCTTCAATTAGAACTGCTCAATGCGTACGAACGTGGTAAGATCGTTTTATCTACGCTCCTTGATCCCTTAATTGATGATTATCAGCTGATCTTTGTCCAAGATGAAGAGCCACCGCCTCCTATTGAAAGCTCATCATGTGATTAATCGCCCAGTAAAGGTAGAGTAATCGCTGATTAGGCACGTTGTGAAAAGGTGCAATCCGTCTTACAATCAAAATAAATATCGTTTTTTATAGAGTTAACCACGAAAAAGGACGCGAAAATTATGCATCTTTTCTATAAACGTCATATCCAAGTCGTAGTGTTGCTTCTCATTGCAGCACTCGTCGTGGGGGCGTGTGGTGGTGGTGATGATGAGGGTTCGGAACGACGGCCGACTATTCCGTCGTTTCCGACGACAACCCAAACAACCACCCCGCAAAGTACAGGTACACAGGTTGCCAGTGCTCCCACTTCAACCTTGTTACCAACAAGCTCAGTCCCCACGCCCACGCGATTTGCTGGTTTCCCAACGTTGTCCGTACCGCCCACTGTGCCACGCACCTATCCGCGTCAGGTTCAGATTGTTTCGCCAGTTACTGGGCAAACACTGGTTGGCGTGACAACAATTTGGGGAAGTGCCAGCGATCCTAATTTTGCACAATATACCCTTGAGTATGGGCCAGACCCTAATCCGAGTAATCTTTGGTACCCCATTACTCCATCAGCAGTAACTGTTCCGGTATTGAATAATGTTCTAGGAGCTTGGAATACATCTCTAGTTCCTGATGGAACCTATCAAATCCGCATTCACTTATACCTCCGTGATGGCCGCCAAGAAACCAATGTTGTTGTGGGCAATTTGCGCGTAGCAAATAATGTTGTTGTGCCTACTGCCAACACCAATAACCCGCCGACAATCAGCCCAATTGCTTCGTTAACTTTGCAACGAGGCACAACAACAACAGTGGCCTTAGGTATTTCTGATCCTGATGGCGATCAAACAAATTTTGTGGCCACAAGTGATAACACAGCCATTGTCAGCGTAACACCAAGTGGACAAGCGATCACTTTGTTGGGAATTAGCGCAGGCACGGCAACAATTCGCATTCGTGTTATTGATAGTCGTGGTGCTCAAGCAACTACAAGTTTCCTTGTTACCGTTACTGAACCTGTAGCGCCTAACAATCCTCCTGTTGTTCAACCTGTGCCAAGCCAAGTGATTAACGCCAACACAACCTTAAGTGTGCCATTAACCATTACTGATCCTGATGGTGATGCTTTTACCTATACCGTTCAAAGTGCATCTCCAACAATTGCCAGCGCTACTGCAAATACAGCAACTCAAAGCGTTAATATTGCGGGCTTTTCGCCGGGCACAACGACAGTAACAGTGATTGCTACAGATTCTCGTGGTTTAGCTTCATCGCCAATGGTTTTTGCCGTAGTGGTTAATCCACCCTTACCAGATAATAATCCGCCATCTATTGCTACCATTGCTGGTCAGACCATTGAAGAAGGTGAATCAAAAGATATTGCGCTTTCTATATCTGATCCAGATGCTGGTGATACATTAAGCTACACCGTCCAAAGTAGTGATACAAATATTGTACAGGCTCAAAATATTCCGAATAACAGTATTCGCATCACTGGTGTAAATGCAGGTAGCGCTACAATTACTGTGACTGTTTCCGATAATCGGGGGGCAACAGCTAGCACGGCCTTCAGCGTAACAGTTACTGAACCGCCGCCGCCAAACCAAAACCCGACCATTGCTGCAATTAGCGATCAAACGGTTGAGGTTGGCCAAACTATTGAGATTGATCTTCAATTATCTGATCCTGACGGTGATTCGCT
>RFGP01000141.1 GCA_003697365.1 Chloroflexota bacterium | reverse complement strand
GTAGATGTACGTTGGCATCGTTTTCATACAGCCTGAATTTGTAGGTTTTGCGTCGCTCTATTATCATAATTACTAGGTTACTTCTTTGAGGCGCGTCTATCTAGGTTGTATTATGCCATAAGCAAGCGCCCTACATCCCCATCGCTAAAGCAAGGGGTTTTGGGCGCGGTTATCGGTAATCATTCGTGTTCAATTTGAGGATATATCAGTTATGAAGTTAACTTTTTTGGGCGGTGCAGACGAAGTAGGGGCAAGCAGTACCCTAATTGACATTGCAGGTAAAAAACTGTTGGTTGATGTTGGCATTCGTATTTCGCCCAAGACAGTGCGTGGAATTAGCGGCGATCAATTGCCAGATTTACAGCAAATTAGTGATGTTGGTGGGCCAGACTATATTCTTGTTACTCATGCACACACTGATCACACGGGCGCGTTGCCTTTAGTTTTAGAGCAGTATCCTGATGTACCTGTGCTGGCAACTGAACCCACGATTGCGCTCACCAAAACCTTGCAGGCGGACGCACAACGCATTATGGCCGATCGCCATGAACAAGAAGGTGAGCTACCACTGTTTGATGAGATCGCAGTGGAGCGATTATTAAATGCTTTTCAAGCTGTTCAACTTCGTCAAACTATTTCACTTGGCGAGAATTTACAAGTCACCTATTATGCATCAGGGCATATTCTTGGCGCGGCGATGCTCTACATCGAAAGCGATGAAGGCATTTTATTGATGTCGGGTGACTTATCTTTAACAGAGCAGCGCGCGGTTGTTAAAGCGGATATTCCGCGCCTCAAAGCCGATTTTTTGGTGATGGAAAGCACATATGGTGGACGCTTACATGCTAACCGAGCAGCTGAAGAAAAACGCCTTATCGAAACATTAAAACGTATCATTGAACGTGGCGGCAAGGCAATTATACCGGCGTTTGCTTTAGGACGTGCACAAGAGGTATTGCAAATTCTTCATGCCTATCGCGATGAAATAGATGTGCCGATATGGGTAGATGGTATGGTGCGCGCCGTTTGCCAAACATATCATTTACATCGTGATATGTTGCCGAGTGGCACACAAAAGACCATTAAAGAAGATGAACATCTTTTTTTCCGCAACAAAATAAAACCAGTTCAAAGCCGTGTACAACGCGAGGACATAGCACGTGGCCCAGAATCCTGTGTCATAGTTTCTAGCAGTGGTATGTTAACAGGTGGCCCATCAGCTGCTTATGCGCGGTGGCTAGCAGAAGAAGAAGCCAATGGCATTTTCTTAACAGGATACCAAGACGAAGAATCACCGGGACGCTTTATCCAAAAAGCAATCGCCGATCATGATGCTGGAAAAGTTGTTCATTTACGCTTAGACGATTCAGAAGTTCATTTGCGTTGTGAGTTGGGTACCTATTCTCTTTCTGCCCATGCTGATGAAGCTGAGCTGATCAGCATTGCAGAGAGCATAGGGGCACAACATATTGCTTTAGTACATGGTGATGATTTTGCGCGAAAAAGCATTGCTTCACGACTACGTGAACGCCAAAAACATGTGCATATGCCCCAATCTGGCACTTCAATAGAAATTAGCTTCACGAAACGTCCATGGGCGATTGGTCTCAAAAATGTTCGCGCAGGCACGCAAACTGTCCCATTAGACCCACAAAAACTTTGGGAATCTTTGAAAGATCAGGCTGGCAGTTTTCTCAGTGCTCGTGAATTAGCGAAGGCATGGTGGGGAGACCATGAACGATACCAAGAAGTTATTGAGACTTTAGAGCATGATGGAGTCTACTTTGCGCAAAATTGGCGGCGCAAAGATACTTTTCAAGTGCGTTCAGAGGAAAAGGTCGCGCGAACTTTACGACAGCGTGAGATTATCGCCAAAAATGAGGGCTTATTAAATAAGTTAATTGTCGTGCATGATGTTAATGGACGTGCGAAAATTGGTATTGTGCGCGAAGTTTTCGCGGATAGTTTCAAACTTTTCGTTGCCAAGTCTAAGGCTAAGCAATATCCCGCTGATTCACTAGTGTGGGTCATCGCTGATTGGGATACTTTTCCAGATAAAAATCCAAATAAAGGATTTTTAAGTCAACTCAATGACATAAGCGATCGCGCACAAGCCTTAAAAGATGTGTTGCTACCTTTTGAAAAGCGTAATCTTATTGCATTAAACGGCAAGCCTGTTTTGCCACAAGATTTAATTCCCGAAACTTTACCTGAAGGTGTTAGTAGAGAACTCGCCTTGTTAGCGATCGTCTATGCACTGGCCGTTGATGGCGCAGTGTGGCATGAAGACGGTTTATTACCGCGTCAGGTTAGCCGCTCTGAACCTATGGAAATGAATTTAGCGCGAAAAACAGCTCTCTCGTTTTTTGATGAGGACGCACGCCTTCGTAAAGTGGGGCTTAATCTTAATACGCATCAAATGGTCTTGTACTTTGACTTTCCGAGTGTTGCCAAACAGCGTTATGCAGATCAAATTGAACTTGTTGAACAACACACAAACTGGCAAGTTGTTGTTTCTGAAGACGTAAATCAGCAAGCGCTAGGCTCAGTGTTATATGAGCTATTACCCACCGATGCGCGCGTAACTAAAGGCCCATCCTTCTATCTAGATCGGCAACAGGTGCGCGTTGAATTAGAAGGGGTCAAAGATATGGAAACGCTACAGAATGCTTATAAATCTGTTACAGGATTTGACTTAGTGGTTAATGAGCAAGAGAGCGCTAACAACACTGAGACGAGCAAAACAACGATCAAATCTTCCGTTACAACAAAGGATAAGATGGAAATCAATGCCGCTTATGGTCTTATCCGTTCTGCGTTAGATCAATTTGGGTTGTATAAAACTAGCTTGAAGCAGGGACGCATTGTGCTATCTTTCATTTCGCCACAAGTTGGAGCACGCCATGTTGATTTAATTCAAGAACTGGCAGCACAAACTGGTTATGATATTGTTATCCATCCACACCCTAATCAGAATGCCATCATTCAAGTCGCTACACAATTGCTAGCAAAAGCTAACGCTAACATTGTAAAAGGCCCAAGTGTATTTATAGATCGCGCAGAAGTAGGCGTGAAGATCGCTGCACCATTGCCAGATGAAGTTGCACAAACTGTAGTCAATCAGTTTGAGGAAAATACCGGTTATCGTTTATTGATCGAGGTACAAGACTAATGCCTACGCTTGAAACGCCTCAAGGCAATTTGTATTACACATATCACGTTGTTGAAAATAGTGCTTTTCCTCCTCTAATCTTAGTGCACGGTGCAGGTGGTGATCATCTTATATGGCCTGCAGAATTACGTCGTTTTCCTCAGGCAAGTGTTTATGCACTCGATTTACCTGCACATGGACGTTCTGACGGACAAGCGCAAAATACAATTTTAGGTTACGCTGAAAGTGTCTATCAATTTTGGCACGCGCTAAAACTCCCACCAGCAGTCATTATAGGGCATAGCATGGGAGGGGCTATTGCTCAAACGATAGCTTTGAATTTTTCAGAGATGATTATTGGTTTAGTATTAATAGGTACTGGGCCATATTTGACTGTTAATCCAAAGATTTTAGATGCGGCACGTAATGATCTGAATGCACTAGCAAGTATGATTACGCGCTGGCAATGGGGCCCTGCTGCTAGCGAACAATTGCGTCAATTAGGAGACCAACAATTACGTACGGGAAACCCCGATGTTGTTTATGCAGATTATGTTGCTTGTAGTACATTTGATGTTAGTACACAATTATCGCAAATTACGATACCAACACTTGTTGTAGGAGGCACTGCGGATAAAATGACACCTTTAGCATTAAGTGAGATGTTGGTTGAAAAAATACCGCAGGCAAAACTTGCCATTATTGAAGATGGTGGTCATATGATGATGTTAGAAAAGCCGCAAATGGTTTCAAAACAGGTTGAGATATGGTTAAAGGAATCTTTTAGCGAATGACGATCCCTGATGCTACATCATCGATTTCGCAATTCTTAGATAAGTTAGCTTATCGGCGATATTTACGAGTTTTTGCCGTTCAAAAACCTGTTACCTTATTTGTGCGCGGCAGTCGGTGCAAGGTGATCGTAAACTATCATGAATTGGATCAAATCGAAATTTATGCTAGTTTGTATGCAGCGTTTGGAATGCG
>RFGP01000140.1 GCA_003697365.1 Chloroflexota bacterium | reverse complement strand
TCTAGCAGAGTATATTGGCTGCCCGCTGAAGATTTTTGGTGTGAAGAAGATGCCTACAGCGCGCCATACAGGCCCCCTAGAGCGCCATATTCGTAATGACGTTGATGCACAAACTGTTAGTATTCGAGCTGCAAAAATTCCATACCCCGGAGAGCATCGTGATATGAAGCTGGAAGCTGGGCGGGGAGATAACCTAGTTATTCGTGTAGGTCGCCGTGCCAGTGAAGCTGCTCGTGAAGCTCCTCCCTATCAAGTTGCTGAAGTAGATACTAAGAAAAAAGTAGTTAAACTTGTTCCCCCTACTGGTTTGCTTGGGGCGCTTTTTGCTGGTGCGAGGGGCCGAGAAATTGGGTTTAATCAAATCCGTAATGTTGAGCTACGCCATGTAATTATGTATGACTCTAATATAGTTAAGGCAAAAGATAATGATGATCTAATGACGGAAGAGCTTACAGTTCATCATGAATGGCGTATTTACCTTACAGTGCCTAATGAAAGCGTATTATTAGCAGCGACAGTACATGAATCAAGCAGCGACTTAAACCGCCAACGTGCAAAGGTCAGAGGGCAAACTGGAAAACTAGATTACGTTGATAATGTTGACTACTATCGCCGCCTAAATGAAGAGCAAGAAGAGCAGGAGCGAGCGAAAGTTTGGGCAGAGCGCTCTGCTTACTTAGTAGCTGCAGCGATAGGTTGCCGACTCGTTGAAACACAAGTTGGTGAAGAAATTCGTTAACTTCTCTGTTTGTGTTGTATGCCTGATTCACTGGCGATGACAACATCTGTAGCTAAGTCTAGGAATAGCCCATGTTGTACAACAGTAGCTAGGTTTTGTAATACATGGGCTATTGCATAAACATCGCTTGGTGGGCTCGCAAAAGTACCGTCAAGAATATAGTTTCCTTGATCTGTTAAAAATGGGCGGCCATCTTTTTGTAGCCGCAGTTCCCATGTTGCACCTAGTGAAGTTAGGGTTCTGAGTTGTGAGTGCCATCCAAAAGGAATAACTTCTATTGGTAAGAAGAAACGAGTTCCTAGTGATGGTGATAGCTTGGACTCGTCTACAATGATCACGTTGCGCTTGCTTGCCTGTGCCACAATTTTCTCACGTAGTAGTGCTCCACCGCCGCCTTTGATCAAGTTGAGGTTTGGATCGACTTCGTCGGCCCCATCGATAGTAATATCTATGATGGGGTGTTGCTCGAAGTTGGTGAGTGGGATACCTAGCTTTTTTGCTTCTTGTTCTACGTGCTGAGACACAGGAATACCGTAGATGTTTTGTAACTCATGGGTGTGGATGCGTTCGGCAATTCGCCGTAGAGCAAAGATGGCTGTGCTACCGTGCCCTAGCCCAATGATCATGTTGGATTCTATGAGTTCTACAGCATAATCAGCTGCTTGTTTTTTGAGTTGTTCTGTTTTGTTCATTGTTGTTAAAGTTTGGGAGGTGTAACTCCCTGTTGGTTTTGGTATTTGCCTTTTCTGTCGGCGTAAGATACTTCACAAGGTTCGTCACTGCTAAAGAATAAAAGTTGGGCTATACCTTCGTTTGAGTAGACTCTTGCTGGCAAGGGAGTTGTATTACTAATCTCTAGCGTAAGGTATCCTTCCCATTCTGGTTCTAGTGGTGTGACATTTACGATTAGGCCACAGCGGGCGTAGGTGCTTTTCCCGACGCATACTGCTAGTACATTGCGCGGTATACGGAAGTATTCTACTGTTCGAGCTAGTACAAAAGAATTGGGTGGAATAATGCAGCTTTCGCCTTTGTAGTCAACGAACGATTGTGGGTCAAAATGCTTTGGGTCAACGATTGCGTTGTTGACATTGGTGAATATTTTAAACTCACTCGCTACACGAATATCATAGCCATAGCTAGATAGACCATAGCTTACCACACCATCACGAACTTGCTGCTCAACAAACGGCTCTATCATACCGTGTTCTAGAGACATTTTACGTATCCAATGATCGGCTTTGATAGACAATGAAGAAAGCCCTTTCTCAAGAAAATGCGAGACTCAGTAAGTTGCCAACATAAGTAGCAGTATCTTGCAACCAGTTTTCAGCATTTGCAAGCGCCACTTCTAAACTACATACCTGTTGTACGATACTATAAGCTGCAAGAATATTCCACTCTTGCAATTGTTGAGGAGTTGATTCTAGAGAACCGACAAGTGCAATGACAGGTATATGATAGCGTCTAGCGAGCTCTGCTATGCCAATGGGGGCTTTCCCTCGATGCGATTGACTATCTAATCTTCCTTCGCCAGTGATGAGTAAAAATGGGTGCTCATTCTGTAATATAGTCTCATATCCACAGGCTTCAATGATACGCTCAATTCCAGAATCAAGAGAAGCTCCAATGGCGTATAAGCCTGCGCTTACCCCCCCTGCAGCGCCTCCGTGTGGAATAGTGGCAATGTCAATCCCAACATCGCGGCGCACAACATGGGCAAAGTGCTCTAAATTATCTGCTAGAATTTTCACAGCTTCAGTGTCAGCACCCTTTTGGGGGCCAAAAACGTGAGCAGCCCCATGCTCGCCTATTAACGGATTATCAACGTCACACAGCACGGAGAGGCGTATACCTTCTAATTGTGCTTGCACACCGCTGATGTCGATAGACGCTAAACGAGCTAATTCTGCTCCACCAAAACCAATAGGTTTACCATCTTGATCAAGTAGTTGTGCGCCAAGTGCTTGTAGGCACCCTGCACCACCATCAACGGTTGCGCTTCCGCCAACGCCAATCAAGATTTCAGAGGCACCTGCTTTAATCGCCGCTAGAATGAGTTCACCTGTACCATAGGTTGTAGTTTTGAGTGGGTTTCGTTCATTCGGTTGTAATAATTCGATGCCAGATGCTTGTGCCATTTCAATAACAGCTGTTTGGTTAGCAAGTCCGAATTCAGCGTTTATAGAGCGCCCAAGGGGATCGTGAACTTGATGTTGTAGGCGTTGCCCTTGTGTTGCATTTAGCCAAACTTCTAATGTACCATCACCTCCATCTGCTAAAGGCATCTCAAGTATGTTACAGTAGAAGTTGCTATTTGCTATACCACTGGCTATAGCTTTTGTTGCCTTAATAGCACTTAAGCTGCCTCGAAAAGCATTGGGAGCAACAGCAACGTTTGGTAATGTATTAGTGTTAGAACGAGTCATGAGTAAATAGCTTTCATGGAAAACAACACACTAGGACTTTCGCCCCAGCAACGATGGCGAAACTTACAAGCAAAGTATATCCCAACTTTGACGAAACGCCAGCAAAAGCTCTTTGTTGCATTGAGTGTGATACTAGTCTTGGCTTTTGTTTTGTTTGTATTGCCCTTTTTATTACCTCTAGCAGGCCCAAAACCCCAATCCCCCCAAAGTCTCGCGGATGATAATGGAGCATTTATTGAGGTAGAGGATACTACTATTTATTATCAACATGCTAAGGGGAATGGCCCCGTGGTGCTATTAATTCATGGGCAGGCGGGTTCTACCTTGACATGGCGCGAGACGTTGCCATCATTGCATAGTGCGGGTTATGATGTTTATGCGTTAGACTTGCCGGGACTAGGGTTATCTGAAAAGGGCCTTCATATAAATTATAGTCATGGAGCTCTTGCGGAGACTGTGGCTCGGTTTATGGAAGTAATGGATATATCTAAAGCGCATATTGTTGCTCATGCTTTTAGCAGTAATATTGCGGTAATTCTTGCACAGCGCTACCCAACTTATGTACGTTCATTAGTGTTGGTTGCCCCCACTATTATTACAACACCAACGACTCAAATACCGTCAACTCTTCTGGAGATGCCTTTTCTAGAGCGCTGGATTCGTGTTTTGATCCGCTGGGTTTTGCCAGAGGCAGTAGGAGAACAATTACGTAGTGCGACAAAGAATGATGATGTTGTAGATGATGAACTGATTGCTGATTATAGCCGCGTTATGAAGACTGAAGGTTGGGAATTTACAGCATTGGGTATGATCAGGGATAGTCATCTTAATGCTATTGACGCTCCACTAGAGACGTTGAATATTCCTGCAGCTGTGGTTTGGGGAACACAAGATGGTTGGGCACCCCCGACTGATGGCTATTGGATTGTAGAGGCTTTATCAGCCGAATATTATCCATTAGAGGGTATTGGTCATCTGCCAATGCATGAGGCAGTGGCAGACTTTAATGCGATTCTTATGGCATTTTTTGATAATATCGATAGTATATCTGAGTAGATATTGGTAGAAAATTTGAGGGTTGCAATGAAATGCCTGCTATAACTATTGGTCAAGAAGCGCCTGATTTTACAGCTCGAACGAATAGTGGACGTACAATTACGCTTTCTGAGTTTCGGGGTAAGAAGAATGTTGTTCTTGTGATGTATCCGGGCGATCAGACAGCCGACTGTACGCGGCAGTTGTGTGCATTTCGTGATGAGTTTCCCCGTTTTGTAGATGCTGAGACAGAAGTTTTTGGTGTTAATCCAGCAGATGCTGATAGTCATCAGCGTTTTGTAGATGCGAATGGCTTTCCATTTGAGTTGATTGTGGATGAAAAGCGCAATATCGCTCAGATGTATGATTCTGTGATGTTAATGGGGTTTGTCGTGAAGCGTACCGTGATTGCTATTGATAAAGCTGGTAAGATTGTTTTTTTCAAGCGTGGGTATCCTACTAATGATGAGATTCTCTCAGCATTAAGAGCTAGTAATTCTGCTCAGGCTTCTAGAAGTGATAACTAGTGCTCTTTTGTTGGCCCCATGAGTGCGAAGATCATTACGCCTAGTGAAGCAATCGTGAACCCGAACACCATGCCGATTGCTTGCCATATGCCTAAGTAGGGCAAATTTTGCTTATCACCGGGACTATGCGAACCGTACCCCAAGACATCCGCTAATCCTGTTGCTGCAGCGATCAGCAAGCCTGTTAGGCTTAAGCGAACAGCGATGTCTTGAGCCAGATTGGTTCGCACAGATGGATAGAACATAATTTTAACGAATAGCAATGCCCCCAAAATAAGCAAAGTCATACCTAACAAAATAACCCATATTTGCAGTAAACCAATTCCAGTTTGTGCTTCTACTCCCGTTGTACCGGGAAACAATCCTATAATGGCTAATACCAGTCCTAATGTACCCACTAAGATAGCTACTTGTCCGTATCGCTCACGATCATCATATGAAGTATTGGGGGCACTTGCCATGATAACGCTATTCCTCTGTTGCTGATTCTAGCAAACTGTTTATTGTCAACATCATTTCAGCGAACGGATCAACTTGAATACGATTCACAAAGACTGTGGGGGTACTGATGTTTAAGCCACGATCTCGCAAATCCTGTATGGCTGCCTGCGCAATCCGATCCGCACGATTAGAATTATAGCAGTTCATAAAACTGTCTGTATCTAGTCCTAATTCGCTTGCTGCGTCTTCAATGCGCCCATCACTGAATGAAACTCTACCCTGCCAATGAAAAAGAACATCATGCATTTCAAAAAATTTCTCTTGTTCTAATGCGCACATTGCCGTACGGATCATATTTGGTTCTTTCTCATCATGATTCAGATTAATGGGGGCAAATACTAATCGCACTTGCCCATCTTTGATCAATGGTAAAAGCTCAGGGCTAATAATATCTTCATGTAATTCTTTACAAAATGGGCAAGTGAAACTAGAAAATTCTTGCACCAAGATAGGAGCATCAGGATTGCCTAATTGAGCATACCCTTGTGCGGTGGTAGATTGTTGTAGACCTTCATATTTCGTCATTACACCGTCAGGAAGTTCTGCACCTGATGGAATCATCTGATATACGATAAATGCTACAACCAGTAAAGCCGCCAAAATTCCAGCACCTAAAAAAATCAGTTGTTGTTGCTGCTTTTGCTTCTTTGTTAGACGTTTCGCCATGCTTGTATCAATCCTTTTGCTGTATTCAAAAATATAACAGATTTAACCAATTCTTATAATGTATTACCGATAACCGCGCCCAAAGCCCCTTGCTTTAGGGATGGGGATGTAGGGCGCTTGCTTATGGTATAATACAACCTAGACGCGCCTCAAAGAAGTAACCTAGTAATTATGATAATAGAGCGACGCAAAACCTAC
>RFGP01000139.1 GCA_003697365.1 Chloroflexota bacterium | reverse complement strand
TTACTAGAGATGAACACTGATGATTTGCCAATGCTTTATTATCTTGAGCACACAGACGCACCAATTGACATATTAAGCAGTGAAACATTGCGTTTACATCAACCAGACCAATATGCTACTGATTTGGCGGATTTTTTGCAGAAACATGATGGCGTTTGGCTTATCAAATTCGGCTATTTCGAGTATGACATACGCCCCGAAATTTTGGCACAGGGATTTGTGCAGAGCGCGCCTACGATAGATTATGGTCGTTATGCTGATGGCCGACCAATTGAACTGTATCGCTATGATCGTATTCCTGAAGACATTATTGTGCAATTTGGCACCGCTTTAGCACTAACGCGGCAAGAAGTCACGCTTCATGACGATGTTTTAACCATTAATTTGTTGTGGTCGCCGATTGCTACACCACAACGAAATTACACGATCTCTACATTTTTACTGACCGAACAAGGGCTTTTAGCATTGCCAAATAAAGATAACTATCCTTTTGAAGGACGTTCGCCTACAATAAATTGGCAAGCGGAACAATATTATTTTGATAGCCATACATTCAATATCGCAAATTTGCCTTCAGGCCATTATCGAGTTGGGGTAAAGGTGTATTTTTTCACTGATACTGATTTTAGTCAGCTTGAAATTGCTCAACCTTCTGACTGTTCTACTGATCCATCATGTAAATTTTATGTGATTGATGAGGTAATTATTCCATCATGAGCCGAACAACTCCAACTTTTTATGTTTTTCATGGCGAGGATGAATTTACTATTCGTGAAGTTGTACAAGACTTCAAACAAAAAATTGGCGATGCGATCAATATACGTGAATTTGATGATCCCAAAACGCCTGCAGCGGTTATTCTTAGTGAAGCCCAACAGATACCATTTTTAGCAGATCGTCGGCTTGTGGTCGTATATGGAATGCTATCTTTTCTTGGCAAACGTGGTGCTGGTGCGGCTGCGAAAGAAGAACTAGAACGTTTGTTAACTGGCTTACCATTATTACCAGATAGCGCGCGGTTGGTTTTTGTCGAGAACACTACGCTAAGTGATAGTCACCCTATTTTGCAACTTATTCATCAAACCCCAACAGGCTATGTGAAGAAATACGATGTGCCTAAAAACCCTGTTGCTTGGATCCAAAAACATGTACAGACTTATGATGTAAAGATAGAACCCCAAGCAGCACAGGCATTAGCAAGCGTTATCGGGAATGATTTACGACGCGCTGATGCAGAACTGGATAAAATGGCGGCTTTTGTGGGGATTGGTGGAACAATTACTGAACGGGTTGTCGCTTTGTTAACACCTTATGTTGGTGAGGCTGACATCTTTGAAATGGTCGATGCAATAGGGCGGCGTGATGGGTACCGCGCCATGACCCTTTTACATCATAAAATTGAACATGATGAACAAGACCCTATGCAATTGTTTGGCATGATTATTCGCCAATTTCGCTTATTACTTCTTACGCGCGAAGTTATGGATGAAGGGGGCAACGTTGCTAGTGTAGCTAACCAAATAGGACAAAAATCTTTTGTCGCTAAAAAATTGGTTCAACAAGCACGTAATTTTAGCCTGCAGCAGCTGGAAGCAATTTATTTTCATCTTTTGGATACTGATATTGCAGTCAAAAGTGGAAAAGTAGATATTCACACAGCACTAGATTTGTTTGTGGGTAGCATTACCTAACCTGCTGAACATCATGCTCTACACCTTCATTATACAAAGTGTGCTGTTAATCGTTGCTTGACAGGTGTCATGGGCAGGATTATAATTCGCCTATCTTTTAGGGCCTGTAGCTCAGCTGGGAGAGCGCTACAATCGCACTGTAGAGGTCAGGAGTTCGAATCTCCTCAGGTCCACAATGGGCATTTTGTGAGCTAGGGTGTATCAAATGAGATACATCCTTTTTGTTTTTCAATAGAAACTGATTATTGCAAAAACACGAAATTAATTTTATTTTGTATACAGTTCAATAAACTTATAAATTTTTAGATATAATAGGTTATTGCGCTTATCATCAAGAAAAAGTGTATCTGATTAGAGTTCAATGTTAACAAATGTTTGACAAGGTTGCGCTTATTAGTAACAATTTTGATGACTATAAATGCGTAATACTTGGAGATTAGAATAATGATAAAGTCAATTCTTAAAGATGCTGAAAGTAAAATGCAACAAACGTTACAAGTTCTTGAACATGAGTTAATGGGGATGCGTACTGGGCGGGCATCAACTGCGCTTGTTGAACGCATTACTGTTGAATATTATGGCTCACCTGTGCCACTGAATACTGTTGCAGGTCTTAGCGTGCCAGAACCCCAGACTATTATGATCAACCCCTATGATCGCACTATTCTAAAGGATATTGAGCGCGCGATCATGAATTCTGATATTGGGCTTACGCCAAATAACGATGGTAATGTTATTCGCTTAAATATTCCTCCTCTTACAAAAGAGCGCCGTCAAGAGCTAGTGAAACTCGTGGGCAAACGTTTAGAAGAATCACGTATTGCAGTACGTAATATTCGCCGTAGTGCGATTGATGAACTACGTAAGAAACAAAAAGCAGGCGAACTTTCTGAAGATGACCTACGTCATGGCGAAGATGAAATTCAAAAACTCACCGATCGCTATATCAAGATGATAGATGATATGGGTAAACGTAAAGAAGAAGAAATCATGGAGGTTTAAGCCTCCTTCTAGTATTGAGATGAATGATGGATAATGTGACGACACAAACACAAGATAAGCCGATAGTTTTTGAGAGCCCTGTGCCTAAGCACGTTGGTTTTATTATGGATGGTAATGGCCGCTGGGCGAAAGCCCGCGGCTTACGACGTAGTGAAGGGCATCGGCAGGGCGTAGAAAACTTAAAAGAAATTCTCGAAGCCTGTGGTGAATTTGGCATCAAGTATGTCACAATTTACGCATTTTCAACCGAGAATTGGAATCGCCCCCAAGCTGAAGTGAGCTTTTTGCTGAGTATTATTGACTATTATATTGAGCGTGAGCTCGATAATTTGGATAAGCAAGGGGTTCAGCTACGCCACATTGGTGAGCTTGATGGGCTGGCACCTCGCCTTCAGCGCAAAATTCAAAAAGCGATTGAGCAAACGCGGAACAATGATCGTTTGATTTTAAATGTCGCTTTTAATTATGGCGGTCGGGCAGAGATTGTGCGCGCTGTAAAGCAAATCGTAGCGGCGGGCATTCCAGCCGAAGAAATAACAGAACAGACAATTAGCCAACATCTTTACACAGCTTTTCAACCAGACCCTGATTTAATCATCCGAACGGGTGGTGAGTTGCGACTCAGTAACTTTTTGATTTGGCAAGCCACTTATGCGGAATATTACTCCACTCCTGTTTTTTGGCCAGATTTCAATCGTGAGGAATTGCGTAAAGCGCTGGAGCACTATTGTTCACGAGAGAGACGTTTTGGCGGTGTGAAGGATGAGGAATAAGTATGTCAAAAATTGTCACCATAGAACGCCATATTTTAGAACAGCAAAAAGCCTTTCCGAGTGCAACAGGTGCCTTCACGGCTCTTTTGTATGATATAGCCCTAGCGGCAAAAATTATCGCACGAGAAACAACCCGCGCCGGACTTGTAAATATTCTGGGGGAAGCGGGCACCTCAAATGTGCACGGTGAAGACCAACAAAAACTTGATGTTTTCGCCGATCGCGTTATTTTTCAGATGAACGATCACACAGGGCGGCTAGCTGTTATGGCTAGCGAGGAAAATGAAGACATTATCCCTATACCTGAAAAATATGACACTGGGCGTTATGTTCTGGTGTACGATCCGCTAGATGGTTCATCAAATATTGATGTGAATGTCAGCATCGGTACAATCTTCGCTATTTTCCGTAAAATATCAGATCATCCACGCGGAACATTAGAAGATGTGTTGCAAAAGGGAACGCAGATTGCTGCTGCGGGATATGTGATTTATGGTGCAAGCACGATGATGGTGTATAGCACTGGTCAAGGTGTGCATGGCTTTACCCTTGATCCAAGTGTGGGTGAATTTCTGCTAAGCCACGAGAATATCCGAATTCCTGAAAAGGCCAAATACTATAGCGTGAATCAAGGCAATGAAAAGTATTGGACTCCCGGCGTAAGGCGTTATGTCAAATGGTTACAAGGCATACATGGAGAAGGTCATAAACCCCTTTCACAACGCTACATTGGTTCATTAGTGGCAGATTTCCATCGAAACTTACTTAAGGGAGGCGTATATTTGTATCCGGGCAGTCTGCGCGAGGGCGATATTAGCGGCAAATTACGGTTATTGTATGAGTGTGCACCTCTTGCCTTTCTTGCTGAGCAAGCGGGTGGGATGGCAACAGATGGTATATCTAGAATTATGGATATTCAGCCACATTACCTACATCAACGAACCCCGCTTTATATCGGTAGTCGCGACCTTGTAGAAAAAGCTAATGAATTTATACGTGAGTATGATCGCGCTTGGGTTGAGCAGTATCTGATTGAACGGGATGGGCCACTTCAATCTTCTGAGAAGGAGCTTGAGATCGGCTAAATTCCCCTTGTAACAGTTTTGGCTTTCGGCTACAATGCGGCATGTAAAAGCCGAAGTGGCGGAATTGGCAGACGCGCTGTGTTCAGGGCGCAGTTCCTGTATAGGAGTGTGGGTTCGACTCCCACCTTCGGCAAACTATACTATGCATATCAAGCACACAAAATGGGCCTATCAACAGGCCTTTTTAAGTTCCTCGTATTTGTGAGTGCCTCTGTTAAATATTTTCTTGTTATCGGTTAAACAATAGGTAAGCGCATAATATGCGCTGAAGTACGAGCGCATATTATGAGATTAGACGCACAGATGTTGTTCTAACGCTGTATAAAACGCGCTAGAAAAATAACAATTAGTGCTCCAATAAACGCTATGAGAAGATCAGCGGGGGTAACAGCTGCATTTAGAAAACTTGGCAAGCCAATATCTAAAATATCAAAGATGAGCTTGCCTATAATTGCGCCGATAATGCCAATAACGGTATTACGAATCCAATCATTCATTGAACGCTTGCCACGCCCGCTAGTCACTGAAGCTGCTGCAGTTCCTGAAACCAAACCGATAATTAATAAAGCAACTAATTCACTCGTATCCATAACAAACTCCTTTTATTATTTTAAGTGCTATTATCCCCCAAATATGCCGTTTGATGTAACCGCTGGGGTTGGGCTAGGTGGGGCACTAATGACAATGTTCACAGTTTGTGGCTGTGCAGTAATTGTAACTTGATTTCGTTCAATTTCACGCAATAACTCAACAGTAATAGGCAACTCAGTATATGTACCTGCGCCACGTCCTTGTAAATCAACTGTAATGCGCAAGTCTTCTTTTTCTAAGTCATTAATGATGGCTGCTGGCCCTTCAAAAGTGACGGTGATCGTTTGTGGAACTAGTGAAGATGCGATCAAATTAGGTGAAATGTTGATGGGTTGAATGGGGACCTCCTCTATTTGACGAGTGACAATACGCGGCATGATATTAATGGTCACTGTTGTTACTGCTGGAATTGCTTCTAGCCCTTCTGGCAAAACTAACTGAACTTCGCGGCTAAAAGTAGAGGTACGGCCTTCGATGTTGATCTCTTGAGTTTGAACGACACCACCCAACTCAGCGATACGCTCAGGATCGCCGATCACCAGTACTTCACTAGGAATGGCATTGAAGTCACCACGTATGTATTCAGGCGGCGGATTTCCGACAATGACAGGATCAACGAGTAGTGTCTCGCCTTCTTCAATAGTTGTTATAGCAACTGTACAATCAAGTTGCGGTGGAGAGATGGTGATATTATTGCTATCACGTGTTGATAAGGAAGCACCACTGTTGCTATATAGCTGTACTTCATAACTACTATTGTAACGTCCGCTAATGTTTTGTATGGGAAGTTGTACAGTTGCCCAACCAACTCGATTAATGGCAATATCAGGGCCACTGAGTGTGACTTCTTCTGGAACACACGATACCTCTTCTAGGATATAGTTAGAAGACAGAGTGCCGGTTGTATCAATCCGTACTTCCATCGTTATTGTACGGCGCGGGAAGATTTCAACCGTAATATTTGAGGGAGAGATGGAAATGATTTGGGCGCTTGTATTTTCCTTAAAACGTCCCTCTAGGCGTACAACATGAGTGCCGCTCTCTAGCTTGCGTAAATCAGCAATCACTTCTATATCTTCAGCATCAATAGATTCGTTCAATACACGGCGTGGCGCACGCACAGAAACTCGTGCTTCTCGGCGCAGTGTGGCACTATAATAAAGCGCGTAGTCTTCATTAGTCGGTTCTAGAAAAGTAATGGGGATTGCACTAGGGAGCTCTTGTTCTTCTATAGGATTTACATTTAATGTAGCAACCACCCAAATCACTAATGCTAAGCCTAATGAAATGACCATCCAACCTAGATTATCTAAGAAAAATTGAGCAGCCGGACTTTCTAAACGCCTCATGCTGCTGCATCACCTCGTTCATTATCGGTTGCAGCACCGAGCCAACGCCGCACCTTCAAGACTAATTTATCTAATCTATTTTGCTCTGTCGTTTCTTCACTACTATAGAAGGTTGAGAGTATTGTCGCAAGCCGTTTGGCATCTAAGCGACGGATCATGCGTCCGCGGTTACTAACGCTGATCTGTCCTGTTTCTTCTGAGACGGTGACCACTACAGCATCTGAAACTTCTGACATTCCAACACTAGCACGGTGTCGGGTTCCCATTTTGCGATCGGTTATTTGTCGGGCAGAAGACAGTGGGAGCACACACCCAGCTGCCATAATACGATCTCCACGTACAATTACAGCGCCATCATGAAGTTCTGTTTTGGGCCAAAAAATCGTTAACAACAATTGTGGTGATAACGCCGCATCTAAATAAACGCCTGTGTCAATGAACTCATCTAAAATATCGCCACGCTCAAGTACGATTAACGCCCCATGTCGCCTTTCAGACAGACGACTAGCTGCTTGGCAAATGGCATCAATGACATTTTGTTGTGTGTTAGAGTTAACTTGTCCGAGCATGAGGCGCGCGCGCCCCAAACGTTCAAGCATTCTACGTAATTCTGGCTGAAAAATAATGGGTATCGCAACTGCTGAGGCTGTTAAGATATTGCGCAATAACCAATTTAATGCGACTAAATCAAATAAACTGCTAATGATACCAATCGCGACAAGCAGAATTACAACACCGCGCAACAACGGCATTGCAGTTGTTCCACGCACAAGAAATGATGTTGCAAAAATCAGTCCTGCAACCAACAATATATCAAGAATGGCAGTTGCATCAATACTTTGAAGTGTCCAGATAAGGTCCATAATTTAGGGATAGCCGTTCTGATGTTGCTATAGATTGCTACTATATTTTACTCTAAAACTTGAGCGAACACTTGCGTGATTGTTAGAAAATGGGTGGTAAGGTATGATCTCCTTACCACTCTCTAAGATGTCACCCTGTCATGAATGCTTGTCTAAATGCTTCTAAGATGCGCAACAACCCGAATCCTTTTGCGTTGTTGCCATAGCTTAAACTGTCATTACTAAAATCTGCTATGCCAAGTGGACTTGTTGTATTCGCCCCTTGTGTTGTTTGTGATACTGTCCGTGCAACATTCCATACTGGAATATTGAGGTTAGGATAGTTGATTGGGGCATTAGCTGCCTCTACGATTGCTTGGTTATATACTGACAGTGTGGCAGAATCGACCGTACCGTCATCTGCTAAAGTTAACAAAACGGGGACGCTATTGTTTTGTAACACCACTGTAATAACATCGTTGAGTTGTTGAGCAAATGTTTCTGGTGATACAAGCGTAGCATTACTGGGAGCTATACTGATGAACACAACAACGGGCCGCCTTAAGCGTAGTTCGCAATCTAACGGTGTTTCAGTTGGATCACATTCCGCGCCTCCATGTCCAACTGTTAGTATATCGCCCAATGTCCAATTATCATTTATGGCTTGACTTTGATAAGCAAAATCAAAGTGCTGAATGGCATTTTGCAAATCAGGATAATCACCCAAGTTGTAATTGCCTTGCTCAATTGCATCGAACAAGTCAGCTGGCAAGGGCAAGTTACCAACTATTGAGAATGCGACTGGGTTAAGGCCACTATTGTTAACCCCTGCGCTATAAATTTGCCCTAAGTCGCTGTTGAGGGAGCCAAATTCAGGATACTCATCAATGGTGTTGATGTCAAAAATTGGCGTTTCAGCAGGCGGCGCATTCACAGTAACTAGGAATGAAGTTGAATTTTGCCCACCACGCCCATCATCTGCAATCAGTGTTATTGTCGCCACCCCAACACCTGTTGCAGTGAGTTGTAATTCATTATCGGAAATCATGAGCGCTTCCACTATAGCAGTATTATCAGATTGTGGAGTAATTGAAATTACATCACCATCAGGATCACTGCTCACAACTGGAATGATTTGAGTATCACCTACTGTGAATGTTATGGGGGCTATAGGTTCAATGTTGGGAATTTGGTTTACTGCATTGACTGTAACTGTGAAAGCAGTCGATGCGCTTGCACCACTAGGATCGCTAACAGTAGCTGTGATAGTTGCAGTGCCAACGCTCACGCCATTCACACTAACTTCAGTTGCACTTAGAGCTGTCGTGGTAGCAACAGCTTGATTATCAGAAATGAAATTGACAACCAATATGTCGCCATCGGGGTCGAAGGCGTTGAAGGTGACAATGGTACTCTCGCCGACATTGAGCGTCAGTGGCGGGAGCGGCTCGATGGTGGGCGGATTGTTGTGCGCGCTAACTTCAAGCGTGAAGGCGGCGCTAGCAGGCTCTCCACCCGTATCGGTGACATTGAGGGTGATGTTCGCCACGCCTTGCGCTAAGGCAGTGATGACTAGCTCATTGGCATTCGGCGTAAGTTGAACGCTAGCGATATTGGGGTCATCAATATTGACTTCAACGCTGAGCTCATCGCCATCGGGGTCGAAGGCGTTGAAGGTGACGGTGGT
>RFGP01000138.1 GCA_003697365.1 Chloroflexota bacterium | reverse complement strand
GCTTCTACTAGGCTCACCAACGTATCTGTTACCCCACGAATGGCTGATGTAACCACTACAATATTTCGCCAGCGCGTTTTTGCATCTTTGACAATCGATATAACTTGCCGAACTGCTTCTGCACTCCCTACGGATGTTCCCCCAAATTTCATAACTAACGTCGTCATAGTGTGTTGTTCTCCTCACGGGTTGGTGTATTAAGTGCCATATTCTGATGAAAAAACCGCGACAGCTTGGTGCTCGTCGCGGTTGTTCACTGATGTTGATAATGAGTTGCGTTGTTGAACTTAACTCAGCGACGCGACGACACATGGTGTACAGCCGGTACCCATGCCCTTAGTAGTGGTAGTAGTCGTCAATGTCATACTGAGTTGAATTTGCATCATCTAGTTATCTATATTTACTAAAACGGTGTATATAGAATAGCACGGAGCTTAGGTAAATGACAAGTACCCTAGCGAAACGTTTGTAGAATTTGCTAGATTTATTGAAAGTATCCGCTTATTCATAGAAACAATGGATGGTAGCGTGCGCCAAATATTATTCAAACATCTTTTCGGTTTTCAAATGAAAACGCTTCTCGCGATTTTGTTTGCCCTTATCATTGGCATCGTTGCACTAGGGCTTGATCTGAAATTTGATGGCATGGTTGATGATCTACTATGGAATGTTACAGGCGAAACCGAACCCATGCAGCAGCTTTTGGGTGGTGCGCAATACATCGCCAATTATACGCGCCGTAATCCTCAGTTTGGCGATACAACACATATTCAACATCGCCCAGAAAATCCTTTCGGTATTAACGCTTTCTTAGAATTGGAAGCAGAAGCAACAAAACGCCGCCAGTCCATGCAATTAATTGCTGAGGCTGGAATCGGTTGGCTACGCCAACAATTTACATGGGAAGACATCGAAATCTATGGTAAAGGCATTTTTTGGGATGAACGTAACGTAGATGAAAACCGCGTTATTGGCGGTGTACAACGTCTTGATTCTTATTCTTCATGGGAAAAATACGACCATATCGTCCAACTAGCTGATGAGTATGGCGTAAATATTTTGGCACGTATCGGTTCTCCTACGCCATCATGGGCATTACCAGAAAACACCACACTCGCATATGGCCCTCCAGCTAATCTTCAAGATTTCGTTGATTTCGCAGTTGCGGTCGCCACACGTTATAAAGGACACATTACCCATTATCAGATATGGAATGAGCCGAACTTATATCCAGAATGGGGTGAACAATTGGTTGATCCTGCTGGCTATACTGAGCTGCTGTGTCGCACTTATACAGCCTTAAAAGCAGTTGATCCGAATATTGTCATCCATACAGCAGCCATTGGCCCCACGATTGATCTTTCAGGGCGAGATGCCTTTGATATGCTCTTCTTACAGAAAATGTATGATTTTGGTGCAGGTGAATGTTTCGATGTTTTAAGTGCTCAAGGCTATGGGCTTTTTAGTGGCCCAACAGATCGGCGCTTGCGACCATTTACTATGAATTTTGCTCGCCACGAATGGCTGCGCGATATAATGGTGGCAAATGGAGATGAACATAAACCCATCTGGATTAGCGAAGTCGGTTGGAATCCTGTTCCCAATGATCCCTCCATTGTAGGCTATAACACCTATGGTCAAGTGACAATGGAACAAGCTGCTAAATGGGCCCCACTTGCTTATGAAAGAATGCTAGAAGATTGGCCATGGGTAGGAGTAATGCATTACTGGTTTTTGAAGCGCCCCAGCGATCTAGAAAAAGGCCAAGCCTTCTATTACTTTCGACTTGTTGAACCTTCTGGTGAACCAACACCGATCTATAACAGCCTCAAAAACTATATTCAGTCTGGGATATGGCAGGAACAAAAAGAAGGTGAATCGTGGGAACAACGCGCCCGCGCCCGTATTCTCAAGTATTAATCGGCGGATGGGCAATCTTGATGTTAGGGTACCTATTTGGAATGGGAATACTTAATCGCTTCATTGGAGACGAAGTGTAATGCGCGCGCGTTTCTTGCTGTTGGCAATTGTTGTTTTAGGGCTAGGCACGGCGCTTCGCCTACACAATATCACAACGCAATCATTGTGGCATGATGAAGGCAATAGTCTGCGCCTTGCTGAGCGATCTATCCCTGATCTGATTGCTGCAACAAGTCGTGACATACACCCCCCCGCTTATTACCTAATCCTAAAATTATGGATCAGCTTAATTGGCACAACAGAATTGAGTTTAAGGATGCTTTCGGTTTTTTGGAGCATCCTCACCATTGGCATAGTTATTGGGATTGGACGCAATTTAAAGGGATACCGCAGTGGCATTATCGCGGGCTTCCTAGTTGCCATACAGCCGTTTGCGATCTATTACGCTCAAGAAACGCGCATGTATGCACAATTTGGCGCGATCAGCTTACTTAGTGTTTGGCTGATGCTGCGCTTTTTAAACGCCAACCAACATATATGGCAATGGGCATTATCTTTAGCCTTCATAAACACAATCGGACTTTATACACATTACACCTATCCCTTTATCATGCTCGCACAAGGATTATTTTTTTTGTGGGGATGGCTTCTACATCGGGATAATTTACGGTTAAAGCTGTTCATATCGCTTAACCTTATAACGATAGGGTTGTTTAGCCTATGGTTGCCAACCGCTTATCAACAAGTCACCACATGGCCCACTACAGGCGACACCACAACAACCCTTGAGCGCCTCTCTCGAATCTTTGAAATATTATTTTATGGCAATACGGCCACAGAAATTGCTCCCGCTGGTTATATGATTTCGATAGGTATCTTGCTCATAGGTTTACTAGCTATACGTCAGCAGTCAGCTCTATTACTTCCTTTATTCATTTGTGTATTGAGTGTTGGTTCACTGCTTCTTTCAGGAGCATATCGCGAAGCTAATCTCAAGTTTTTGTTACCAGCACAAGGTGCAACTGCACTAATGCTCAGTGTAGGCATCATCAACTTAGCACGTTTGCGGCCTCCAATCAGTGCAATTGTGGCTATAGCAAGTTTCGTCATTTTAATCTGGCCTTATCCCACTCACCTTAAGCGCCTTTATGAAGATGCCGCCTATCAACGCAGCGATTATCGCACCATCACCCACATTATCCAAATGCTAGAAACTGATAATAGCGTTGTTATTCTCAATGCTCCTAATCAACAAGAAGTATTCAGTTATTATTTTCAAGGAAAAAGTGAAGTTGTCGGTTTGCCACGTGGGCTAGGTGGGGATGATGCCGCAACACAACGCGAGACTGAAAACTTAATCCATACGCATGATCGTATCTTTTTAGTGCTGTGGGGACAAGCCGAACGAGATCCAAATGCCATTGTACAATCAACACTTGATGCTTATGCCTATGTTGTTCGGCGAGAATGGGTTACAGATGTAGAGCTAATTCAATATGCTGTTTTAGAAGCGCCACCAAGTCAACCTCAACATCCACTTGATGTTCAATTCGGTGATGTCTTAAAGTTGCAAGGTTTTTCGCTTTCTGCCCAACAATTTATCGCTGGAAGAGGAGATGTTGTTGGTGTAACGCTTTATTGGCAGGCAACGGCCCCAATAACAACACGGTACAAAATATCTGTCCAATTATTAACACCTGAAGGATTTTTAGCCGACCAACATGACAGCGAGCCATCAAATAACTTACGCCCGACAACTAGTTTTCAACTTGAAGAAACCATCATTGATAATCATGGAATCATTATCGACCAAGAACTGCCGTCGGGCGAATATCAGCTACACGTTGTTGTCTATGATGCTAACGCACCAACTGTAAGGCTTCAGCCCAATGTTGATACATCCGATGCAAGTTTACCGTTAGCAACATTAACGATTGAGAGCGAGCCATAATTCATTACTATGGCGCAACCACTGTAAACTCAAGTGATCTTTCGCGCTCGCCATTTAGTAATATGTCCACTTTATAGCGCCCTTCTGGTAGTGTAGCATTACTAAGATTAAAATAGATACGAGCAGTCGAAGTTTCTAATGTTTCTGAACGATAGAGTTCGGTTTCACCACTATCATCAAGCGCATACCATACAGTTTGCACAGTGGTATCATTAGGAGCGTCTTTCAGATCAAAGACCACATAAATTGTATCAGTGGGCGCAAAAGTGGTAGTACGATTATTACCGTCTTGGTCGGTGGCAAGTCTTTCATTATCTATACTAGCACTAGCTGTGCTAAAGCTGATTTCGCACGCTAAAGTTGCCAACAACATCATACCAAAGACTAGAAACAATGCACGTTTCACAATAGAATTCCTTTCGTGTTAAATAAACCTATAAGGTATTATATTAAAATTTCGCTACTATGCGCATATCAATCTCATCTTCAGGTAATGCGGGCACGCATCAACGCGAAAATGTAGCATTGTTTATAGATTCTCGAACAGGATATATTATTGAGCCTTCTGATGAAAGTGATGTCAAAATCAATGC
>RFGP01000015.1 GCA_003697365.1 Chloroflexota bacterium | reverse complement strand
TCATTCGGCGAAACACGTATTGATAGCAGTTTGGCCACTGTTCTCAATGCAACTGTTCCCCTATCGAATCTAGTGATTGCGCATTTTGTGTTGGCAGATGAGCGGCTAAATCTTGTGAAAGTTTTTGGGCTGATCGTTGGCTTTTTAGGAATTATCATCCTCATGTCGAATGATCTCAGAACGGGTGGATCGCTGATCGGTCAGCTAGCGGTTTTGCTAGCTTCGATTTCATATGCTGCTTCGATTGTTATGTTGCGCTTAAAGTTGCGACATCTTGATCCGTTTACAACCGCAGGATGGAGCTTGATCTTTGGTGCGATAGCTATTGTGCCCACCACGCTCATTACTATTCAACCATTGCCATATGCAAGCGCAAGTTTTACATCAATCGGCTCTGCTATTATATTAGCTGTTATCAACACTTTCATCGCTTACTTTTTATTCTATAGCCTTATTGCTACATGGGGAGTACGCGCTTCTTTAGTAACGTATGCAACGCCTCCTATTGGTGTAACATTAGGTGTTGTTTTGCTAGGAGAACCTTTGGATTGGCGATTGATCGTTGGTGGAATGCTCATCTTAACGGGTATCATCTTCACAAAGATGGATAACCCCATCACGCTTTGGCGGGTTAAGCGTCTGCAGCAACATGCAACAGGGGATTGATACAGGCGTACTCATCAGTCTAGACTTTCACTAGCTGATAAATAGAAATTGGTCTATGATCACCTTATAGGTAGTGTGTTATTGCGCACTTCCTTTTGACCGATGCACGGTGGTAGCGACACGCACCAGTCGTGCTTTTCTCCGCCCGTTAAATTTGGGTGGTTTCCGGCACGGAGGTCTCGATGACAACTGAGCAGGTGGCTGCCATAGCGAAATTAATTTGGCAAGACCCCGAAACACAAGAGATGCGAGAATATATTCTGCATGAAGGGGCAAGGTTAACTATTGGACGCAGCCAAGATAACGAAATCTATATTCCTGAGCGAACAGTCTCACGTCACCATGCAACTATAGAATATCGGAGTGGGGTATTTGTTGTTGTTGATATGGGCAGTGCAAATGGCATTTTTGTTAACGAAGAGCGTATTGTTGATTTTTATCCCTTAATTGATGGGGACGTTTTACGGCTTTATGGGCCAACGTTGCGCTTTGTTGCCTTACCGATTGAAGAAACCGATCGCTTAGATTCAGCTGATTTTGCCATCCCTGCGCCGACTATTTCAACAACCGAACCACTACCGCCTAGTTATAATCGCCCATATCTATCTGTCGTTTCTGGTGACCTTAGTGGGCAACGTATTTTGCTCTATAAAGACATCATCACATTTGGACGCGCAGTGAGTAATGCAACATGGGAAGTGATGCTTCCTGATCATGCAGTGTCACGTCCTCATGCTCGCATCTACCTAGAGAATGGTCAGTGGTATATTGAGGATTTGGGCAGTTCTAACGGTACTATGGTTAGTGGAAACTTTATTAATCGTCCTGTACGCCTGACAGATGAAACCGTTATCACAATGGGTGAAACGACCATTATTTTCCATGAAAATTCGCGTCACTAGAGATCAATGAGGCCAACATCGTAGATGGGTACTGCTGTACAATATCATTTTCTTTATTTTGCACCCGGCATTGGTGCACGCTGGTTTTTTGAAGGGGCGCAACGTTATTGGCAAACTTTTAGGCCAATTGTTACATATGACTTAAATCTTATCGAGTATACTCCTGCAGATGAAAGCGTTGTGGTGACGACCATTGCTCGTAGTGATACCGCAGATTTTGTGCGCGAAGAAATGCAAAAACGTTTCCCCTCTGTGCGGCATGATGCGCTTGTGTATGATTATGTCAATTATGTGCTTTTAACATTAGAAGCGCGTGCTGAACAAAATCACCCTTTTGGTCGACCCTTAGGACAATAGCAATTGTTAGTCATAATTGAATAGGTGCAATGAATTTAAACGAATATCGCTGGTCTCTTAATCCACGTGGAATGCATAGCGCATTAAACTACCTCAACATTGAGTTACTAAGTCGTCATCGTTTTGGATGGGCTAAAATTGTTGCGTTGTCAGACGGTGAAATTGCGTTGGCTGAAAATGCTATGCGCGAAAACATTACGCCTATCATCCGTATTTATCGCGAACGCCCCGGTAATGCACCAGTGGATAGCCTTGCATTGCAACAATATCAACAGTATCGTGATGCAGGGGTGCGTTGGTTTGAACACTACAACGAACCTAATTTAGATATTGAATGGCCCTCAGGGGCAAATAAAAATCCTAATGATCGTGCTGTTGTTGGCCCCTTGATGGATAATTGGCTTGCATGGGCAGAATTTATCATCAGTATTGGCGGTTATCCAGCTTTTCCTTCTCTAGCTGATGTAAATGATGGCACTCATTTAGACACAATTTCATGGATTCGTGGAATGCTCAATTATTTATTTGATGTACATTATGAGCGTTTTCGCACCGTATTAAATAATGGGGCGTACATAGCAGTACATCCTTATATTGCTAATCATTTCTATCAAGAGATGCCTAATGGTGGGCCAACGAGCGCGCGCCCTCCTCATCTTCAGAATGCTGATGAAGGAGGGTGGCACTTTGAATATCCTTATGATCCCATTAATCAAGCTGATGATCCCGGCCGTACGGTGTATGGTGGCACGCCCCTCGCGCCGTTTGGGGATACCGTAAGCCTTTTAGGCAGCACAACAGTTATTCATGATCTATTACGCGAGATGTTTGGGGTGGGGGCGATTCCTTTCGTTGGTACAGAAGGCGGCATTCCTCCACCTGTTGGGTTAGAAGATGTTCGGCAGCAAGATAATCGTTATCCACCCTATACATGGTATAGCCATGCGGAAGCAACAGCGGCGATGTTTGATTGGATAGCAACAACCGCGCCGCCATGGTTCTTTGGTGTTTGCCTTTGGAAATTTGATGAATACTATCTCACTGCTTCGGGTGAACTTCCCGTTGGAACACGCTTGGCACAAAAACCCCCAATGATCAAACCTGTGCCTGCTTTACCGGCATTAGGTGATATTGATGCAGTTGTGTTTGAAACACCTGTTGCTGATCCGGATCATCATTTTGTGTTCTTAGTTCCAAATTTTGAAACCGCATGGTTTTTTCAACAAGCTGAAACATATTGGGATACGTTTAAGCCCAGCTTACTGAGTGATTTAGAATTTTTGGGAAACATTCCTCCAGAAAAAACTGTGGCTGTAACTGCCATTACAGGGCCAGATATGGTAGACTGGCTGACTGAAAATATCAGCGAACGATGGCCACATATCAGATTAGATGTGATTATTGTTGACCAACCACAGGCGCTGGGGCAACAACTAGCGCAGAGGGTCTTAATTGGGAGACGCTTAGGATGACCATGCAAGTAACGAGTCAAGTAGCACGCTTACTACGTGAACAAAACTTAACCATTGCTTGTGCTGAAAGTTGTACGGGTGGGATGCTGATGCATGAATTGACCAATATACCCGGCAGTTCAGCTTATATGTTGGGAGGGATTGTTGCTTATAGCAATACAGCTAAGCATTCTTTACTCGGTGTACAGGAAAATACACTAAATGTTTTTGGTGCGGTGAGTGAACAAGTCTCTGCGGCGATGGCGCGCGGTGTACGGGCGGCTTTTGGCGCTAATATCGCTATTGGCATTACAGGCATTGCAGGCCCCGATGGTGGAACGCCTGATAAACCCGTTGGACTTACATATATTAGCTATGTGACTGCAGATATGACAGTGGTGCGGCGTTACGTTTGGGATGGTGATCGCTTTGCCAATAAAGCAGCAAGTGTACAAGCCGCTTTAAAGTTGATTCTTGAACAATTGGGGGACGACAATTTCTAAAGTGTGGTTATAATCAGTCCATTGAATTTGTAATTATACGTTTTTTGCAGGACGGTATATTCTATGTCAATACAAGCGGAAGCATCTCGCCCTGCCATGCCATCCGCACCAAATGGGTTAAATGGGCGAACATTAGGGTCTGCTCTTCAAGCGTTTGGGCAAACCCTAATTGTGCCAATATTATCAATCTTAACGGCACTTATAGCAGGGGCGATCTTAATTCTGTTAGCTGGGCGTGACCCAGTAGCTGCTTATCAAGCTCTTATTGATGGTGCACTGCTTGAGCCACGTGGACTCATCCAATCTCTACTGAAGACCTCGCCGCTTATTTTATCGGGGCTTGCCGTAGGGTTTGCTTTTAAAGGCGGGCTCTTTAATATTGGTGCACAAGGGCAACTTATTATGGGGTCTGTTGCCGCAGCATGGATTGGCGCAACTGATCTAGGTGTGCCGATATGGCTGCATATCACACTTGCTTTTGGTGCTGGTGCTTTAATTGGTGCCATTTGGGGAGGTATACCGGGCGCACTCAAAGCCTATTATGGCGCAAACGAAGTGATCACTACCATTATGTTTAACTTCATTGCAAGCCGTGTTGCTGAATGGTTGATTTCTAATGGTAGCACGGATGGACGAATTCGTCCCGGCCCGCTTACTGATCCAAATTCTGGTGCTGTTCAACGTTCACGCCCTGTTCTGGAAAATGCACGACTTCCAGTTGTGTTCGATTACCCACCACCAGCTGATCCCTTGAATGTTGGGATTTTCATCGCTGTCGCTGCTGCGATCATTGTCCTGATTATTGTCAATCGTACAACTTTTGGCTTTGAGCTAAGAATGGTGGGGCAAAACCCCAACGCAGCACGTTATGCGGGAGTGAATGTGCCTCGTCAGACGATGCTGACGATGGCAATTGCTGGTGCTTTGGCAGGAATGGCCGGTGTTATTCAAACTTTGGGGGTCAATGGTTATTATGAGGCAAACCAGAGTTTGGGACTAGGTTTTGATAGCATTACGGTCTCACTACTGGCTGCAAATCATCCCATTGGCATTATTTTTTCAGCATTTTTGTTTGGCGCATTAGAACAAGGTTCAACGCGAATGCAACGCACGGGTGTTGCTCCGGAGCTTGTGGTGTTGGTACAAGCACTTATTTTGATGTTTATCGCTGCGCCTCAGATTATTCAATATATCTATCGCGTTCGTGTTGGAAGTACAGGCGGCCAACGGTTGAGTAGTAGCTGGGGTCAGAAATAATTGGGGGGTGCTGATGTCTACGATTGATCTTGTCGTTGTTTTTGCAGTTCTTAACGCAACTATACGCCAATCAATACCACTTATTTTGGGTGCAATGAGCGGTATTGCGAGTGAGCGCTCTAGTATTGTGAATATTGGCATTGAGGGCATGATGCTCACAGGGGCCTTTGTAGGATACACTACCAATGTGGCATTGAGTGGTGAAGACGCAGCAATATTGGGAATGGCTGTTTCTGATGATGCGCGTTTGATTATTTCCGTACTCATCGGCTTGTTGGTAAGTGGGTTGATGGGACTTTTTCATGGCGTTCTGTGTATTCAATACAAGGTGGATCACATTATCAGTGGAACAGTGGTTAACTTGCTAGCAGCAGGCGCAACAGGTTACTTTTATGATGCAAATGCCCAAACTAAAGGCAAAATTCCTAACTTGATCAGCAACCCATGGCCGCGTGATCATTTCTTGCGTGATGTTGGTGTTGTACTTTTTGATAAAGACCTCATTACCTATATCACTTTTATTATTGTTGCCCTTATGACGTTTTGGTTATTTGGAAGCGTATGGGGATTGCGAACTCGCTCAATAGGCGAAAATCCACGCGCAGCAGATACCTTAGGTGTTAACGTATATCGTCTGCAATATACTAATCTCTTCTTAAGCGGTATGTTGGCGGGTTTGGCTGGTGTGTATCTGACACTCGCGGATGTAGGTATTTTTGAACGTGGCATGACAGCAGGCAAGGGCTTCATTGCACTTGCGGTGATGATTTTTGGCAAGTGGCATCCTATGGGAGCTTTGGGAGGGGCATTATTATTTGGGCTCTTGCTATCTCTTCAAAGTCAGCTTCAATTCTTAGGACTTGTGGTTCCGCAACAGCTGGTCGCTTTATTGCCATATGTTGTAACCGTAGTGGTTTTGGCTGGATTTGTAGGGCAAGCACGCCCACCAGCACACATTGGCCAAAGCTATGAGGTTGAAGGACATTAAAAATCATCCCATAGCCTTTGGGTGTTATGGCTAAATACAGACAACAACAGACCTCTCAGCGGACTTTAGCAATACATAGTCTCAATGAGAGGTCTGAAAGTTTTTATCCTAATCTTTAATAAACGGGTGGTTCATCTGGCGGTCTTTGATCTAGCCATGGCAAAAATAATAACGAAGCACCAAGCATTACATGTAACCACATTGCAACCGTAAATTGCTCGCTAAGAATATCGCTTGTTGTATATTGGCGACGCTTGCCATCTATAATCTCAACGTCAGGTAAGTTGGGATTTGTGGGTTGAACAATCGTTGGGCTGCGTAAATTTAAATAGTCTGTGGTATTTAACGTATAAGCACGTATCCAAATGGCAGTTGCAGCAAGCCCTATCGCGAGCATGGCCGTTGTAGTCGCACGACGACGTGGGCGTTTATCATCGCGCCAACGTCGAAAATATTGATAGGCTATGCTAATGACTACAAGCGGCAAAATGAACACAATTCCATTTGGAAATGTGCGCATATGTGGCCAACGCTCCGTAGTAATGCTCGCGATGTCAAAACCACTTAAATTGGACTCAACGTTAAGCCATGGAAAGAAGAATAGAAGTACGGTAGTACTTGCTACACTGACGATCATGATGCTTAAAATGTCAGGACGCGAGGATTCCTCACGCCCATATCTTCGAGAACGTCTCATGGTTTACTTTATTATGTATTTGGCTTCAATTCATCTTCATCCGAATCAGAATCATCGGTCTCTTGTTCGTCTTCGCTGTCATTAGTGTCTTCATCTTCATTAGAGTCAACCCCTTCTAGCAGATCACTGGGGATTGGCGGCACTTCACCCTCGTCTTCATCCTCATCTGATGAAGCATCTTTCTCATCTTCATCTTCATCTTCAAAGTCATGGGCGGTTTGAAACTCAATCCGAATGCTGCCATCTTCACCATCAACAATACGTACTTCCTTACCTGCGATGATAGGGCCTTGGCTATCGCTTAACTCTTCGTCTGATAGCCCTTCATCGTCTAATGGGCGCATTGGACGATCTTCATCGATAGAATCTTTGATTTCGTCAAGAAGTTTTTTCAGCTTCATTTGAGGGTTCAGGCGCGCTAACTCCTCATCAAAACGCCCTTTGATAATATCAGGGTTATGAGCAAGATTAAATACTTCACTATAAAGACGCTCAGCATGATGCGAAATGCCATTGAGTGCATCAGCAAAATGGCTATAGGTGAAGTTTTCTGTGGGCAATTCTACTGCTAAAAAGATGTCGCCATCGCTATCCAAACCAAATTTGGCCATATTCATATCTAGATTAAGGCGCAAGATATGATAATAAACGCGCATCCGATCTTCTGGGTTGGGTGGTGATACCACAAAGGGATTAATCACAAAATAGATCCAATGCTCGCTCATTCGTATAAAAATACGAAATGATGAAACAGAGGTGCGAACTCCTGTAATCCATGTGTTCTCACTGCTACGAGTATATGTCCAAGAATAGCGCTGAAAGTATTCATCAATGGTTTCTGGTGATAGATGCATAATTATCTACTCGCCTTATGCTTATGGAGATCATGATAGGGTTGTTAGGTATTGCTTATTCTGAATCTGGTTGGCTAGGAACTGAAAAGTGAGCATCAGAACGGTTTGCTTGTACTTGATCGGCAATAGCACGCAATCCAAAATAAGCTCCTGTACATAGCATACCAAAAATCATAGTTATTGCGCTAATGCCAAAATAACCAAGCGCAAAAGCACCTATCCCCGCCAGCAAAAATGCTCCTCCTATAAGCTGGGCAGGCAACTTTTCATAGAGTCGAATTTGGCCTTTAGTGTAAATTTCTAGACGTTGCCGCAATACGCCATTCAGTCCATACCCTATCGCGATGGTACCCGTTGCCGCCAAAATGATTTCAAATATAGTCATCACAAACCTTTAACGATATTCTAGCAGTTGCATAACAGCGCTTTCGGGGTCTAGTTGTCGACTCACCATCTGATCAAGCACATCATCTAGTGTTTTAGAATCAATATTCTGCAATAAGTCTTTCAGCATTGTTGTTTGTAAACGATCCATCAGTTCTTCGCGTAACCGCATTCGTTCCAGCTGAAGTTGTGTACCAGATTCTTCTAAATAGGCGCGGTGACTAGCTATTGCTTCTGCCAATGCATCAATGCCTTTATGCTCAGTGGCAATGGTTTCAACAATAGGCACCATCCACATATCATCAACAATGGTACCTGCACCGTCATCTTGAGACATTATCATGCCATGATGGGATATGACACGCTTACGATGTCCTAGTTCTAACATTGCTTTTAAGGCTCTAACTGTATTTTTTACACCCGGACGATCAGCCTTATTAACTGCGATAACATCTGCTATTTCTAAAATGCCTGCTTTTATAGCTTGAATATCGTCACCTAATCCGGGAGCTTCTACAAGAACGGTTGTATTAGCAACTTTTGCAATGGCAACCTCATTTTGCCCTGCACCGACCGTCTCTACGACAACAAAATCAAATCCTACAGCATCCATAATGCGCATGACATCAAAGGTAGTTCGTGCTAGGCCGCCGAGTTGACCACGCGAAGCCATACTACGGATAAACACGCCATCATCCCCACTGATTTCACGCATCCGAAAACGATCTCCTAAAACAGCGCCCCCAGTGAAAGGGCTAGATGGATCAACGGCAATAATGCCAACGGTATAACCTTGTTGTCGCCAATGCAATGTTAGAGAACTAACAAGGCAGCTTTTACCTGTCCCCGGTGCACCTGTTACACCAACTGTATAGGCATGACCTGTATGCGGATAAAGTAAATGAAGTACTTCGGCACCTTCTGGGGTTTGATTCTCAACGTAGCTAATTAAACGAGCTAATGACCTGCGATGGCCCGCTCGTGCTTTCTCTACAAGTTCAGTAACACTCATACTCATTATACGATTTCTAAATTTTGAATAAAACGTACAATTTCACCTGTATCAGAACCGGGACCAAAGACACCTGCAACACCCATTGCTTTCAGTTTTTCAACATCTTCAGGTGGAATTATCCCCCCAACGATGACGGCAACATCATCCATGCCTTTTTCGTGCAACAATTCCATAATGCGTGGCGTTAAAGCGAGATGTGCGCCTGACAAAATCGATAGCCCGATTACGTCTACGTCTTCTTGGCTGGCTGCCTCAATAATCATTTCAGGGGTTTGGCGTAGTCCTGTGTAAATAACTTCCATGCCAGCATCGCGTAATGTACGTGCAATAACTTTTGCGCCCCGATCATGTCCATCAAGGCCGGGTTTTGCAATTAGCACACGAATTTTGCGGTTGTCCATTGTTTTCCAAAGCCTCCTTATCAATAGGAATGGCAGAACGCTTCGCTAATGATAACCTTAGTATAACTTGCTCGCGTTAAAACGTATATAGTCTAAGCCAAAACAGACCACTCATTAAAAAATATAAGCGGTCTGTCATTACAGAAAACGGCTATTTATCACCCTTTAACAAGAAGCTAACACCCACCCCAAATATGAACATAGCCATTTGGGTCACCATTAGCAGGAGCGTTTACTTGAAATTCTCCTGTCCCTAAGCGATACAAACGTACGTTAAGCTGTCCTCCTGATCGAATGAGGCGATTCTCTCCCGGAGCGAAGCCCACTGCTGCTATGTCTGCGGGTGTAACTACAAAAGCTAGTTGCCCAACGCTATTAATCACTTCATACACTTCAATACTGCCATCTGCTTTGCAGTAAATAGCCGCTGTGCGCGCTGGGTATTGGCTGGTTGGATTTACTTCCCAGTCTCCAGCGCCGATAGATGTAGGCAAACCTCCAGATATGGTTTCAGGAGTACAAGCGAATTGGGGCAAAATAGCGTAATTGATTGATGGGTTGAGCGCATACTGATAAGCGCGCTTA
>RFGP01000137.1 GCA_003697365.1 Chloroflexota bacterium | reverse complement strand
TGCATGGCTTCAAGTAAGGCGCTTTGTGTGCGCGGTGTGGCCCGATTAATTTCATCCGCCAAAATAATTTGGCTCATAATAGGTCCCGGACGAAACTCAAATTCTTGTGTTTTTTGGTTGAAGTAGTTCAAGCCAGAAATATCAGTGGGGAGCAGGTCTGGAGTGAACTGGATGCGCTGAAACTTACAGCCTAATGACACAGCAAGAGCTTTGGCAAGAGTTGTCTTACCCGTACCCGGAACATCTTCTAATAAAATATGACCTTCACTTAGCAATGCAGCTATCACAAGGTCAATAATATGTGTTTTGCCAACAATGATTTTTTGGATATTGTCACGGATGCGCGATGCGAGCTGTTGGATCATTACAGAGTCCCTCTTAGTTGTCCGAAAAATAAATTTTTCTGATTCTACACTTGAACGAGATAGTAAACAAAAAGCGTTGCAGGTTCAAATATAATCTGCAACGTATACACCTGAGTATCGTATAGAGTTCAGTTTCTTATACAGGTGGCCAAGGATAACTGGGGCCGCTTCCAGATGGGAAAGGATATACTTTTTGGCTGACAAGTTTTTTGGTGCGTTCAATCAATGCGTTGAACTCAGTCTTGCTAATAAGTTGCTTCAAACAGTGCGCCACTTCGCCATTAGCGCAAAGATCATCTAAGAAGCGCTGTATATCTTCTAGCACTGATGAAGGGATAGGTTGTCCGGCAAAATCCCAAATAACTGTTCTTAACTTGGGCTCTTCATGAAAACAAATCCCATGATCTATGCCCCACAGTTTGCCATGTGCATCCAAAAGCACATGGCCCCCCTTACGATCGGCGTTGTTCACAATCACGTCAAAAGCTGCGATTAACAATAATTGTGGAATGAAATCATCCGATAGAGAAAAGTAGTTGATAGATGTATCATTCTCGATGTACAGTTGCACTGAGCCTAGACCGCGCGGCCCCTCACGTAATACTGTAGGTGGGACAATATGCCATCCTAAGGCATTTGATACTGTATAGGCAGCTACTTCGCGATAACAAAGCGTCCCATCTGGAAAGTCCCAAAGTGGACGCTCTCCTCGTTGAGGTTTATATACTGCCAACGTTTTAAGCTCATCATCACATACTGTAACGATGGTTGTATAGTTAGAAGACCATCGTAGCCGACCGTGATCTTCGATGATCTTGCCTTTATTTAATAACTGAAGTATACGCGAGGCATTGGGTTTATCTTGATCATCGTGATCGGGCATTGGTAGTGGGGGATACGGCTCTTCAGGCATTATGAGTATCCTGTCACTAATGTTTATAAACGATGCTTTCTAAGTCCAATAATAGATCAAATAGCCGTTTTCGCGTGGATCGGCGCGACCTTGCTCTACCACACGCAAGGTATGTTCACTAAGTGCCTTGTATTGTTCGCGCGTTCCCCAGAAACGGGCAACGCTAGGACGTATTCCTAAATTTTCTAAAATGTCTTCAAGTTCTTGGTCATCGGTGCGCTGAATCCATTCTTGTGCGACTAAGATAATGCGATCGCGTTCTTCATCATATCCTAGTCCCATACGTTCGACGCGAAACATAGGCTCAACAGGATCGCGCAGGCTCATGTCATATTGATTGAGATTAACAATTGGTTTTAGAGTTGGGTCATTGGTTAAACGTGATACTTCTTCTAAAATTTCTTCGATGGCAGTGGCTAATTGGCGGGCTTGCTCTTTTTCTATCTTCAGCGTCACAATGCGGTTGCCTTGGCCCGCTTGAATATGAAATTCACGTTTACCCTTTGGACCAATAGTACCTACAGTAATGAAATCTACAGCATCCAACTCTATTTCAAGATTTGGCATAAGAAGTTTTACTCGCTATCTTTAGATGTTTTTTCTTCCGAAATTGGAGGTGGTGGTGGCGGATTATGACAAGTATCATTGACTCGTTCTACTGTTGGCCGCCCTTTACCTAAAACTAATACACTCAACGACGCTGTTGAGATGTTAATGCGCTGAAATAAATCAAGATGCATTCCTAGATAATGCGCAATAATCATTTTAATGATGTCGCTATGAGACACCAGAGCAATCGTCGCATCTTTTTGTTCGTTATATTGTAGATATAAGCGCTCTATTGTGTCGACAGCGCGCATCTGTGCGCCGCGCATCGTTTCACCTTCAGGAAACTGCATTCTTGAAGGGACGTTTTGAACAATAGCCCAACGCTTTTTCTGTGCAAGTTTTTCAAGTTTTTTCCCTTGCCACTTACCATAACGTACTTCGCCAATACCTTCTTCAAGGATGACAGTTAAGTTGTGATGTGCGGCAATAGCATTTGCCGTTTCAACAGTACGCTCTAAAGGGCTAGAATAGATTGCTGTTAGCGTAACCTTAGCCAAACGTTCGCCTAAGGCAGCAGCTTGTTGTTTGCCATAGTCGTTTAAATGCACATTGGGTGTCCAACCGGCTAATCGCCCTGTTTGTACCCACTCGTTAGTTGCGTGTCGAATTAGGAAAAATGTAACCATATTTTTGCCTTTTATGCTTCATAATTCAGGTTACAGTATACACAAAGTAGTTTAGCATATTCTGAAAAGGTATTGGTGAGTCTATTATGACGAATTTCTCAGTCGATCTTACAGGGAAGGCTGCTCTAGTAACTGGAGGCGCACTTGGTATTGGGCGTGCAATTGCTTTGGCTTTAGGTCGTGCAGGCGCTTCAGTTTTTGTAGTAGATGTAAACCCCGATAAAACAGATGATGTAGCTGAAGCTATTGTTGCTGAAGGCGGTGTTGCTCAAGGATGGTATGCTGACGTTTCAAACAAACTCACCGTTGGCTCCATGATTGAGGCAATGCGCGATGCTTTTGGCAAAATAGATATTGTGGTGAATGGTAGCAGCGTAGAAAAAATCAATTCTTTCATCAAATTGGATGAATGGGATTGGCGGCGTGTGATCGATGTTAATTTGAATGGGACTTTTTTTGTGAGCCAGTTGGCGGGTCGTGTGATGGCAGAAGAAGGTGGTGGCGTGATCGTCAATATTGCAAGCACTGCCGGCCACACATTACCACGTGCAAATAGCGTGAGTTATGTGGCTAGCAAAGGTGGCGTAATCGGTTTAACAAAAGAAATGGCACGCGAGCTTGCACCATTTAATATCCGCGTCAATGCTGTTTGTCCTGCTAATATTGATGCGCTAGAAGAACGTCCAGAACGTTTTGAGCTTAATCGCATCCCGCAAGGACGCTTAGGACAACCAGAAGAAGTTGCCTATGTCGTTTTATTTTTATGCTCAGATGCCGCATCCTACATCACTGGCCAAACAATTCATGTTGATGGTGGAGAAAGCATGGATTAGTTAGTTGGGCTATGAGGAGGTTCTGGAAGAGAAACTTGCCAGAACCTCTTGCGCTTATGCCTCCTCATCAAGACTTTCGACTTTGAGTTCTTCTTCGTCTTGCACTTCTTCAGGAGCATCAGGACGAATTAAAAGTACAGGAATATTGAGCCCTTGCATTACTTTATGCGCTACGCTTCCAAAGATGAAGCGCGCTAAACCTGTTCGGCCATGAGTGGACATGACGACAAGATCAGCACCTTCAGCTTTCACATATTTAATGATGTTATAGGCTGGATCACGGCCATCTACAATATGCCCACGTACTTTAATACCTTGCGAACGTAAATCGTTTCTCACGCTAATGAGGTGTTTTTTGATATTTTCACGTTCTTGATCAACAAATTCACCTTGTTTGGCAAGCGCTAAGCTGTCTTGATAAGAGGCAAGCGGAGAATGATAGACGTGCAACAAGATAATTTCTGCATCGTTGTTCTTCGCAATACGTGCGGCATGGGGCACTGCACGATCTGCCCACCCACTACCATCAAGTGGCACTACAATTTTCTTATATTTGCGTCCGGGTTGTGTCATTCTATTGAACCTTCCTTTCAACGGAGATATTGACGCTTCACCATATCTCTACGCTGAAGCTCCCATATCCACCATAAACCAAGTAATAATGTCCCAACACCCAGAAATAGAATAATAAAGGGTAATAGGATTGCGAATAATGATACCCCTAAAGCGAGCACATCTTCCAAAAAACTCACCATGAAATTTCCAGTGCCAGCAGTGCTCCCGGTAATTAGAGGACGGCCCAGTGCCTTAACAGCATGAACGCCACCAGCAGATGTGCCACCAGAAATAATGGCGAATAACTGCACCAACTCTGGGCTGAAATTCTCTTGTAGTGGAGAAGTAGAAGCCACCATTAATGCAGCGCCTGTTGCTGGGCGAATCGCTGTGTTGATAATATCGTTTACGCTGTCTAGCAGTGGCACTTTATCAACGATCATCTCAATGATCAGCAAAATAGTGAAAACGCCTAATGCTTCCCATGAGGCCATTGTTTCAGGAAGTTTTCCTTCAACTTCAATGAAGCCTAAATGAACAGCGAGGTTATAAATCACTAGCGGCAGATAGGCATTTAACCCCGCACTAGAAGATAAACCAAGTCCTGTTGCGATTGCTTCCATGATTTATGTTCCTCCTGCTTGGGTGACGAACGTGAAGCCTTCCCAAGTTCCTGTTAGCGCATATCGTAGCGCATCTATCCCACCAATTAAAATGATGGCTGCTGTTAACCCAACAAGCATAGGCAACCACAGTTGTGACCAATGGGTATAGCTTCCATCAAGTCGTAAAATATTCATGAACATGCTTGACATGGCTAATGTGAGCACCAACAGAACACCAATGGTGCTCATGAAGCCAACGATCAGCATAATAAAAGGGCTATTGAGTAGAATTAATAAAAGAACAATGATGGCAACACCAATATACATTGCAAATTCGCGTAAATTATTGACAGCTCGGCGCAAGTCAAGCACCTTCGGGTGCCAAACGCTAGCATTCCAAAATGGCAATAAGCCATGAATCATGCTTAAGCCCACAAAAAAGCCTGTCGAGACCCGTAGGGTGTTATTGGGTTCATATAAACCACCCTCAAAGTTAGGGAATAAATGGAAGTAGCTATTAAGTCCATCAACACCAAAAACGATGAGGAATAGCAACATGACCATACCAACTTTGAGCGTTGGCAATCGAGAAGCACGCAAACGGCCAACTGCTGCAATTGAAATAAATCCTACCATCACGCCTGTATAGATGCCACTACAGCGCGCACACATTGGTAATTGACGATCACCGTAAGTAGTAAAAGAACGTTCTTCAATACGATGACAGATAGCATATCCTACAGCGTCTGCTTTACCTTGCACACCATCAGGCGTGTAGGAAAGCCAAATACCGATCACAGTTAAAGCAAACAGGATGAAAAACCACCCCGTGAGACGACTAGAAACTACTTTTGTTGAAGTTGAAGTGCTCATAAAATTTTATACTCTCAAAATATGTTGCTATCACTTATTATATATTGATATACACTTGCACTGAGCCCCTACTTTTTTAGGAGGATATATAGAATTCATGTCTACGCCCTCAAATATGAGCTTTGAACAAGCCTATGAACAACTTGCCCATATTGTACAACGTCTTGAAAATGAGGATTTGGCGCTTGATGATGCTTTAGCACTTTTTGAGCAAGGACAGCAATTAGCCGCTTATTGTCAGCAGCTTTTGGATAGCGCAGAATTACGCATTAGCCGTTTATTAGAAGATGATGTTGATTCTGAAGCATAAAATAAAAGGCGACTTTACGCCGCCTGCATACACATCACGATTTTGAGAGGAAGCATTCGTTCCTAGAACAATCCAACAGGTTCTGGGGTGAAATTCGGAAAGACTTCTTGCAATAGTGGGTTGTTCAAACGATATTGAAGAATTTCAGCGAGTACATTGCGATAATCAATTGTAATGGCCAAATCGCCATTATCGAGGTGCTCTTCATCTAAGCCCGGCCATTGGGTCAGAACTGGAGAGTTTGTGGCAAACTGACCACTCATAACTAACATCGCTCCTCCATGACCATGATCTGTGCCAATGTCGGCATTTTCCTTTAGCCGTCGCCCAAATTCTGACATTACAACAACCGTAACTCGTGCCATATCGGGCCCCATGTCTTGATGAAAAGCAGCTAGGCCATTTGCCAACACATTCATTAATCCAGCTTGTTCACCTTCTGTGCTGCCTTGTTGCGCGTGGGTATCCCAGCCACCTAAATCTAAACAAGCGACCTCTAACCCCATATCTGCACGGATAATGGCTGCTGTTTGCTTTAACCCAAAACTGAAATCATCCTCAGGATATACCGCACCATTTTGTGGGACATATTGGTTCATGTCTACTTTGCCGATTAAATCTACTGCCTCTACTGTTGCATTTGCTGTCGCGGCTAATGCTTCAGTGTCTTGTTGGTATAAGGTGTTGATAGATTGCATTAACTGCATCGCAACATCAACACGACCACCCAGATGATAGTCAGCAATGGATTTTAAGACGACTGGTGCAATGCCTCCTGCTAAAGATTTTTGGGCCGCTGTGCCCCATCCAACAGCACGCACTGGCGATGTATTTCCCGTATCTAGTGTGCTTAAGTGGCGTGCTATCCAACCACTGGTAACACTTTTTTCGCCGGGCGTACCAAATTCCATATAGCTCATCGCTTCAAAATGAGAACGAGTTGGATCAGGAGAGCCAGTGGCATGGATGGCTTTCATTTGCCCATTTGCAAAAATAGGGTGTAAGTTTGCTAACGCTGGGTGCAAACCAAAAAAGCCATCTAAATCTATGGTCTTTAGTGCTGCACTGTTGTCATCGGGGCGCGGAATCGCTAGGTTAGGACGCGCAGCATAATAGGCTTCTTCGCCAAATGGCACGATCATATTTAAGCTATCAGCGCCACCACGCAAGAAGATACAAATAAGTACATCGCCACGTGGGGCTTGATGTCGAGGGGAAAATGCCATGCGCGGCATCCAACGCGGCAGCATCAAATGGGCTGAAGAAATTGCACCTAATGCGGCGCTACGGCGTAACCATTCGCGTCGGGTATAATTTTTCTGGGACATGATAAATCTCCTTACTTTGCATTGTTTTAGCGATATTGAAAAGCTGGCGCAGCCAACATTAATGCGATCATGTCTTGAAGAGTTTCGGTGGTTGTGCCTTCAGCGCTTAGATAAGCATTGATGGTGTCCATCTCGATTGTGTTTAATGGACGGCCATATAACAGCTGACCAACAAAATTCAAAATAGAGGGTGCATCACTCCCAACGTTATTTGCTTCTAATAAAGTTCGGAATGAGCTTTGTGCGCCGTTCACCATGCCATGTGCTATATCAATAGCGACATTCCAACGGGTAAGCAGGTTGCTCATCCAATAGGTCCCCACATCTGGGTATCCATCAGGAGAAGGACGGCCAAAGGGGATGTGCCCCATATTGATTAAGATTGGTTGTAACCAACGGGCAAAACTTTCAAAGCGTGATGGCGCGTAATTCATGGCACGTAGTGAACTTATGATGAATTCAAAGGGCTGTTTAAACTTCGGAGTCGCGTTCCAAAATTCATCTGACGTGAAGATTGTCCATAACATGCTACGAATATCACCATCAGTCGCTAGGTATGTTTGGGCTGTGCGCTCAACAAGGGTTGCAGGTGGATCATCACTCACAAACCGACGTACAAGTTTTGTGCTGATAAACTGCGCCGTTGAAGGGTGGCTTGCTAAAATATCAAGAACCATCTCGCCATCTTTAATGCCACCACCAGCGGGGATAACGTGCCCTAGTACAACTTTTTCTTCTGTGTCGTGCATTTCAGGGTTGAAATAGAACTGACCGGGTTCCTCTGTATTTTCATTTGCTCGGTTGGCACCAAAACGCAAGCGCGTTACTGACCAACCGGTAAATGCTCTTGCAACTGCTTTAACGTCATCTTCGGTATAGCCCCCATTTACACCAAGCGTGTGCAACTCCATAAGTTCACGGGCATAATTTTCATTGGGCGCTTCTTTACGACTGGTTGCATTGTCAAGATAGGTGAGCATTGCCGGGCTTTTAGCAGAGGCATAGAGAATATCGCGGAATTTACCAAATGGGTTTGCACGGGTTACATTGCGTTCATCATCTAACCTTAAGAAAATATCAGGAATGCTATCCGTGTGAATGCTGAAATGGTTCGCCCAAAATTGCGCCATAATCTCATGAAGTTGACGCTCGCTTGCTAATGAACGGTAAATCCAATTGCCAATTAGCTGGCGCATTAGATTTTGCGCGACACCATTCCGATTGTTTTCTTGTTGGCGCATTTCAAACTCGGTAATCATTAGCTCGCTACTGGGTTCATTAAGCAGCGGGAAAACTTCACCATAAGTTGCATCGAACTCACTATCATCGATGTTTTCAGGGTTAAGCTGAGCTTCGATAAAAGCGCTCACGCCGATTTCTTGAACATTGCGAATGAGGTGATCGGTTGGGCCAAAAGTTAGCCGATTAATAACATGTGTGATTGGATCGCGCTCAGTTGCTGAAGTGGGGACAAATCCACCTTGCGAGACAGCATGGGCCAGCACTTCTTGCAATGCAGTGGCTTGTGTAACCGCCACACCGCTTATTCCCATAGCTTTAAGGAACGCTCGACGATTGAGGGTAGTCATGGGTGTATCCTCTCTAACTACATGATCGATTGTTTACAAGATACAGAGAAGTTGTTATCTAAATGTAAACTGAATGTGTGTTTCTGATGAAATTAGTCAAATGGGCACATTAAGCCGTTGTTCATAAAGTTTTGCTACGATGAAAAAGGTGAACTTTTGCACAAACAGATAAGGAAACCATTTTTGTATTGGTGTAATAAAAATACTTGCTTTGTATTTTTAACGGATTGAGCATATTGTGAGCGAACAACAGCGCTTCTCGGTTTTGGCCCAAAATGTCACAAAAACAGTTGAGGTGGGTGAGCAATTTTTGCCCGTCATTAAAGGCATCACATTAACCGTTCGGCAAGGCGAGATGTTGGGAATTGTAGGCCCATCTGGAAGTGGCAAAAGCACCTTGCTAGGTTTGTTGGGTGGGCTTGATACCCCTACAAGTGGGCGCGTGATCATCGATGGTATTGATATATCCACAATGAATGAAGGGCCTTTAACAGATGTAAGAAATGAAAAGATCGGTTTTGTTTTCCAACTTTTTCATTTGGTGCCAACACTTACGGCACTACAAAATGTCGTGTTGCCGATGACATTTTCCAAGAAAAACATCGAGAATCCGCAAAAACGCGCCAAAGAGCTTTTAACAATGCTTGGACTGGGCAATCGATTACAGCATCGGCCGCATCAACTTTCGGGGGGGCAACAGCAACGGGTTGCAATTGCACGTGCGCTTGCCAACGATCCACCCATTTTATTGTGTGACGAACCGACTGGAAATTTGGATACAAAGTCAGGTGAGCAGGTGATGGCTGCTCTTCATGATATACGTCATCGTTTACAAACCACCATTATTATTGTCACTCATGATATGCATATTGCTCGGCAAACAGATCGTATTGTGACGTTGGAAGACGGTAGGATTACGAATGAAGAACGGGTTCGGCTCTAGACTTTTTTGGAAACGACTTCGCTTTTACGTCTCGCATTCTTGGAATGACTTGCGCGTAGGTAAGTGGCGCACTGTTTTTGCCTTGCTATGTATTGCATCGGGTGTGGCTGCTGTTGTTAGCTTACAAACACTAGGCGCAATGATTGAAGGCTCTTTGACGAACAATCTGCAAGAATTAAATCGTGGTGATATTCGTGTTTTTCCGCCCGGGCCGGGGCCGGCGCGTTTGTCCCGCGCTGAAGTTGAGATTGATCAGCGTTATCTAAAGCCTTTTCCGGGAAGTGGCACAGTTTTTACTGAAGCAGGTATTTTAGCAATTGAGCAAGCTGTCCGAACTTTAGACCCCCAAGCCGAAGTGTCCTATCTGTATCGTTCTCCTGACAATCCAATTATCGGAACATTTATTGAAGTCAACAACGAAACACGTAGCATCTTTCCCATTATCATTGATAAAAACTATTCTATTTATGGCGATACACTCACTTTAGATGGGCGCAAGGTGCGTGATGTTTTACAAACACCCACAGATATTGTGATTAGCGATAACGCAGCTGAAGATAATGGGTATCAGATAGGCGATCAGTTGATCGTTTCAGGGAGCGATACTCCCTTCATTATTCGAGGCATTGTGGATCGTCAAGTAGAAGCCTTTACCGAGAACTTCATCTTTGTGACTTTGTTTGGATTCTATTACATCGATCAAAGTGCGTTGCCATATTTTGATTTACCTGATGGCGGCGAAAATGCTTATGCCTATGAAGTCTACATCAATTTATCCGATAATAGCCCCGAAAAAGTCAGCACGGTTGCAAGAAGATTAGAAAAGCAATTTGATTTTCTCTCAACTACTACAACTTCGGATATTAGAGAACGCAATTCCACAATTACCAATGCCGTAAATCAATTGGTATTGTTAATGGGTGTGGTATCGCTGTTAATTGGTGGAATTGGCATCATCAATACCATGCTCGTTATAGTAGCGCGTCGCACTACTGAAATTGCTGTCCTCAAAACGATTGGCATGAAGGCTCGGCAGGTCACAACGCTATTTTTGGTTGAAGCAACGATGATTGGCTTCATAGGGAGTGTCATTGGTGTTATTACAGGCGTTGGATTAGCCGCTGCCTTACAGAGATTTGATGTATGGTTTGGAACGCGCCTTGATTGGGTCTTTTCAGTAGAAGCAGTTTGGCGCGGGTTGGTCTTGGGCATAGTGATCACGGCAGTGTTTGGCTTTTTACCTACGCT
>RFGP01000004.1 GCA_003697365.1 Chloroflexota bacterium | reverse complement strand
TGCAAGCATGGCTGCAAGATGAAAGTTTAGCGCCATATCATCATTACCTAGAAATTACACAACTATCAGCGCCCTATGCGTTGTCTGAACCAGAAGAATATGTCATCAACAAACTTTCGCTAACAAGCAGCAATGGATGGTCACGTTATTTTGGTGAGGTGATGAGTAATGCTCGTTATCACCTTAATGATCAACAACTTAATCAATCAGAAATCTTACAATATCTATATTCACCTGACCGAGAATTAAGGCGACAAGCTGCCGATGCCTTCACAGAAGGGCTTGAGGCAATGACGCATACCACCACCTACATTTTTAATATGATGCTGTTGAACAAAGAAGCCCAAGATGAACTCCGTCATCTACCATCTTGGATTCGTTCACGTAATATTAGTAATCAAGTTGATGACGAGACCGTCGATATACTCATCAATAGCGTTACTTCACGGTATGACATTGTAGCGCGTTATTATCGTCTCTTTAAAGCGATTAGCGGTTATGAAGAATTATTTGACTATGATCGCTATGCGCCAATCACACCAAGTGAGCAAAAAATTCATTGGGATGAAGCCGTTTCAATGGTTTTATCTGCATTTGAACGCTTTTCTCCCAAAATGTCCGAAGTGGCACAACAATTCTTTGAGAAAAAATGGATCGACGCACGTGTCGCTCCTCATAAGCGTGGAGGGGCATTTAGTCACTCCGTTGTTGCTTCAGCACATCCCTATATTCTCATGAATTATGTTGGTGATTTACGAAGTGTGCAAACACTCGCTCATGAACTTGGGCACGGTATACATCAATACTTATCCCGCCAAGTTGGAACACTCCAACAATCAACGCCATTGACCACAGCTGAAATGGCCTCAACATTTGCCGAAATGTTAGTCTTTGACGCGCTAATTGAAACAATTACAGACCCACAAGAAAGACTAGCACTACGTCTCGATAAAATCACGGATACATTTGCCACTGTTTTCCGTCAAATATCAATGAATCGCTTTGAAGATGCTATTCACACGACAGTTCGTCAGCAAGGTGAACTCAGCACTGAGCAATTTTGTGAACTATGGATGCAAACGCAAATCCCAATGTTTGGTGATAGCCTAACTTTGCGTGATGAATATCGTTTATGGTGGAGTTATATACCGCATTTTATCAGTACCCCCGGCTATGTTTACGCCTATGCGTTCGGAGAATTATTGGTGTGGGCGTTATATGCTAAGTATCAAGAGGTTGGCTCCGATTTTGCCAAACACTATATTGAAGCGTTGAGCAAAGGTGGTTCGGTTTGGCCGCACGAGTTAGTAGCTCCGCTTGGCATCGATCTAAACGATGAAAACTTTTGGTTACAGGGTCTTCAACTTGTTGAAGATATGATAGCACTAGCCGAGTCTGAAGCCGCAGCACTAGGTAAAATAACCGCTTAATCGTAGTCTAAACGCATGGTACAACTGGTTGACCCGCTTGTTGTGCCATGCTAGAATGCTTTCCGAAAAATTGAAGAAACTAAGCCAGAGGAGCAACTTTGGTATGCGTGCAACGCTAAGATTAATTCTCTTGAGTGTAATTATTGTATTTACTGTCACCATTCCCTCTTTTTGGGATAGCAGTGTTCAAGTGGTTCAAGCACAGGGAACAAACCTGCTGCAAAGTCCACAATTTACGGGCGGAAATTGGTATACGATTGAGGGTGTCGACGGTCAAGTTCCCGGTGGATGGGTGCTCTGGGCAAACGGTCAAAAACCTGCATCTGACTATAATCAATTCTTACCCTATACTCGTTCTGCGCCCGGCTCTTGGGAAATGCGAGGTGGTTATGTAGCGTGGACAGGCGGCGGCTATCAACAAGTAAATGGCGTTACGCCGGGAGTCACCTATCGTTTTACAATTTACGCTTTTGCATGGACTTGCAATGATATTCAATACTCTTGTACCGATGAAAACGGGCGTAAATCAGATCGCTCATTCAACAGTCGCATCAAAGTTGGTATTGATCCAACCGGCGGAACAGACCCCAACTCTCCTAATATTGTTTGGAGTCCGCTTGGTGAATCATATGATACATTTAGTGCGTTCACTGTTGATGCTATCGCAACGAACACAACCATCACCGTATTCACCTATAATACCGTGAGTGAGCCACCACCTGCCCTACGTCAAGTTTTCTGGGACGATGCTTCGCTCGTAGCACTAGGCGAAGGAGAAGGCAATCCCGGTAATGCAGGGGCTACAGGAGACAATGGCTCAGATGTTGTTCTAAATGCACCAGCACAAACCGTGCATTTCGTACAGCCACAAGCCGCACAACCCGACGGAAGCGTTGTACATACTGTTGTTGAAGGAGATACCGTAAATAGTATTTATGTTGCTTATCGGTATCTTGGTATTACGCGCGAGAGTTTCTATGAACTCAACGGGTGGGGAGATGAGCCACCAAGTGTTATCTTTGTAGGTGAACAAATTCGTATCTTACCTCCCGGTTCTGTTGATCCTACAACTGGACAATTGTTGACAAATCGTACTACAACAAATACAAGCATTGGAACGGGAACGGGAACGGGTACAAGTACCACAACTGATACAGCCACTGGCATTGGTAGCGGCAGCACCGACACAGGAACAACAGCCCCTCCCAGTGGTGAAGTTCCTTCTGGCGAAGAACCGGCAATGATCGAAAAAGGTGGATAAATACCGCCACTTTTAAACTCAAAGCGCTCTTATTATTTTACTAGGTGCTGTGAACATAGCTCATACAGCACCTAGTTTTTCTAAATTGGAACTCTTCATTACTTTGAACGTGTCTATAGAATTTGCGCTAGGGGATACCCCGCTTTAGCGGGGAGAATCGTGACATCAATGATTATCCTTATCTCAAGGAGTACATATAACTTTATGATATTTAACCAAATTAGCTGGCGACACATCTACTTTTTGTTGTTTTTTATCGCACTTGTAGCATGTGGAAACGAACCTGAAACAATTAAAGTGTATATCACCACAACACCTGAGCAAGTAAGCTCAGAGCAATCAATGAATAAAACCGTTGATTATCAAAGAGCCACCCAACCAACTATAACGCGCCGTCATACGTCTACGCCGACGCAAACAGCATCGCCTACAGCAACCAATACGCCCACTGTCACACCATCCTTCACGCCATCTTCTGAGCCTTCATTACTCGATTTTGTCCCACCAGCTGATCAACTACCTACATTGCGACGTTCAGCTATGGGAATTCAAGTACACCCGAACATTGTAGAAGAAGAGTGGCGTTTTCTGTTAGGGGAAGCACAACGGCTAGGCTTTGGTTGGATTAAAATGCAAATCCCATGGGACTTATTGGAGCCACAACCCGGCCAATATGATCCCTTGTTCTATACCTATGTGATCCGTGTGCAAGATGCTCACGTCAATGGATTTCAAGTTTTGCTCAGTTTTGTTGATGCCCCACAATGGGCTCGCCCCGCAGAAGCACGTGAAGGCTTTAAAGGCCCTCCTGCAGACCCTCAACAACTCGCCAATTTCATCACTGCCTTCTTGAACGAAACTAAGCCCCAAGATCGACGAGTCGCCGCTGTTGAGATATGGAATGAACCTAATCTGCGCGATCGCGAGTGGGATGGAGTGCCACTCGACGGAGGCACATATATGCGTTATTTTGCTGCGGGTTATAATGCTGTGAAGGCAATTGATCCGAGCATCATCGTGATTACGGCAGGGCTTGCGCCAGTTGGTGACTTAGACGGTGCTGTCAGCGACAGGCGCTTCTTACAACAAATGTACGATGCGGGATTAGCACAATATGATGCCAAAATAGGTGTACATCCTTATGGATGGGGCAATGCTCCTGATGAACGATGCTGTATTGAAGATCGCCCTTGGGGAAACAATCCTGTATTTTTCTTTCAAGATACACTCTATGATTATATCGACATTATTCAACGCAACGGTCATAATACGCAGCTATGGATTACAGAATTTGGATGGGGAACATATCAAGGCGTTGGGGAAAATGGAGAAGACATCTCCCCCCCTCCAGCAGGAGCTGAATTTTTTGATCTTATTACACCGCAAGAACAGGCTGAATATACATTACGCGCTTTCGAGATAGTGCAACAACCACCACTATCGGATTGGATAGGTGTATCCATTCTTTGGAATCTAAACTTCGCAACACTGCCGTTTGTCGTAGAACAAAGACAAGAACAAGCAGGATATAGTCTGTATGATGCTAGTGGAAATCCGCGCCTTGTTTACTTTTATTTGCTCGTTTCTCGTCGAACAGACTAATTTCAAATCTGTGGCAAACCGCACCATTCCAATGATAGCGGTATGTTACACTGGTCGTAAACGTTAAATCAAAGCAAAATAGAGTTCATACTTGAACTCTATTTTTATATAAAGGTAAAGTTTTTCTCAGAAAGCTCAATATGGCAGATTTCGACTTTGATCAAATACGTGCGTTAATAGATAGCGATGCGCTAGAAGAAGCTCGTGACAAACTAGTAGACATACTTTATGCCGATTATGATAACTTACAAGCATGGCTACTACTAACAGAGTGTGCTTACGATCAAGATGAGTATAAAAGAGCTGTTCGCGAAGCATTGCGGATTCAGCCTGATAATCCTATTGCTCGGCGTTTAGCATTAAATCTAGCCCAACAGGCCGACCCTTCTGGAGAAGGGCAACAGCGCCAAAAAACAAATACAGCCTTACAATCACTAGCCAACTTTTTGATACTTCTTTTGGTTATCATTATTGGGGCTAGTATTGTTTTTGTTTTTATAGGTTTACCATCAAGTAGCAGTAATAACAATAATGTGCCCGTCACTACCTCTTTAAATCAAGAATGTGCTGCCTCAATTGAACGTACTCTACGACGTTTAGAGGCACGCTGTGGTTTACTAGAGCCAAATAGTGCTTGTCTTGCCAATCCCTCCGTGACATTTGAAAGGAATGATGGGCTTGCTGCTCCTCAACTCGCGGGAGATAAAGTTCGCATTGATCAACTATCTGCCATTGAAACGGGTAATTTTTCCTCAGGAAGCGATAAATGGGGCCTTGTAATTGCGCAGCCAACCGAAAACGTACAACTGATCATTACACATGGAGTTCGCATTAGTAACTTTGATACAGAATTCCAAAAATTTAACTTTAGAAGTAGTCCGTTAACAAGTGAATGCGAAGCCTTACCTCCGTCTGGCATTCTTCTCAGCACTATAGGACAATCTACTCAAATAACCCTAAATGATTTACCAATAACTTTGAATGGCACAATCTTTACACAAGTAGATGCAGCAGCAGGTCTCCGCATTTTTGTTTTAGACGGGACAGTAACCATTCAAAACAACATTTTTAATACCTCAGAATCAATACATTTTGATGTTACACCACTTTTATTAGTAGAATCGCCTTTGGATTTCGATACAGAAGAGGTGGTTTTGCGCGGCAAGCTAGACGGTTTAATGGCATTATTAGATTACCAAGAAAATATTGCTATTGCCGTGGCCCAAGACGTAACGCCAACAGTATCGCAAACGCCAACAATAGAAAACACCACTCAAATCATAACAACCACTCCAACTAAACGTGCCACAAGTACACCACGTCCTACCCAAACACCAACCAGCACCCAATTGCCTACATCTACCGATATACCTATCGGTTTCAGTACTCATACTCCTATACCTACGGCAACCATATTAGAATCTACAATTGAAGCTCCTAATACGACATTTGAGGCTCAAGTATGGAATTGTCGTTTCTTAATTAATGACGTAATTTTTGAATACCAAATCATTTTTGAGTCATCAACCGATCAAAGTATTAATGCCACTGCATTATTGCCAAGTTATGGCAATACTGTTGTTTTACTAGAAGGAGAACTTTATCAATCAGCAAGCGAGTTAAGCAGCGATTGGGTACGCATTCCTAGTTATTTAGAAGGTGAGCAATGGTTACTATTACGTGAACAAGAGATACTTTATTCAACGGCACCTGATAGTTACTCTATAGATGGAATATTTCGTTTTGTTTTACAGTCCGATGGGATTGTAGGAGGGGTTTTTGAAAATAGTCGACTTATTGGTATTGTACAACAATGTTTAGTCCAAAATTAGGTTGATGAAAATAACATAAAGTGCGATAATCTACAATATAATTTATTTTTCACATTTGCTGAGGATAATTTTGCGTGTTCTATAAATAAAATTAAAATCACCACAAACTGGAACACCTTAATCTTAGGAGGACTTAGAATGGCAAAAGTTATTTATGATCATGTTTATAAACGCTGGGGCGATGTTGTGGCCGTAAGAGACCTCAATATCGAGATCGACGATAACGAATTTCTTGTTTTTGTTGGCCCCTCAGGGTGTGGTAAGTCCACAAGTCTACGTATGTTAGCGGGACTTGAAGAAGTTTCAGAAGGGCGCATTATCATTGGCGACCGTGTCGTAAACAATGTTGCCCCTAAAGATCGTGATATTGCAATGGTATTTCAAAGCTATGCGCTTTACCCTCATATGACCGTATATGATAACATGGCTTTCGCCTTGCGCTTACGCAAAACTCCAAAGCAAGTGATTGATCAAAAAGTACGTGAAGCAGCCAAAAGTCTAGGCATTGAGCAACTATTAGATCGTCGTCCACGCCAATTATCAGGTGGTCAACGTCAACGTGTCGCAGTAGGCCGCGCTATTGTACGCGATCCGGCTGTCTTCTTGATGGATGAGCCGCTTTCAAACTTAGACGCAAAACTCCGTGTAGAAGCTCGTACCTTCATCAGTAAACTACATCAACGCCTGCAAACTACCTTTATCTACGTAACTCATGACCAAGTTGAAGCGATGACGATGGGAACTCGTATCGCTGTACTCAACGCTGGTATGTTGCAACAAGTAGATACTCCCACAAACCTATATATGCATCCAGCAAACCAATTTGTGGCAGGCTTCATTGGTAGCCCATCAATGAATTTCTTTGATGCTGCCCTTATCGAAGATGGGGATCAATTACTTGTAGATATTGGTATTGCACAGCTGCCTGTTCCAAGTGATCGCGTTGAACGCTATCGTCCACATGTTGGACAAAAAGTAACATTTGGGTTGCGCCCAGAAAATATCCATTATCATGCTTATCAACCTGCTGACATTATTGGTGCCCCCGTAGAAGCAGAAGTTGATATTATCGAATTAATGGGTAATGAAAAAGTCGTCTATCTGAAACGGGATAATGTTGAATACATCGCACGTGTTGATCCGCGTTCAGATGTCCATGTTGGACTTTCTACCCAAACAGTCTTCGATTTATCAAATATGCATCTCTTTGACGCAAAAACAGGACAGACGCTCTAAGGGAACAAAAAGCAAAATAAGACCGCCTATGTCAATATTTGCTAGGCGGTTTTTGTTTTTCATTATTAGGAAAGTAATTTATGACTGAAATTCAAGATATAGTACACGATTTAAGGCGTGTTCTTGGTCAAGAAAATGTCGCCTTTGATGAAGTTACTCGTGCTCTATATAGCACAGACGCTAGCAACTACCAAATTATGCCAATTGGTGTAACTTTTCCACGCCACGTAGAAGACGTTATCGCAATTCATGAATATGCAGCTCAACACAAAATTCCGCTGTTGCCACACGGCGGCGGAACAAGCCTTGCTGGCCAAACCGTCAATCACGCAATCGTTATGGATTTTACACGACATATGCGGCGAATTAGATCAATCAATACTGAGGAAAAAACAGTTACTGTTGAGCCGGGCATCGTGCTTGACCAGCTTAATCGGCAACTGTATTCTCTTGGCCTTATGTTCGGCCCAGACCCAGCCAGTGCAAATCGAGCAACTATTGGAGGGTGTATAGGGAACAATGCAACTGGTGCACATAGTATTTTGTACCGTATGACTTCAGATCATGTAATTGCTCTAGATGTTGTTCTTGCATCCGCAGAAAAAGTGCGATTGGGCAACAAGAAACACACTTCACATAACAGCACAACACAACAACTAATGCACAATGTACAACAATTGCTAATAAAATATTCGGATGCGATTCAGACGCACTCTCCAAAAACATGGCGCAACTCAGCTGGTTATGGACTGTATCGCATGAATGCTGATAATGTTGACTTGGCACAACTTATAGTAGGGGCAGAGGGAACACTGGCTACTGTCGTCAGTGCTGAACTAAATCTTGTACAACGCCCCCTAATGACTTGTTTAGCGATTGTTCATTTTCAAGACTTAATCACCTCCCTTGAGGCTGTGCCAGTAATATTAGAAACGGAACCTTCTGCGGTAGAGCTCTTAGATCAAACTATTTTGGATCGAACACGCCAACACCAAGAATTTTCAAAACTATTAACTTTTGTAGAAGGCAATCCTGAAGCATTATTAGTTGTTGAATATTATGGTGAAAGCGAAGCAGAACTTTCAGCTAAAATACAACGCTTAAAGATAAGGCTTTCACAGTGGGGACATAATGAGCCTATTGTTGTAGCTACAACATTATCGCAACAGGCTAACGTATGGCGTGTACGTAAAGCCGGGCTGGGACTATTAGCGAGTAATCGCAGCGACTGGAAAACTGTACCTTGTATAGAAGACGCTGCCGTTCCAGTAGAACATCTCGCAGAATACATTCGTCGCATTATAAACATCGTCCATGCACAGGGCGCTACAATGGCGGTTTATGCCCATGCAAGTGCAGGTTGCTTGCATGTGCGCCCGCTATTAAACCTAAAAACAGCTGAAGGCATACGCCAGTATCGTGCTATAGCTGAAGCAGCTGTTGATGTCGTTCTAGAATTTGGTGGCACAACGAGTGGTGAGCACAGTGAGGGGATCGTACGCGGTGAGTTCAATGAGCGCTTGTTTGGTCATGAGATGATGCAGGCATTCCGTGAAATCAAGCAAATGTTTGACCCACACAAGATATTAAATCCTAATCGAATTATTGATGTACCACGCATGGATGATCAATCATTGATGCGCTATGGTGAAAACTATAGTACCCCCCTTAAACTAGTCAACACACGCTTTGATTGGCAAGATGATAATGGGTTTGATGGCGCTGTAGAAATGTGCAATGGTGCAGGAGTATGTCGCAAGGAAGATATTGGCACTATGTGTCCTTCATTCATGGCAACGCGCGAAGAAATCGATTCCACACGCGGACGAGCAAATATTTTACGCTTAGCCATGACGGGGAAATTTGGACTAAGTGGGATGCAAGACGAGCGCGTCAAAGCTGTGCTTGACTTATGCCTCTCTTGCAAGGCATGTAAAGCGGAATGCCCATCAGCTGTTGATATGGCGCGTATCAAAAGCGAATTCATGGCCAATTATCAGGATCATCATGGAATCCCCTTACGTTCTCGCATATTCTCAACAGTTCATCTTTGGGGAAGATTAGGGGGGCGCTTTCCCATGATAACCAACATACTTATGAATTTCCCTATTTTAGAATCTTTGATGAAACGTGTGCTCAAGATTGCGCCTGAACGAAAATTGCCCCATTTTGCTAAACAGACCTTTTCACGATGGTGGCACAGGCAACCATCATGGGCACAACAACACACATCAGCACCACCAACACCTATATTACTGATAGATACATTTACTGAATATTATCACCCTCAGTTAGGAGAGGCCGTTGCATATGTAGCACAACAACTAGGTTTACCTCTACGAGCTATGCGTTTTCCACAAAATGGCTGCTGTGGCCGCCCTTCAATTTCAAAAGGATTGCTTGATATAGCAAAAGATTTAGCAACCCGCAATGTACAATACTTTGCTCATATGCTTAGCATTGATTCTGAAGCGCGGTTTATGGTACTTGAACCTAGCTGTTTATCTGCGTTCAAAGATGATTATATTCATCTTGTAGAGCCAGAGTGGCGAAAATGGGCACAAAAAATAGCTGAACGTATGATGAGTGTTGAGGATTGGCTAGCTGAATTACAATCAACAGAGCTATATCATAAACTCAATTGGGATCAGCGTAAAAGACACCTTATCTTACACGGCCATTGCCATCAGAAAGCACTTTGGGGTACTATAGCTGCCCATAAAGCCTTGTCGAATATACCAAACACAACCATACAAGAACTTGATGCAGGATGCTGTGGGATGGCTGGTAGTTTTGGTTATGAAACAGAGCATTTTAATGTTTCTATCACCATTGCAGAAAAACGACTCTATCCCGCAATTCGCTCACATCCTGATGCGATTTTCGTAGCATCCGGGACATCTTGTCGTGAGCAAATTGCTCATATTCAAGGCAAGGCCTATCACCCAATAGAAGTCGTTGCAACAGCTTGTGGATGGCAATCAACATGAATAATATCAGTTATTGGACGCTACTTAAAACACGTCCTCAATATCGTTTGTTGTGGTTCGCCCAAGTCGTAAGTATGCTCGGCGATTGGTTTGGTACCATCGCATCGATCATTTTAGTAAATCGCCTTGCAACCTCTGGCTTAGCTATTAGTATTTTGTTCCTCGCGCGTGGCTTGCCATACTTTTTATTTGGGCCAATAGCGGGGGTAGTAGCAGATCGCTTTAATCGCAAGGTGGTATTAGTAACTGCAGATATTATGCAAACACTAGTTGGGTTTGCATTTTTGTTGGTCATTGCTACGGAATCATTATTGCTGCTTTATCTACTGACAGCTGTTCAGTTTTGTTTATCATCTTTCTTTGAGCCAGCGCGTGCTGCAATCTTGCCTAACTTAGTTCAAGGAGAGCAAGAGCTTTTGCTCGCCAACACGTTATCTAGCACTACATGGTCAGCAATGCTTGCCTTAGGAGCAGCAGTGGGTGGCTTTGCCACAGCTTTGTTTGGTGTTGAAATGGCACTTATCGCTAATGCGCTCACATTCATTGTTTCCGCCGTCTTGATTAGTCAAATTCAAGGCACAGAGCGTCCAACTCCTTTATCCGATCAACCCTCCCAAAGTGGTTATCTGGACTTCATTGATGGCTTAAAATATGTATGGCAAAATCCACGCATAGGAGTATATGCGCTTGTCAAAGGCCTTGCACAAGTCGGCAGTGTAGATGCAATGTTCACTTTATATGCGGCAAGCGTTTTTGTTATTGGAACAGATGGTGCCATCACATTAGGCATTTTATATATGGCTTTTGGCGTGGGAGCGGTGTTGGGGCCCGTCATAGGCAACACTTTTAGTGACAATTCAGATCGTTTTTTCCAACGTTGGATTTTATACGGGTTCGTCATGCTTCCTGTGGGTTGGATAGCTTTTTCGATTGCTCCAACACTTGGCCTAGCTGCTATTGCTATCGCCATTCGTGCGATGGGAGGTTCCATTAATTGGACATATAGCAATGTTCAACTTCAAACCCATGTGCCAGATAATTTCTTAGGGCGAGTATTTGCTCTAGATTTTAGCTTCTTCACCTTATGTTACACTATCGCGGTTTTAGCGACTGGCTTCTTTGAAGACTTTCTATACCTGTCTCCCAGAGAAATCTCACTGGCATTTGGCATTGGCGCTTTACCGGTTACGCTTATTTGGCTTGTTGTTATGCGCTGGCAACAAATCCCACTTACGCAGCAAGCAACAGCTGCTGATTAGATGATTTTTGCACCCTGTACTGCGATTTTAACAATACGTGTTGTCACATTGAGCGAATGTTGCCGATAAAATTCACGTATTGTATGTTGAACTTTCTCGGCAATGGTATTATCAGGTGTCATCATCATCAGTGTGGGGCCACCGCCACTAATGATACCCGCCAATGCCCCTTCTGACATAGCCAGATCAATGATCGCTTCGCTGTGTGGAATAAGGCACTTGCGCGCGTTGTAAATAATGCGATCCATCATAAGTGCTTTGGCAAATAACCTTACATCATCTAGATGAATTGCATGAATAAGTGTAGCAATACCTTTAGTTTGAGCAACCATATCGCTAAATAAAATTTGTGTTGGCAAGACCCGTCGAGCTTCACTTGTTGGTAATTTCATTTCTGGGCTAACAAGCACAAAACTGGTTTCATTTCCTAAGTGTGGGCCAACAGGCAAAAGATGAATATCTTCCATTGCAGTACCATTGGCGAGTACGATTCCCCCAAACAAACTAGGAGCAGCATTATCAAGATGCTGACCACTGACGCTAGCTTCAGCAGCAAGCAGTGCGGGTAATAATTGATATTTTGTGAGTGGGTTTCCAAATAAAGCATTTACAGCAACAGCAGCAGCTACTGCACTTGCCGCACTACTGCCTAAACCACTTGCTAAAGGTAACCCCTTTTCTATACGCAACTCTACACCAGCATGAGGTGCAATTTGCTGACGAACAAATTCAGCAGCAATACCAGCTGTATTCTGTGTTGCATCCATTGTGAGTTGACCGTTATCGCCAATAATTTGACGTATAAAAATACCGGGCTGCGAACAGTGGTTAGCAATCACAATATCTCCCGGTTCGCTCACTGCCATGCCAATAATGTCAAACCCCGGACCTAAGTTGGCAACAGTTGCAGGCGCAAATACTTTTACACTTTGTGTCATCTCAAACTCCATTTGTAGAATGTTCTATAATGAAAGCAATTGTACGCAAAATAAAAGAATATGTTCTTGGATGTTTCAACAATTATATATGGGGTTGACCGTAATATACGGGTGAAGTATATACAATTAATTCAACAAAATAGGACGGTGTTATTGATGCTAGTTTATATCATGGTAATGAGCGGCCCTGACGATGGGCTTGTCCTTAAGTTGCAACAACCCATTAACCCTGATAATAATGTTGCTGTGTTTTCTATCGGTCGCCGCGAAACGTGTGATGTATGTATAGCGTTCGACACGTCTGTATCACGACTTCATGCACGCCTATTAATCAGTGAGGACAAAAAAATCTTGCTTACTGATGAAGACAGTCGTAATGGTACTTTTATTGGTCGCCAGCGTATTAAAGAGCCCACATTCATACAAGCGGGCGAACTGTTTCGTGTTGGCAACACATGGCTTCGTATACAATCTATAGAAAAGGATTAATGTTATTATGCCTACTGTTACCTTACACGAAATCGAAAGTTTAGCAGAACAAGAATCAGCCCGACATCATCATTATTACATCGGTGTGGAGCACTTATTTATTGCATTAACCAAGTTAGAAAATGGGCTCTCTAATGCTGTTTTAGAAAGCTGTGGACTAGAGCCGCGCTTTATCCGATATAGCATTCGTCAAGTTATAGGGGTAAATGAAGATCGGCGATATTGGCCGGGGTTTAAACTCACACCACGAGCGCGCAAAATATTTGAAAAAGTACAATATTATGCAGGAATTCATAATCCTTCTGAGCGTGATTTGTTGCTTGCAATTCTCGATGAGGGAGACAGTATCCCTATTCGTGTCATGCAAGAAATGGGTGCTGATATTGAATATATTCGACGTACGGCTTCTAATTGGTCAACACGCAGCAAGAGTGAAGTCCCTGCAGTTACCATACAATCCAACGTGCCATTAAGTGATGACGAGCGTAAAGTTCTACAACGTATGTTTCGCAACTATCAACGCATTGAAGTTGAACGACAACTGAGTGGCGGCTATACCGCTGCGCGTTTACTTGTCGTTCGCCCATATCAACCACATCGCGCCGAAGCGCGTGTTGTCGTTAAAATCGATACTCGCTCCAACATTTTATATGAGAAAAGACATTACGATGCTTATGTTAAAGATACCTTGCCGCCAACAACAGCGCGTCTATTGGATAACCCCGCTTTGCCTGAAGACAGCCTCTTAGGAGGATTAAAATATACACTCATTCAACCGTCCGGAAGCAGCGATCCCATCGATCTCAGTAGCCATGCAGATTCTTTATCAGGTATTGAGTTAGGCAGCATCATTCAGACCAACATTTACGATGTATACGCTGAAGGTTGGTGGTCACAACGCCAGCGTTATCGCTTTGGAGTATGGCGCGAGTATGAGCATATTTTGCCGCCTGCACTTGAAATTACTCTCAGCTCATCACAATATCCTGTGGCTGATCATGTGCTAGAACCTTTAGGAACTTGGAGTCGGCGAAATACTATTCAGGTCGGTGATACTGTTGAGCTGCGGCATTTTACAGTCCAAAAAATCCGCCCAGAACAAAACACATTGCAGGTGACTGCGGGTTATGGCCCAGAAGCTGTCAATCGCACTTCAAAAATTGAAATCATTGGCTTAGAAGGCGAAATATCTAATTATCATTTAGGTGATGTCATAGAATCTTTATTTGGTATCGTACAACGTACACGAGAACAAATTTTACATGCCCAAGTTGAGCAATTAAGCCCACCCTTTGATATATCTGCTGATTCCATCTATGGGCCAGAATCTGTTGGCACATTGCCAAATCCGCTTCATCACGTGAATCATTTATTAGATCGGCGCTTAAGCGGTTATTTATCGATTATTCATGGCGATTTACATCTTGCTAATATTTTAATTGGCCCTGCTGGAGATGCTTGGTTAATAGACTTTGGGCTAACCCGTGAAGGTCACACACTTTTTGATTGGGCAACTCTCGAAGTAAGTGTATTGGCCACAGTAATTGCTCCGCGTACACCTAATGGATGGGAAGGGGTTTGGGGTACAATTAGGCTTTTAAAGATGATCAACCAAAACCAGTCCATAGCACATCTTCGCAATCCAGTTACAGATGCTTTAGATGCGTTACGAGCCATTCGTGAAATTGTAGGCAAGAATCTAGCCCGTCCCAATTTATGGTCAGAGTATTATATAGCTTTAGCTTTACTCGCTTTAAGAGGGCTTTCTTGGGAAACAACTACAAGTATTGATGCACGTCGCCTTCTATTTTTGACAGCAGCTTTAGCTGTTCAAGCTGCTGATGAAGCTGAATCTTCGTTGATTGGCAGTGACGTAACTCGTGATGGGTTCGGTTCTCAAATAGATAAACTTTCTGCCTATGACATAGACATATCCGAAGAAGATTTAGATTAGCAATTAAATAGAGAGGAGGACAGCCCTCTACGACTATCCCCCTCTTTAGCTTTATGATGCTTACGATGAGACGGCAAAAGTCACAGTGACAGCGACAGATACGCTAGAAACACCGGGGACAATAGAACCACCGCCACCACCTAATCCTCTTTCCTGAGCAGCGTAAGGAATGCCGTAGGCATCGCCTTCTACAACAGTAATAACCTCACCTAACTCGACACCCAGTTGATCGGCAATCTGTTGGGCGTGCTCACGTGCGTTTTCTAGCGCAGCCACGCGAGCCTGATTTTCTAGTGTTATTCGGTCACTGATGTCAAAATAGACGTTATTAACCACATTTGCACCAGCTTCAATAGCTGTATTCAAAACCCCACCTAGACTGTTAATGTCACGAACAGTAACATTCAGGATGTGCGTAACAAGATAAGTAGACGGTGCTTGTCCATCTACAGGCAGCATAGGATCAACAGAATAGCGATCTTGGAAGATATTAAAGTACTCTGTACGAATATCTTCGCCGCTCACACCTTGTGCTTCTAATGCAGATATGACAGCATCAATCGCATTATTGTTACTTTGCAGAGCGGGTGCTATGTTTTGCTCGGCTGTTTCAACACCAATAGATAAAATGGCGATGTCTGGAACACCAGACGCACTACCAATACCCGTAACCGTAATTGTGCGGCCTTGAGTATTTGTTTCTGCTTTTGTTGTTGAAGTTGTGATACTCATAGCCAACAGGCTTGCGATTAAAAGTAGACCGGTAGTGAGAAAAATTGCTTTACGTTTCATGTTTTTTGAGACTCCTTGAGACTCTTTCCTATGAGAAACCTTACATCTTTTTAGACATACGTAAGGTTGAAAAGGTTCCCATTTGTTGGTAAAATTCTCGCAAAATATAATCTTCGGAAAAGAACACAATGACAAAATTACCTGTTGCAATATTAGGTGCTACCGGTGCAGTAGGCCAACGTTTTATTCAATTGCTCGAAAATCATCCTTGGTTTGAAATACAAGAAGTAGTCGCTAGTGAACGTAGTGCCTCTAAAACGTATGCTGAAGCGGTTAATTGGGTTCTAGATGGAAGTCCGCCAAAACAAGTAGCACAACTAGTGGTTAAAGCATTAGAAGATGAACTCTCATCACCGCTTGTCTTTTCCGCACTCCCTAGCGATGTTGCACGTGAAGTTGAACTTCGGCTTGCATCAGCAGGGCATATTGTCTGTTCAAATGCAAGTGCGCATCGCATGGCACCCGATGTTCCACTTGTTATTCCTGAGGTAAACGCTGAGCATATTGAGCTTATTGATATACAAAGAAAAAAACGTGGCTGGACAAGTGGAGCATTAATCACAAATTCCAATTGTACAAGTATGCCTGTCACTATGGCCCTTGCCCCTTTGTTGATATTTGAACCCACACACTTAAATGTTGTAAGTATGCAAGC
>RFGP01000136.1 GCA_003697365.1 Chloroflexota bacterium | reverse complement strand
GCTTCTATCCCATGTGGATAAGCATCAGCTGGGTCTGTTAAAGTTTGTACAAACTCCGTTGTCAAATCGCCGCCCACGCCTGTTATGCCATACCAATGCCCTAAATCAACATCAAAGCGGGAGAAAACGACTGTATCAGCCTCCATCACATCTTTCAAAATTTGCAATGCCTCTTCCATCATAGGCTCAAGTCGTGTGTTATCACGTAACACTTCGGCAAGGGCATTTGCAGCTTGTGTTTCACGCAAACGACGCTCAGTTTCTTCAAACAATCGCGCGTTTTGTAGTGCAACAGCAATTTGGTTAGCAAGCGTTAGGCTTGAACGTAAGTTCATATCATTAAAAGCGCCCAACTTATTATCTTGAATATCAAGTACGCCCATTATTTCTTCGCCCAGCAAAATTGGCACAGCAAGTTCTGCGCGGGTTTCTGGCAATAAAGGATTAGGCAAAAAGTCAGGCTCAGTAGAAACATCATTCACAACAACGGGTTCTTTGCTTCGTGCTGCACGCGCTACCAAACTGGTTGGGTTATGAATCGAAATACTATGGCCAGCTTTCACCATAATATCTCCCACATTCCCCGCGCCAGCTGTCAGCAATAATCGCTCAGAATCCGATAAATATAGATAAATTTGCGCATGATAACGTTGAAATCTTTCGCGTGTGAGATCAGCAAAATTTTTCAACAATTCATCAATTTGGGTCAACGAGCCCCCTAATGCGCTAATTTCAGCAACGATGCGCATTTCAGCAGCACTTTGTTGAGAATCATTAAGCGCCACAAAACTGTCTACTAGTGCGGCAACCTGTGTACTCAATTGGCGCAAATAGCGTTGTTCTAACTCTGAGAATTGATGTTGCTCTGTCCATAAAATGAGCACATTCCCCAACCAACGCCGACCAGCGATGAGAGGAACACTTGCTATTGAAGTAATCCCCCAAGCCTTTAGCTGGCTAACCACATTTTGTGGTAATTGCACTTCTGGGGAATCTAAGTTTTTCACAGAGATCACTTCTTCGCGGTTTTCAGAAAGTGCAACATAATTCATTGGTAATACGCCAGACACCTGCGTAATTGGAATATCAAGTTCACCAACATTTGCCACAATTTCTGCATACTCTGGTGTAGTGCCTGCATCATAATGAATCAAATTGATAGTTGCGCCTTTTGCTCCACTTTCTAGCAAAGGTTCTACAAATGCTTGTAACACCTCTTCATAGTTTTGAGCTAATGATAGAGTTTGGCTGGCCTCATAAAGCAACGCTGCCTCACGTAGCGCAACCTGTGTTTGTTCAAAAAGTTGTGCATTTGATAACGCTACAGCTAATTGACTAACCAAAGTTGTTTGTATTTGTAGGTCTTCGTCACTAAAGCGATTAAACTCGTCAGCTTGTAGGTCAAAAACACCCAACAACTCCCCACGTGCTACCATTGGAATTGCCATTTCAGAGCGCGTTTCTGGTAATAAGGGGTTCGGCAAGAAATCGGGCTCATCAATAACATTGTTACTAATAATACCCCGCTGCTCACGTGCCGCGCGTGCGACCAAACTATTCGGTTGATCTAGACGAATGCTATGCCGCCGCTGTACCATTATCCTACCCGCTTCACCAGACCCTGCCGCCAAAACAAGGCGTTCAGATTGACGATCTAGCAAATAAACGTGTACATGATATAAGTCGAAACTTTGCTTTGTCAGCTCTACAATCGATTCAAGAAGCTCAGTAGGATTCAAGGTTGACGAAGCCCGTGCACTTACTTCAGCCACTAAGGCAAGTTCGCGTGCACGCACCTCTGTTTCATCAAAAGTGCGTAATTGTTCAATCGCCTGTGCAACGCGCTCAGCAACTTCTTCAATTAATCCTAGTTCATCAGGAGCCCATTCTTTTTGCACAGTTTCGCTAACAATAATATTTCCAATTTGTTGAGCCCCTAGTTTAATCGGCACAACTGCCTGTGCTGCTCCTTCAGACTCAGCTAAATCGACTTCTGTCTCAGTAAGTGGTTTAGGTGCTTCAAGATCATAGACATAACCTAAACGCTCTCCCCGTGCCAAGCGTCCAAGATAGCCTTCCCAATTTTCACGAATAAGACGACGGTTCAATTCATCTGCACGGGCTACTGCAGCTTGTACTTCTTCTAATGCTTTATTACTACGCAAAACACCTGCTATTTGAGAAGCCATTGTCTCAAACACCGAAACATTTTCTTCATTAAAGGCTTCAGGTTGAGAGGATTGCATATCAAGTACACCAAAAATCGTATTTCCAATAGCAAGTGGAATAGCGAGTTCAGACCGCGTATCAGGTAAGAGCGGGTTAGGCAAGAAAATATCACTCTCAAGGGTGTTGGCAACAAGCACTGAGCGCGAAGATTGAACAGCACGGGATACAATGGATGTTTGATTCATATCTAAGCGGTGCTTCTGTTTCAGTAGGCGATTACCTACTTGTCCTGTACCTGCACGCAAAATAGCGAAACGCTGTGCTTCATCCAATAAATAAATTTGCACATAATATAAATTAAAACGTTCACGAATGGTGTTAACCACATTAGGCAACAGGGCTTCATCATCAGAGATAGTAGAAACTAAACGCCCAATATCAATTGTCGCTTCGAGATCGCGCACCCGCTCAGCAACACGTTCTTCTAGGCTTGTCACTAAAGTTTGTACTTCTTCAGCCATTGCATTGAAAGTCTGCCCTAAAAGCCCTAGTTCAGAGCGGTCTCTGATATTTACACGGGTCGTATAATCCCGTTCCATAGCAAGGCGTGTTGCTGCAGAAGTTAATGTCTTTACGGATGAGGTGAGACGTTGCGCAAACAAAATAGAGATCACTAGCGTCACTAAAATAATGGCCACAGAGGGTAAGATAACCGCATTAACAGCGTTGTTGGCAGCAGCATACACTGAGCTCTCGGGCTCAAATAAAACTGCCGACCACCCTAGGTTATTAATCGCATCAATCGTTGAAGATGTAATGGGAGCAATCGCTGCGACAGAATCCACTCCACGATCATCTTTAATGTTCGCCAATTCACCAATACTAGGAAGTTCTGTAAGTTGTTGCCCTATAGCTGTTAGATCATCTCCGAGAATAATTCTTCCTTCACGATCTACTACAAAGCTACGCGCATCACCATCAATAAAGCTAATCGTATTGGTTAGTGTGGTCACATCAAATCGCGCGTGTAAAACACCGATCATGCGATCTTCATCACGAATAGGAACGGCAATAAGTAGTCCTTCTTCGACAATCGCTTCAGGGTTTTCGGGTGCTGCAACAAAAATAGCGCCTTGTGCATTATTCCATGCATTGATCCAGTCAGGATTAGAAGCATTTCTATAATTGGGTACAAACTCTGTTGCGGCAACAATTGCCCCTTGTTGATCAGTGACATAGATCACCGAGAAGCCGGGAACAAGCGAAGCAAATTGAGAAAGAGCTTGGCTAGCCTCTGAACGCAAGACATTCGCAACAGTGGGAGAAAGCGGGCTCCAGTTTGATGCCTGTTCAGCTAAATACTCTTCAACATTAGTCTGAACAAGGAAGAGATCGTTATAGGTGGCATTTTGACGTAGAACCTCAGCCTCAATCGCTTGATTGTTAGCCAATAACTGAAGTAAATTCACCTGATTTTCAAGAGCCGTTCCCACATCATGCCTTTTACTTTCAACTAGGGAACTTGTATTTTCTTCGGCTTCTTGAATTAGTTCTGAACGTGTTGTTAGCACACTAACAATCTGCGTCACACTTACCGCCAGAATAACTACTGTGACCAGTGTTAACAGAAACTGGGTACGAAGTGAATAAAGGTTAAATCTACTCAATAGTGCTTCCATACGCTTTAGTCTTTTCTCTATAAAATATAATTCCGTTGAAATCAGCCTTACGAGTCTGAGTCTTTTAGTTGAACTTCAATAACAGTATGCGGTACACGCAAAGCACGTCCAAGTTCACGAGTTGCAATCTTCAAAATATCTTCAACACTGTTGGCTTGCTGCACAGCGCTCGTAATTTCAGTAATGACGTGTTCATGGCGACTTGCACGGCTTGCAATTTCAAATAATCGAGCATTTAACACAGCATTTGATACCTGCTGGGCCAAAACTTCTAGAATGGCGATAAAACGATCATCAAAGCTATGTGGTTGCTCGCTATGTAGGTTCATCACGCCAATGAATTGATTACGTGCAACCAACGGAATCGCGATCTCTGAAGCGGTATTAGGTAACAACTTATTCGGTGAAAAATCTGGTGATGTGGCTGCATCATCGATCACAAAAGTTTTTTGCTCGCGCCCTGCTCGCGCGATGATATTACGCGGATGTTGTAATTCAATAAAATGACGCTGCGCTATCATTTGGCGGCCAATATAACCAGCGCCTGCAACTAAAGACAGTTTGTCTTCATGACTTATGTAGAATTGGGCATGATAAAGCCCAAAGCGCTCCTTAATCAAATTGGCAACTGATTGTAACAAACGCTCACTCTCAAGTAAGCTACTTGTTTGAAGGTTCACCTCTACTAAGGCTTGCAGATCGCGTGTCGCAATATTAATACGCTCTTCAAAGTCCTTTATACTCTGATTTAACTGATCAGTGATGGCATTAATCGCATGACTTAATGTACCAATATCATCGCTTCGCTCAGTATAGGGTGCCCGTAAAGAGCGATTTCCTCCTGCGATTTGACTCGCCACATTTGCCAAGTTTTTTAAGGGTTGTAAGCTATAACGAATCGCAACAACTGCTATCATAGCCCCAACAACAAGAATTACTGCCGTACTTAAGGCAATAACATTTACAGTGTCTAATACAGGGGCAAGTGTGGCAGATTGCTTCCGAACATTACCTAATATCCAAAAATAATTAGCAGAAGGAGGTGTGATGCGTGTAGCGTGAATAAATTCATCTCCAATAACAATATGCTCTACATTTATGCTCGCCAAGAGTTGTGTCATAACTGATTCAGAAAATTGATTTTGAGCACGCGCATTTGCTATCCCTCCTACCGCATCAATCGCAGGTTCAAAGCCAAAGGCAAGATGTGGTTCTTTAGAATGCTTAAGGTAATACCCATTTTGGTCAATCAAAAAAGCTGTAGCATCATCAGCGTTGGGTTGAATCAAATCAAGTAAATGTTGCGCAAAGATATTAGCAATGACGACCCCTGCCAGTACTTCTTCACCATCAGGACTGTTGGCATAAATCGGTATGCCATAGTAGATAGTAGGAATAGCTGTTCCATCTGAAATATTACCAACAATTGCTGGTGGTGTTCCTTCACGTTTAAGTTGTAATCGGGATACAAAAAGTTCTTGTTTGGGCTGCGAAATTGTAGAAATAAAATAATCACGATCCGCTAACGAAACCAAGCTATTTTGTGATGCTAATTGTGCTGATTCTCCATCAAAATCTATACGAATAATTTCTTGGCCACTAGCATCCAAAAAACGTACTTGATCATAAATATGCCATGTATTAGAAAAAGCTAAAAAGTCCTGCTCTACAGCATTTCGTTGACGTAAAACCTGAACTCGTTCGGCTTCAGGGTCTAATAACAATGTTGCTAAGTCTTGAACGCTTGTCAACTGTCCTAGAAAACGTACATCTTGTTCCACATGGTCAACAAAATCTTGTACTGCTATCGCTTGTTGCTCAATATAGAGTTCTTCACGTTCATCAACAGTAGCTTCAAATTTATCACGCCATACAGGCAAGTTTGCTAAGACCATCGCGCCAATAGCAATGCTCAGCAAAACCAAAAAGATGAATGTCAATTGTGTTTGTAAATTACTTCTGCCCTGCCCAAATATTTTCATCAAAACCTCCGTAATGGAAACCACCTGTCATGAACAGGTGAAAGAAAGCATAGCTGGCGCGTATCGTTGTCACTGTGCATCGGATAAACGAGCGCACGCAGAGTTTACCCCTACCAATTCTTCCCGAAGAACCCTATAGCTAGTTTCTGCTCGTCTACCCACCATATCATGGCCGTATATTTCATTCCTAACAACATCACCACTGCCTTTGAAGTGACTCGGTTTGATCAATGTGAGCTTACAATTTCCCGCAAATCTTTCACTTCAAGCCATCGTCGGCTATTTAGAATCCGATGGTGTAGTATCTAATTGAAGCTCTATCGCTGTGTAGGGAACCCGCAACGCTTTCCCTAACTCTCGAACAGTAACCTGCAAAATATCTTCCACCGTAGAGGCTTGCTCAATGCTACGATTAATATTGCCGATCACTTTTTCATGAGTGCTAATACGCTGTAACGACTCAAACAAAGTCGCATTGTTCAACGCTGTTGCAATTTGGTTGGCTGCAATCTCAAAAACTTGGATAAGTTCTGGGGTAAAGTGATTTTGTTGCTCACTTTGAATATCTAATACACCCAAAAGCTGCTCTCGTGCCATCAAAGCAATAGCAAATTCAGACTGTGTGTCAGGCAACAATGGATGAGGTAAGAAATCCGGTGCTTTAGAAACATCATTTACAACAACACTTTGGAAAGAACGGCCAGCACGTGCGACAATACTATTTGGATTGTTCAGCGCAATACTACGCTTTTCAGCAACCATGAGCTCGCCAACATACCCTGAACCAGCCACTAAATTCAGTTGGCTTGTAACAGAATCATATAAATAAACATGTACATGATATAGATTAAAACGATCTTTAAGGAGGTCGACGACATCCTGCAACAATTGTTGCACATTCAAAATTGAAGCGACACGACTATTAAGCTCGACTACTGTGGCGAGATTACGAGCTAATTGTTGTGTTGCTTGCTCAGAAGCAACGATCTGCTCATCGCGCTCAATCAGCGCTTGTTGCGATGCTTGCAGCGTACGTAACAAACGTTGTGTCCGCACACTAAAAGGAACAAAGACAAATAAGAAACTGATGACCAATATCCCTAAACTAATGACCAAAACAATGTTATTAAGGCTTTGAAATCGCTCAATTTGTGTTGTGAACTCTTCATCATATTGAAAAACAATACGATTCATACCATTCAGAAACTCGGCTTCATTTGCCAAGATTATATCCACATACGCATTCGGATCATCAGAGGGGCAAGCCGTCGATAATGCTGGTTGCTCGTTCACAATGCCCACCAAGCATCGGCCCGCGCTCAACATTGCTTCATAGTGAGGCTCTATCTGTGCAAATAATCGCTCCACAATATCGCTGTTTTCACCTGACACATTTAATGATTCATCGCCAAAGCGCAAAGCGTCATGGGATGTTTGCCATAAATCAAGGCTATCAGAAAGTGCAATCGCGTATTGTTCTCTATCAGCAGGATTTTCGGAGGAGGTAATGAGCAGCACATTTTTGCTTATTTGTTGGCTTAACATTCTTTGACGGCCAGCAATATTCACCACTCTAACATTGCCCAATTGCTCATCTGAAAGTCTTTCAAAAAATGCCCAACTCGCAACAACGAGGATACTCACAAAAACAAATATAAAGATGGTGATGGCTAATAAATTACGTTCTAAAAAAGCCAATAGACTTTTCATTAACCCCCTCCAAAATTACAGGGTTTGTTTGATGGATAGTTTGACCTAAGGCACTCGTATTCGTAAATATTTTATTGGGATACCCCAATTTTTCTTTTATAAATCAATCTTACATCAATATTGTATAAAGACGCAAGTTCACAACTCTTAGTCCTAAATAAAAAAATCGGGCACACTCTTAGAGCTTGCCCGATACCTCCTAATTTCCCAAAAGCCCGCTAAGGAATCCTCCTCGTTTTTGCGGTTGAGCCGTCACAGACTCAACAGCTTCTTCATTATCAGCTAAGCGCGCTCGTAAAACTTCAACAAGTTGCCGTAGCTCTTTGCCGGGGCTCTGATTATCTTCGACGATAACGGGCGTACCTCGATTAACCGACTTCATCATTTGTTTTTCTGCAGAAGGTATCATTGCGTGAATTTGTAAGCGTAAAACCTTCGCAATCTCTTCAGGTTCAATAGCCCCCGATTTTCGATCAGTAGGAATGCGGTTCAGAGCAAAAACGATCTTGTCTCTATTAAATTCTTCTGATTGATCAAAAAGTTTCATCACCTCAACAATATTACGAGCTGCCGGTAAAGTGGGAACTCCTACAAGTAGCAGCAAATCGGCAAGCAGGAATAAACGCACAGTAACAGGATCGATCATTGTGGGAGTGTTAACGACTACATAAGCATATTGCCCTAGAAGTGCGCGTACTATCTTTTCAACAGTATCAGCATTAAAATCACGTGAATCAAGCGCATCTAATACGCTTTTAGGCGCTGTTAAAACGCGCAACCCGCTACCATGGCGCACCAAAACTGCGTCAATAAGCTCTGGGTCAAGCTCATTAGCAGCCTTAGCCAAATGCAGAATATTGCGTTCCATATCAACAGCTAAATGAATAGCTGCATCGCCAAACTGCACATCTGCATCTACCAAGACTGTACGATGCATTTCATCCATTAAACCAACAGCAACATTTACAGCAACTGTTGTAACTCCAGAACCTCCTTGAGGACTATAAACAACAATTAATTTTCCGTTGCCAGCGATTTTTTGGCGTTCTTTAGGTTCATCTTTTCGAGGAACTGGCTTGCGCGCATAAGCGTTTCGCACAGTTGAATACAGTTCATCTGCAGAAGGGGGTTTGGGTAGATAATCAATAGCACCTACTCGCATCGCTCGACGCATATAGTCTCGATCGCTTTGCACAGAAATCATCACTACTGAAACAGGAACTAGGGCAGTGATGCGCTCAGTTGCTGTAATGCCGTCCATATCTGGCATGTTAATATCCATCAAAATTACGTCAGGCTTAAGCTCTTGTGCCTTTTCAATTGCTTCAACGCCAGTTGTTGCAAAGCCAACAACCTCCATATCAGGCTCAAAATCGAGCAGGCGTTGAAGCATTTCGCGCCCTTCTTGCACATCATCAACTATTAGAATGCGAATTTTATTGGCCATAAGATTTGCGACTCCTGCATCATATCTTTATCTTTATATTATAGACATAAATTATCCAAAATGTGGTATGACTATAGGACTGTTTTATCCGCTGTCGTATTTATCTCATAGTTAATAGGTAATGTGAAGGGAATTACGTTTGCACTCAACATTGATAACACAACATAAAATTCTTCTTAAAACATAGATAAGGTGTATTGATGAAGCTACGACTAACAACAATGTGTTTTTTCATATGTGTACTAGCCGTTACTGCTATTTCCTCTGCTCAGGATGACAGTCAAAATCTCCCACAAAGCTATGAAGAAGTTGCTGAACAATATAACACACAAGTAGAACAGATTATTGAATTTGGTGAAACCAATCTTGCACTATTCTTGGATGGTAACATTGAAACGCTATATGCTCAAATGAGCGAAGAAGTAAAAGCACAATTTACAGAAGAACAGTTTCAATCTTTATATCAACAAATCGGCGAGAACATTGGTGAACAACGCGAATTTCGGGCATTGCCTCTAGGTAATTTATTCACCTATATGACAACCTATGATTCAGCTTTTGGCCCCATTATGTTTAGCATTACAGGAAATGAAGCAAATGAAATCATGGGATTCTTCATCACGCCCATAAGCGCGTTGGAAGAAGACCCCAACGCAGAATTCCAAAGTGATAATACTTATCGGTTACCATTTAATGGGCTATGGTACACTTTCTGGGGAGGCACTACTGAGCTTTACAACTATCATGTTGTTGCTCCACCCCAGAGATATGCTTACGACTTTGTCATTTGGTATGATGGTTCCACTTATCGAAACGATGGAACAGTATTAGAAGATTATTATTGCTATGGGCAACCTGTTCTTTCCCCTACTGATGGTGAAGTTGTCGCTGTTGTAGATGGTTTGCCTGAATCACAACCCAAAATAGAAACAGATGCGGAAAATCCAGTTGGTAATCATGTGGTGATAAAAGTAGATGAAAATGAATATCTTTATATTGCCCATATGCAACCCAATAGTATCTTAGTAAGTTTGGGAGATACTGTAACAGTCGGTCAGCAAATCGGATTATGCGGTAATTCAGGCAACACAAGCGAGCCACACATCCATATTCACCT
>RFGP01000135.1 GCA_003697365.1 Chloroflexota bacterium | reverse complement strand
TCAATCCACCCCACCCCAAACGGCCTGAAATGCTTTCCTTTGCTTTTGCTTATGCTGAGCATTCTCTTCGCGAATTTTGGCTAGCGGCGCGTGGTCTAGCAGCTGCCCTTGATAAAGAGCAATTACACACCAAAGCACTGAACGAGCCATCTTATCTCACGCCGCTAGAACAAGCTGATTGGGAAAATGAAACAGAATCACGAATGTTTGTTTTCAGTCGTCCGCTATCACTGGTCGAAAATGCGGACGTTGAGCACGAAGAGATTCCATCCTTAGGGCTATGAATCGACTACGTCGTTTGTTCCGTCGGGAAAAAGTAAAACCATCACCTAATATTATCCCGCTCACAGAGCAAGATATAGATATGAGCTTGCGCATTTTTTGGACTAAAATTGCTCGTGAGTGGGATATAGAACGTATTCGGCAGGTAAAAACACAAATTCTCGCCGTTATCAAGCAGGTCGACTTTGAAAAAAATCTACTAGAGCGCCGTTACGTAGTAGAAGGGCTCATTGAGGAAAGTCAACAACGCTATAGCGGAGCTAGCCTATTGGCCTTGCTTGAAGTATTAGATACACTAGAGCGACTATCCGCTCATAACAAGGAGTGAATCATCATGGGTGATGATTTCATTGAACCATTGGTTGAAACCGAAAACTACGCCGTTGTTCGTGGTACAGATGAGGATGGCGTTGTTATCTATCAAGTAGAGCTACCGAACCTCACACTATACTTTGATCCGGAAGAATGGCGAGAGTTTGTCGCGTTAATCACAGCTGCTGCTGAAGAGGAATAAGTCCTTAGGGCGTACAAGCAAAAAATGTACGCCCTTCACAATGGCGATCATGTTTAATTTTTCGACTTTATTCAATAGCGTTGCCCCTCATTATGAGGATAAAATTCTTCCCATCCTTAAACCACTTGCACAAAGTTTGATCGAATGGGCTGCCCCTTATCCTAATGGGCAAATCTTAGATGTAGGCACAGGTACAGGCATCGTAGCACGCTTAATTGCACCAAGCGCAACACGTGTGTTCGCCGTTGATATGGCCTCTCAGATGGTGTATGTTGCCAAACAAAAAGCCAAGCCCTTAGAAAATGTTCAAATTATCCAAGCAGATAATCACGCACTCCCTTTTGCAGATAATAGCTTTGATGTAGTAATAAGTTCTTTTGGCTTGAACGCTACACATCCTCGCCGAGTTTTTAAGGAGATTTGGCGAGTTCTAAAACCAAATGGCAAATTTATATTACAAGAGTGGAGCATTTTACACACATTTGATCGCATTGTCATTGAAACAATAGAAGTATTTATGGTTGACGATGAAGATGCTCCTATAGAACTTGTGCAATTGCGCAACTTCTTAGCTGAAGATAACAATGGATGGTATTCACATATACAAACCCAAATGGATTATGCCGACGAGTTACGTGCTGCAGGATTCAATAGGCTTCTTATCACTGAAGGAAATTTTTCTCACATTAAGCTAGATCTCAACACGTTCATAAAATATAAGTTAGCATGGACTTCACTTGCTTCTGAGTTAGCAGCAATGGATCCCTCAGCGCGCGGAGACTGCCTAGACAAAATGCGTTCAGAATTGCAGTACTATCTCGACAATTCAGGAATGCTTAACTATGCCCCATCACTTTTCCGTGTCCAAGCTAGCAAACCACATTTGTCGTAGTGGGAGGTTGAGTGACGAATCCTTGCCATTTTGGCGTACCGATAGGAATCACACTGCCAAATGAATTAGGGGCAGAATAACGTACTCGCCTAACGATCATATCAGGCGAAAAACGCCATACGCAATCTTCTCGCACAACCTCCGCTGTTACTAGTCCATTTGCGAAATATAAAGTTGCTCCAACGTATAATCGACGACCACCTTGCTGCGTTGTGGCTCTCCCTGCAACCCATCCAAGTTGCGCATGACTAGGCACGCCAAAAGCAAGAATTATATCCCCTAAGCGAATATCGCCTCGCATATTTAAGAGAATATCACGCACAAGCCCACCCTGCCCATCATCCTTATAGTTTGCCAAAACTTGATAAGGATAGTTAAATTGTGCTTGTTGAAGAAATTCTGCACGAGTAGAAAACCCCGGACGGATTGACTGCCAACAGGGTTGAGAACAATCTGTGCTAGCAAGAAAAAGCGAAGGTTTAGGCCAACTGTGGCTGATAAAACGCACTGAGTAAATAGACAGCGCCATAAGCCCACTTAAACCCAAAATTATAGCACCTAGCTTAAGACTCAGAATAGCGCGCACGTTCCAATTCTGCCCAAACTCGTAAAATCTCTGCTACGCTCAAGGCAAAAGCAAATGCGCCTCGTGGTCGATGTGGCGCGTTGCCATCAAAAATTTCGCTAATTGTACCCAAGCCATGATTGGTTAAATGATCAATAAAGGGCTCTAAAAATGTATATGCAGTTTCTATATCTTGATAGGCATACCAATAAGCACCTATAAACGGGCCAATTAGCCACGCCCAAACAGTACCTTGATGTAAAGCGTATTCACGCTGATTAAAATTACCCTTATAGCTTCCTACATAATTAATGTCTCGCTCTTGTAATGTCCTCAAGCCATATGGGGTTAAAAGAAAATCAGCACAAGCATTAACGACTTGCTTTGCTCGTTCTCGGTCTTCCAAAATAGGAAAAGGTAAACTTAATGCGAGAAGCTGATTAGGTCGTAACGAAGCATCATTATTCCCAGTAGGTGTATCAATAACATCATATAAATACCCATAGCTTTCTGCCCAAAAAAGCGCATTAAAACTTTCGGCAACTTCTTTAGCCCAATGTCCATACTGTCTTGCTTCTTCTGGCAGATGTAAAATTTTTGAAATCTGTTCCATAATACATAGTGCGTTATACCACAACGCATTGACCTCTACCGGCTTACCAACACGTGGCGTAACGACATAATCATTAATCTTGACATCCATCCAAGTTAAGTTAATGCCTTCTTCTCCGCCATATAACAAATGATCAGCGGGGTCTTGGGCAATGTGATAACGCGCTCCTATGCGATACTGTTCAACGATTTCTGCTAGCACTGGATACAATTGCTGAAGAAGTTCTGTATCTTTCGGGTATTTTTGCCAATAGTTCCATATAGCCACAAAATACCACAATGTCGCATCAATAGAATCATAAGATGTTTCACCAGTTTCATCGGCAACGTGGTGTGGCAACATCCCACGATCTAAATATCGCGTAAAAGTTAATAAAATTTGGCGTGCGCGTTCTTGTTGCCCAAGTTCAGAAGCAAGCCCACTCACACTTGCCATTGTATATCTTCCCCAAACACCAAACCATGGATAACCACTAATGATATGAAGTGCCTCGCCATCATTATGATCTTGTACTATAAATTGATCTGCCGCGAGAATAAGCTGTTCTATCCATGAGGGTTTCTGCTTAAATGGCACAACGCTAATAAGCTGTTTTTGACGTGCCTGCTCAGCTTCTAACGATTCTTGCCAAGGTTGTATGGTTTCTGGCTCAAGTGCACATACCATACTAAAAGTTTCGCCAACTTCTAACTCAACCTCAATGGTTCCTACTTGGAATAAATCTTCTTCATAGCTAAGCCCACGCGCCCTTTCTTCGGCAAGATGGAAATTCCACCACCAATCACAATTTGCATACAATGCGCCAGACTCAGCAAGAATGTAAAAAGGCATTGGCGGTTCTTCCGCTACAAGTTTCCCTAAATAGGTGCTTGGAAAAACAGCTAAATTTACCTGCCCATCAACACGCGGAGATATAGCTTTAACATTGACCACAGCTCCCCCAACACCAATATCATGGTGGCTACGATAAGTGATGAGGGGTTTGATATAAAGTGTAATGGGTTGTCGACCACGTTCATAAGTCCATGTAACATAAGTTGTATTTTCGCCATAATGCATCCATACGCGCTGCTGTAAGCGCACCATCCCAATCGCCCACGTCCAAACAGGCAGCGTTCCATCTAAATCAAATCGCTCCAGATGAATATATCCATCTGGAAAAACAACTCCGGCTTTCCACTCGTGTGTCGTAAGCGGCCAGCGTTGCTGATCAATTCCTAGCCAAACATCAAGCCCCGCCAACAACACATAACGACTAATAGGGTTATGAATAGCCGCTGTCAAATAACTATGATAACGTCGTGTCCGAGCTCCCCCCACAGTGCCACATGCATACCCACCAATACCATTAGTAACTAACCATTCACGCTCAAATGCAGCACGGCGATGACTACTTAAGTGATGTCCTAGATGAATTACCATAGAGCCGCTATAACTTCCTTTAGGATTAAGAGCAAAAACGCCCAATGAATATTTTTATCATAACATTGGGCGCATCATTCATAACATATTGAGCAATATTTATTCGGGAACAGCCGTTGAAACTACCGAATTATCTCCACTGAAAGGATTAGGTACATAACGATCAGCGTGCCAATCATTATGCCATTCTTCCCCATTAACGAGATAACGGAATTGATATTCTTCATTCAACTTTAAATCAACAGTGGCTTCAAAACGAACTCCAGACTTAGTTTCGATGCGTTCCATAGGAGTAGCGGTTTCATCCCAGTTGTTAAAATCGCCTACAACATAAGCACTTGTCGCATCTGATGCAATTGCATCAGGTAACACAAAGGTTACCTTGCACTTGGTTTTCAAAAATTTCTTCTTAAGCATAAGATATTATCTCCTAAATTATTATCGATAAGAAATCCTGAGCATGACTTAGTACAACATTGAGTTGAGTTAATCATATTGCCATTACTTTGATGTAATGTGTCTCTGTTATATAGCAGGCTTAAAATAACAATACTAGCTATTTGTTACAAGTTAGCCATTTTCGCCAATACCCACAGTATACATTAGGCAATCATGACAAGCACAATTTAAAAACTCAGAAATCGCTTAGACACCGCGTCATTTTAACGAACATACCCTATCAAGTTTGAATTTGAATGAGAAAGGTCATCAAGTATGCCACAGATCGAAGACAGCCCGCGCCGTGTACGAGTAAAATTCAATGGCGAGATTATCGCCGACAGCAAACGCATGAAGCTAATGTTAGGTCGACATCCTGTTTACTTCTTTCCACAACAAGATGTACACATGGAATTTTTAACCCCTACTGATCGCGAGCGAAACGATAGCATTGGCCACACCAAACATTGGACGGTGACGGTTAATGAGAAAAGTGCGATTAACGCAGCCTACACTTATACCAGCTTTCGTGATGAAACAGAAGGTTCTCTAGATGGTTATTTAACCTTTACATGGCGAGAGATGGACGCATGGTATGAAGAAGCGGAGGAGATATTTGGACATCCACGCAGTCCCTACCATCGTGTTGATGTACGCCGCAGTGACCGCCACGTGCGCGTTGTAATAGATGGCGTAATAGTAGCAGAAACAACCAATGCACTATTTCTCTTTGAAACTGGCATTCGGACACGATATTACATTCCACAAGAAGATATTCGCATGGATTTATTATCACGTACAGACACGCAAACGATATGCCCATACAAAGGCTTTGCAAGTTATTGGTCAGTTACTATCAATGGCAATGTTTATGAAGATATAGTTTGGGCATATGAAGACCCCTTCCCTGAAGCTAGTCCGATCAAAGGTGCGTTATCATTCTATAATGAGAAGTTAGATATTTACGTTGATGGAGTTTTGGAGGATAAATGACATCATCGCTAAATGTTATACAAAGTGTACAGGCACATGAGGGTTGGATACGTCATATTAATCGCGTCAACAGCCATCATATTTTGACAACTTCTGATGATTGTACAGTCAAGTTGTGGAACTGGCACACTGGTAACTTAATCCGCGTTTATGAAGGACATCAAGATGTTGTTCGACAAGCACATTTGCTAGATGACGAACACTTTTTGACTGCCAGCTTTGACAGAACGCTGCGGCTTTGGAATTTAGGTCGTGGGGAGATCATACGTACTTTTGAAGGACATGAATCAGCAGTGCGCGTCATTTTGCCACTCGACCCACCCTATATCATTTCGGGCTCAGAAGATGAAACCCTACGCCTCTGGAATTTAGAGACAAACCAACAAGAGCGCATCATTCGTGGACATACAGAATGGATTAACGGCATTATCCGCGTTGATCAGCATCGTATTTTGTCGGGTTCAGGTGATTATACTTTGCGTTTATGGGATACAAAAACGTGGGAAACTATCCGCATTTTTACAGGGCATACGCATTGGGTAGCAAACCTCGCTTATGTTGATCAAAACCATGCACTTTCAGCAGGTTCTGATGGAGACATACGTTTGTGGGATTTAGAGCACGGCGAAACCATCCAAATTTATCGCGAACACACTAATTCCGTCAGGAGCGCTATTCCATTTAAAGATGAATGGGTTGTATCTGTATCTTTTGATCAAACAATGCGCCTATGGAAGTTAGCAAGTGGCCAACTTCTAGAAACCCTTGCTTTCACCCATGCACCGCTTTATGTAGCTGCTCTAGACGAGCAACATGTCGCTGTGGGTGATGAAGTTGGATTGCTACATATCGTTCAAATCCAATGCTAGCTTTTCAATACCGCTAGCATCAAGGCTTGCTGCTATTTGAGAAAGAGTTTGCCCTGTTTCAGGATGTATAAAATCAGGTGCAAGCTCCGCTAGTGGAATAGCTACATAAGCAAAACGCAAAATGTCTTTATCAGGCACGCGCCATGGCTTGTGACCATATTCAAAAACAGCATCGCCCCACAATGATATATCTAAATCTATAGTGCGTGGGCCAGCACGATTGTTGGGATCACGCACGCGATTTAAGGCCTTTTCAAGCCCTCCACCAATTTTGGTTTTGAAGCTCATAGCATCAAGCTGAGTGTGTAGCTTAACAGCCATATTCAAAAAATCGTCTTGATCGAGAAATTCTTGTGGTGGGGTTCGGTATACTGATGAAACGGCTAGCACTTCGCAATGTGCCCGTAAATAGGCTAGGGCTCTTTTCATGTTCTCATATGGATCGATATTTGATCCTAATAACACATATACATCTGGACTTTGCTTCATACTTCTGAAGAACGCTACCTTTCTACCAAAAGTGTATCCAAAGCTCTTCAATGGTATCCATAGGAATGTAGGACGCTACCGCTGTAGCTAGCAAGAATCCCCCGTCTTTAGGCACAGGGAGTATGTCAACAAAAAGCACCTCCTCAATAAAATAGTGAAGGTGCTTTTTTCATCGTAATTTCCTAAGTTATGTCAAAGATTATGTACGACGGTTGTAAAATTCAACCACCAGTTGCTCGTTGATATAAACGGGAATCTCTTTGCGCTCAGGAATATATTTCAACTCAATACGAAAATCAGATAGATCAACATCGAGATAATTAGGCGGGGGCGCTGCTTCATCCACCCACTCCTTAATGTGGGCATTACGACGCATTTTTTCATGTAGCGTAATCACATCCCCAGCTTCTACAGAATATGATGGACGATCGACGCGGCGACCATTCACCAAGATATGACCATGCACTACCAATTGACGAGCAGCCCAAATAGTGGGTGCCAAGCCTGCACGGTACACCAGATTATCTAAGCGACGTTCCAGTAAAACCAAGAGGTTATGACCAGTTTGGCCGGGCATGGTTGTAGCTTTGGTGAAGTAATTACGCATTTGTCGTTCAAGAACGTTGTATACAAAGCGCAGTTTTTGCTTTTCGTCAAGCTGCATAGCAAAGTCACTACGGCGTTTGCCGCGCACAAATTGTTGTGCAGTACCATGCTCGCCAGCTGGATATGGGCGCTTTTCGATAATTTTTTGATACTTACGACGTGGCACAAGAACTTCGCCAAAGCGACGTTGCACTTTGGATTTTTTATAAGTGACTGGCATAGCTTTTGATGCTCCTATAACATATTAAACTTGGGATTAGTAGTGATTTTACACCCTAATCAATTGCTAGATATTCTAAATATGCAGCGATAAAAAGGCCTGTTTCCGCAAAGAAGATTGCGTACTTGTCCGCAAATGTACAAGAGTAGACCTGTACACTCAGGCAGTGCTGCATAATGCCTCATGGCGCGTGCCATTATACACGAGATTATACATTTCTGAAGAGTTAATCTCTTAAACGGCAGTAAGCAAAATTGGCTCGTTTTCCGTAATGACAATAGTATGCTCATATTGAGCGACTAATGTACCATTTGTTTTTAGTAGCCAACCATCCTCACCTTCAAAAATACGGGTTGGTTGCATAGCGATAAAAGGCTCTAAGGTAAGCACCATGCCTACTTCAAAACGTTCTTTGAACGACGGATTATAAAAATGAGGAACACTTGGCGCTTCATGTATAAAACGTCCAATACCGTGCCCATTGAGTTCTCTTATCACAAAAAAACCTTGCTTTTTGGCATATGTTTCAACAGCTTTCCCAACTTGATTGATTAGCCGCCCAGCACGCGCTTGTTGAATAGCTACGCCCAACGCTCGGCGCGCCACACGCAGAAGTTTTTGTTTAGCAGGATCATAGGGGGGGACATGAAAACTCATACCGCTGTCAGCCCAATAGCCATCTTTTTCTGCAGAAACATCAATATTGACAAGATCGCCGGGCTGAATAACTCGATCTGAGCGCGGGGCACCATGTGCAGCCTCAGAATTGATGCTAATGCACGTATGGCCCGGAAAATTATAAGCCAAAATGGGGGCAGAGCGCGCCCCTTGTTGAGCTAAAAATTCGGCACCAATGGCATCAAGTTCAGCTGTAGTCATGCCGGGTTGTAGGTGTTGCGCCATATGCTGGATCGTTAACCCTACAATACGACCAATCGCCTTTAGCCCCAATAAGTCTTGTTCATTTTCAACTGTCATTTTTACTTACCGATAATCGCGCCCAAAGCCACTTGGTGATGTAGGACGCTTACTTATGGGATAATATAACCTAGATATTGATGAGCCAATGATAGCAGAACTACGTAAAACCTACAAATTCAGGTCGTATGAAAATGATGCCAACGTGCATTCACATCGACAAATTGACATAGCAAGTTTAGTCAGGGATCGTGTGCTGACTCTTAAGAAGTGATTCAGTACTCAAAAAGGCTTATCAGCATTTCTTTAGCAAACAAGGTGGTTTTCCAAAGTTTAAGAAGGTCAAGCGGTACAAATCTTTGTGGTAAGCAAGTCATGTTGATCGACCGCTAGCATCCATCGTCTAAAAAGTGCTCATGTTGCGGCGCTATCAAAATCGACTTGCAGTTCAGAGTATTTAAGTGTGATAGCTGCGGCGTTGTGTTAGCGCGTGACCACAACGCCGCGCTGAATATCAAGCGAATTGGGGCATCACCCCTATCGGAGACGGTATAAGACGGCAGCTATGCCGCTACCGTTGCGGATGGCAAGAATGCCCTGCCTTTAGGCATAGGGAGCATATCAATCCGTCTTTGCTGCTGAGATCGGATGTTCAACAATAAGGCGCGAAATTGTACGAGTCAAAAGCTCAATTCGTTCAAACATCATTGGCAAATAGATTTTTTCTTCTGTTGTGTGAATTCCTTGCGCTGGTGCTCCCATGCCACAAATTGTTGGCACACCGGTAGCACTAATGAAGTTGGCATCGCTACCTCCACCCCGCACTAAAGGCACAACATGATGGCCAAGTTGCTCTGCCTCTTGAAGCACAATATCCGCTAGCATCAAGTTTTGAGGTGTTTTTTCCATTGGCGGGATAAAGGCCTCGGTTTGCATCTCTACGCTATCCCACAGGTCAAGTATCGGATTATATACATACTGACGTGATAAGATTTCTTCGATAGCTTCTTTAGTAGCTTGGCCATCTTGCATTGTGAAATAGCGAAAACTGACAGATGCGTTTGCTTCACCAGCGACTGTATTTGGGGACACACCACCAGACACAAGCCCAACATTTACAGTAACACCACGTTCATAATCATTAAGGGGTTGCAAAGCGACAATACGATGCGCTAGCGCATCAATTGCACTAAGCCCTTCTTGAGGAACACCACTATGACAAGATTTACCTTTTACAGTGAAGTTGATCAATGCATAACCACGACGTTGTATGACAACACCTAGCGGGACTGTAGGCGAAAGCTCACCCTGTGGGAAACCGGGCTCTAGCCCAATTGCATAGTCTGCCCCTACATGACCGCGCATATACCAATCGCGAATAGATGGCGAGCCACTTTCTTCATCAGGACTAACCACTAGCTGCACATCATAAGCATCAAATAACTCACGAATTGCTAGCATAGCCCACAACCCCATCACTAAACCGCCCTTAATATCTCCAACGCCCGGGCCGCGCACAAAGCCATCACCTAAGGGTTCATAAGTATCAAATCCCATATCCGACGAAAAAACGGTATCCATATGAGCAATTAATAAAACACGTGGACGTGCTTCGCCTTTGGTCATTTTTATTAAGCGCCCGCGCCCACTCGCTACTTCTACGATAAACCCTTTTTCTTCAGCGAAAGATGATAAAACATCCATCCCATGATCAACGCCCACAGTATTCGCTGTGTGGGTATTAATCTCGACAAGAGTTTTTAAGAACGCTTCTATTTCTGTTTTTTGAGGATTTAACCAGTCTGAAAAATTTGAAAGTTGCATATGGCATTAGGATAGTTATCTACAAATTACAAGAACAAGTGAAACTATTCTAACGCCATTGCCGTCAATTACCACCCACTAAAGTTGGAAGATTTCTAGTACGGAAGTTCCGATGAAGATACTTATGTCGAGCTTAGTTGAGCGAGAATCTTAGAAACGATATTAATGTTATGTTGTTTACCATGATCGCGCAGTTCTCGGGCCGCTTCTGAAAAATAGTCGTGCATAGATAGGAACTCAAGCTGCCACTGATACCATTCAAGATCGCTATGCACGATCCCAAAATTAGAAAGTTCGCGGCGTAAATTGCCACTAACAGTGAAATAATCCGACCGCCCCAAAGAATCCAAATCAGCATCTACCAGCAATGATTCCAACAAATCCTCAGGCTGTTGAGGCACTTTGGTTGCCATAATTAACCGACAAATAGTATTTATTTGTTCAGTTGTGTATCCGAAGTTGGGTAACACTTCACGCACAATACGCGCGCTACGTGATTCATGGTCGTGCCCTTCTGTATTTTCCACAAACCCTAAATCATGAAAAACTGCTGCCGTCTTCAATAACAATAATCGCTCACCTGTAATACCAACGTGATGAGCCAAGCGCTCTACTGCTGGCAGCACATCGTCACGTGTGTGTGCTATAGAATGATATGTTAACTTCTCATCTAGCTCACGTTCCAAACGGTCAAAAGCATACTGTTTAGCACCTTCAAAATCAGGGGCACAGCTCATACCCATCCTTTCTACTGTGGTCATTATTTTTATGACCCATAAAGTTGCTATCACGTTCATTGTAATATAAGAACTTATAAAGCCGACAATGGTATATCTATCGAAAGAAGTTGTAAAAGCATAAGAATTTGGTATCAAAGCATCTCAAAATGTTAAAAACCCGTCATCTTGGAGACGATAACGGGTTTTTGTTAAGAATTGTTAGACTTCACTACGAAGTTTTATTCAGCTTTCTTAGTGGCTGGTTGTTTAGGTTCTGGGGGGGATAATGGTTCGTCAGTGTCGGGTTTTACCACGCCATTAAATTGCCCCGCAATAAACTGTTCAACCAAATCACGCGCCACATCGTCGGGGTGTTGAACAGGTGGAGACTTCATAAAGTAAGCTGAAGGTGCCTCAAGCGTACCACTAAGCCCACGATCTAAGCCAATCTTAGCACAACGCACAGCATCAATGATGATACCGGCGCTATTGGGGCTATCCCACACTTCTAGCTTAAGTTCTAGATTTAGCGGCACTCCACCGAAGGATTCACCCTCAATGCGAATGTGAGCCCACTTACGATCGGTTAACCAAGGGACATAATCGCTGGGGCCAATGTACACATCTTCAGGGCGGACTTCATACGGTAATTGGCTGGTGACGCTATTGGTTTTAGAGATTTTCTTGCTCTCTAGCCGTTCGCGATCAAGCATGTTATAGAAGTCCATGTTACCGCCGACATTCAATTGGCTCATGCGCAAAATTTTCACGCCACGATCATGGAACAGCTTAGTTAACACGCGATGAACGATGGTTGCCCCCACTTGGCTTTTGATGTCATCCCCAATAATGGGTAAACCCCGCTGTGCGAAGCGTTGTTGCCAATAGGGCTCACGCGCAATGAACACAGGAATCGCGTTCACAAATGCACAACCAGCATTGAGGACTTGCTCGACATACCATTTTGTGGCTTGTTCACTTCCAACAGGCAAATAGTTCACCACAACATCGGTTTTAGTGTCCTTGAGGATTTGAACAATATCAGCTGTTGGGCCGGGTGCTTTTGTGATTTTGCGTGCAAGATAAGTGCCCAAACCATCGTGGGTCATTCCGCGATGAACGGTTACGCCTAAATGCGGTACATCAGTGAATTTGATCGTGTTATTTTGGCCAGCCCATATTGCTTCACTAAGGTCTTTGCCAACTTTCTCCACGTCAATATCAAAAGCTGCACTAAACTCAATGTCAGAGATATGATACCCGCCTAAATTGACGTGCATCAAACCGGGAATAAAATCATTTTCATTGGCATTACGATAAAAATGTACGCCTTGAATGAGAGAATTGGCACAGTTGCCAACGCCAATAATGGCCACACGAACTTTCTTTTTCGCCACGAATAGCCTCCTTCATGAAGAGTTGGCGATGATATTGCATCAACAACATTGGGACTAAGATTCTTTAAAATTCAGTACGTGGTAGTTTAGCGAACATAATAGCAGAATGACAAGAGCAAAACCGATCAATCGTTGGGATAACACAATGTAAAGCCTTGCGAAACTTTGTTATAATCGGGAAACAAATAGGCTTTGAAGTATTTTTTCTTGTCAAAATTAAGTTTTTTTGATAACTGTTGTGGCTTAAAAACAACAGTGAAGGACGGACGGCTTGACCCTTGAACAACAAGAGCAACAAAAAATCGGAACAGCAACTCTAAACAGTCATCAAGACTCTATTAAAGTTGAGGTTTCAGGTTTACCTATTGCCAGCAAAATGCCTAAAACACAGAGCAACAGCCGTCTATTTAATCAGTTGATGCAAATATTAGTTATCCTCATCGATATGCTGATGTTGTCGGTAGCTTTTGTGATGGGATACTATGCCCGTAATACGCTACCAATCCCTGAACTCCCCGTCAATGAACCGCCGCCACTTTCAGAATACATTCCTATGATGATTGTTCATACCCTAACAATCATTATTTTCTTTTATTTGGCGCGCATGTATCACACCAAACGCGCTATCAATCGTTTTGATCTAGGTGTTGCTATTGGGCAAAATGTCTCAATGGGAACATTTATTGCCGTAGCCATTGAGACACTTGCTTTCAAAAATAGTGGCTTCGCCCTTGACTATCCACGCGGCGTAATCGTTTATGCATGGTTTTTTAGTATTTTAAACGTCATTATTGGGCGAGAACTTCATCGACAAATTGTTATACAGTTGCGCAAAATGGGATTAGGGCGCGATCAGCTTTTGATCGTTGGGACAAAAAACATGGCGCTTAGCATTATCGCGCAAATTCGCCGCTATCCGCAACTTGGTTATAATGTTATCGGCATACTTGAGCATCGCTCAGCGTCAAGAACAATTGATACAGGCGAAGAAGTATTACCAATCTTTGATGATTATGAAGAATTACCAAACTTAATCGACACCTATCAAATCAACCAAGTCATCATTGCCCTACCCGATGCTACACGTCAAGAACTGGTCAAGATCGTTACTTATTGTCAACGTGGTACAGTAGACATAAAAATTTTCCCCGACACCCTCGCATTCATCACAAGCGGGCTCACCGTTGATGATCTAGGGGGCGTGCCCTTATTAGGTGTGCGGGACATTGCCTTACGTGGTTGGAAGCTAAGCCTAAAACGTGGAATGGATATTGTTGGCTCTAGTTTGGGACTTATTTTCTTAAGCCCCTTGCTACTAGGTATAGCATTTTTGATTTACATCACAGATCGTGGGCCTGTATTCTTTTGCCAAGAGCGAGTAGGGCTTGATGGTCGCCCCTTCCAGATGATCAAGTTTCGTACCATGCGCGTTGATGCTGAAAAACTAGGCAATTGGACAACAAAAGGCGATAAACGAGTTACACGAATTGGTGCTATTTTACGCCGTACCAACTTAGATGAACTCCCCAATTTAATTAATGTTTTCTATGGACAAATGAGTCTTGTAGGGCCCCGTCCAGAGCAAGTTTCCTTTGTAAAAGAATTTCAGCAAAAAATCCCGCGTTACATGGAACGCCACCGTGAAAAAAGTGGTATGACTGGCTGGGCACAAGTCAACGGATTACGTGGTGACACCTCTATTGAAGAACGTCTAAAGTATGACCTATACTACATCGAAAATTGGTCTGTTTGGTTTGATATAAAAATTATTCTGCGTACTATTATACAAACTCTGCTCTTCCGCAGCCCGAACGCCTACTAATCAAAACTTTTCTGCCAAGCAGTAAACGAGACTTCAAAACATGCAAAACGCCGAACTATTAGCGCACTATGAAGCTCAATTAGGCTCAATTATTTGGAAACTATTAGGCTTAATTGAGATGGAAACGCCCACTTCTGAAAAATCACGTCTTGATGAATTGGGAGACTGGATGGCAACGTGGGCTGATGAATTAGAGGCAAAAGTGAATATACATCCCTTGTCAGAAGTCGGGAATGTAGTTGAATGCCGTTGGAATGATCATTATGCTGCTGCTCCGATCATTATTTGCTGCCATATGGATACTGTTCATCCACTAGGTAGCGTTGATCAATACCCTACCCATGCAACCGAAGAACACTTATATGGCATGGGAGCTTATGACATGAAAGGCGGCATTGTC
>RFGP01000134.1 GCA_003697365.1 Chloroflexota bacterium | reverse complement strand
CTTTTAAGGTGTGTAAGTTCATCGGTACGCCATAACTTAATTTCAATGGGGGTATAAATGGGCCACCGCCCAAGCTCATGCATATCTAATCGGATTGCTAATACAAGCATTAATGGCTCACAGATTTGCAAAACACGCCCTTGCAAGATGAATTCACCATGTGGATATTGCCCACGCTCTTCATAACGCCCACCCACCACAGGCTCAAGATACACTTCCCCCGTAAACCAACGCGAAAGCCCTTCCCCACTGCCGACCCATCGCCACACTTCTGATAAAGATTGTTCCGTTTTAAGATGATGTTCAATGAATGTTGGGGTTAACATCACTTCCCTTTAATGTTCAATTGTAGAATGATATTGCCTATTAGTTAAAAACAATTATGCTTTAATTTAAGAAAAATTTGTGAAATTTTTTCTTAATTGTTGTATTCTATCATAACCACAGTATACTTTGGTCAGTTAAAATATAAAATTATCGTTTCTTGAAAGCCAACAATGGATATATTTATTAGCGAGCGCTATATTATTCATGAAGGGCTTGGTAGTGGTGGGATGGGAGCCGTCTACCGTGCTACAGATCGTCTTACCAAACAAACAGTCGCTCTAAAGCGCGTCTTAACCGTTCCAATGATTGGCAGTTCGCCAACATTGATGGCAATGCCAGAAACGCCAAGCCCTACTATTATCGAAAATTTCGACCTCAAGATGGCCCTCGCCCGTGAGTTTCAAATGTTGGCGACGTTGCGCCACCCCAATATCATTGATGTGCTGGATTATGGCTTTGATATTGAAGGGCTGCCATTTTTCACGATGCGCCTGCTCGAAAAAGCCCAAAATATCCTTGAGGCCGCCAAATCTCTCTCATACTTGCAACGTTTAGACCTCGCAATACAAATGATACAAGCGCTGAGCTATTTGCACCGTCGCGATATTTTGCATCGTGATATTAAGCCGAACAACTTGCTAGTAGCACATAATCAGCTTTACATGGTTGACTTTGGTTTGGCACAAAGTCAAGCGTCTAGCAGCGGCCCAGCAGGCAGCGTTCCCTATGTTGCGCCAGAAATTTTACAAGGAAATCAAGCCTCTCAAGCTAGTGACATCTACGCAGCGGGAATTATCCTCTATCAGCTTTTCATTGGGCATCATCCTTTTCAACAAGAAGATCAACGTTTGTTTATTGATAGCATTTTAAGCGCATCACCAGATTTTAGCCCCCTAGATGAAAAACGCGAACAACTTCGCGCAGAAGGCATTGAACCCAAAGCGCTGCAATACGTCATTAGCCAGATGCTGGAAAAATCGCCTGAAAATCGCCCTTCCGATACAGAGGCGGTTATCTATGCGCTTGCTCAATGTGCAAATTACAGCATCAGCGTAGAGACTGTAGAAATTCATGAGAGTGTGATTCGCACACCCAGCTTTGTAGGGCGTGAAGCCGAACTTGCAGAATTAGAATATGCGCTACAATCTGCGCTTGAAGGAAAAGGCAGCGCATGGCTCATTGGTGGTGAAAGCGGCGCGGGCAAAAGCCGCCTATTAGAAGAAATTCGCATTCGGGCATTAGTTAAAGGCGCGCTGGTTGTGCGCGGTCAAGCACATTCAGATGGCACCTTTCAACACCTGTGGGGAGACATCCCACGCCGACTCGCCCTTGCCGCCAACCTATCAGCCGCCGAAGCAGCGCAGTTATATGAGCTTGTTCCTGACATTTTTGAACTTCGCGATCTGCCCCCCACTTTTTTGCCTGCTACACTCGTCACCAATGATCTAAACCATATTGTTGATTTATGGCTGATGCTACTCACTCATCAAAGCAGCCCAATTGTAATCATTATGGAAGATTTGCACTGGGCCACTCTAGAAGAGTTGCGTATTTTGCAACGGCTACATAGTGCTTTTAGCCGTCTTCCTATTTTATGGATTGGCTCCTATCGAGACGATGAATACCCAGCTCTACCTAAGCGATTTCCTTATGCCAACTTAATAAAGCTCCGACGATTTGAAGTTGAGGAGATCGTCGCGCTAAGTGAATCCATTTTGGGCACTATTAGGCACAATGCACAGTTAATTGACTTGTTGGAGCGCGAAACAGGGGGAAATCCATTGCTGATCGTCGAGATTATTCGGGCACTCGCCAGCCAAGCCGGCACATTGCGCGGCATTATTGAGCTAGATATTCCTAACACATTACGCACCAGCAACGCGCAAGCCCTCATTCAGCGTCGTCTAGAGCACATTCCACATGTTCATCGCCCGCTTTTGGCAATGGCTGCACTTATCGGAAGAGAGCTCGATCTGTCTGTTTTGCGCGCAATTAACGCTGATGTTAATTTAAACCAATGGCTGACAGATAACTTGAATGCCGCCATCCTCACCAAAATTGAAAATCAATGGTATATTGCGCATGAACAGTTGCGGCAAGGCATTCTAGAATACTATATACCAGATGAGCAAACACGTTGCGCAATGCATCTGCAAGTTGCCAATGCCATTGAGCGCGTCTATGGGGACATACGACAAAAAGCCTCAATGCTCGCTTATCATTATCACGAAGGACAAGACCATCTCAAAGCACGACATTATAGCGCTGTGGCGGGTGAATATCTTATGCAAACAAACTCCCCGCATATGGCACTCGCATTTTTGGAACGCGCAACAGAGCTCTCAGCAAATCCCAATCTCCCCGCATGGTCTCCTTTACGACGCGCTCATTTGCTGCGCCTGTTGGGAGATGCCTATTTTTATGTCGGGCAAACACTCAAAGCACGTGAAAGTCTCTTTAGTGCTGCTGAATTGTTAGGAGAATACATTCCGCGCCAACCAACGCTTTTGAAGCAACGATTACAAGAAGAGCTTCTAGAACAGTATCAGCACCAAGCTGATCTACTCAATCACATTGGTACGATCACTATTCATACACCGCGCATGATGGAGACAGTGCGCATCTTAGATCGCTTATCAGAAGTTGCCAGTCTGCTTTCTGAACAAGAATTAGCCCAATATGTCGGCTTACGTGGTGTTAATTTAGCTGAACATATCGGTGTTTCTGATCTACTCGCCCAATTATATGCGACAGCAGCCCGCATTTTTCACATTGAAGGAGATTTTGAAACTGCCCGCACCTATAGCCGCCTAGCAGTCTCTATTGCTAGCAGCATCAATAATCCTAGTATCTTAGGCTGGTCTTGGCTTCAGCGTGCCAATATCGCTATGCTACACGCTGATTGGCCAGATATTTTATTAGCAGTAAACGAAGCCATTCCCATTTTTCAGGAACTCAAAGACAATCGCCGCCTAGAAGAGTTATGGTCATTACAAGCATTTTTAGAGTTGCAACACCGCGCAGATTTGGATATAGCACTCAAAACACGGCAGCGCATTTCAGAATCTGCCAAGCAACGCGGTGATATTCAATTTCTTATTTGGGGATTAAATGGGCAGGCTGAGATCAATATTTATCGCTTCGATCAACTCCAAACGACTATCCGACAAACTGAGCAATCTATTCTGCTCACGCAAGAAAACCAATTTCCTATGTCTGTGCGTGCACTAGGACTAAGTGCCTTAGCCTACTTTCATCTAGGAGACTATGAAACGGCGCAAATTCAAGCCCAACGCGCCACAGAAGCGCTGCGCCAACTTGGAGATACAGTCATTTGGCGTATTAACGGTATTGACAGCGCCTTACAAGTTTTGTATTTACTCCATGAAACAAGAAGCGTGCGCACGTCTGAAGTCTTGGCTGATGTTGCTTATTTACAATATCGCTTATCGCATATGGTCACACGAGCGCCCATTGCGGCGGTTTATGCGCAGCGTTGGTTGGGCACTCGTGCATGGATTGAAGGCAATTTCGAGCAAGCAGAAGCACATTGGCAAAGCAGCCTTGAATATGCACAGCATTGGCAAATGCCCCTGCAATACGCACGCACTCTTGTAGAGTATGCACGTCATTTAAGTGGCGGCGCTCGCTATCAAATGCTAGATGATGCGATGTTGCTATATACAAGCTGTGATGCGACTACTGAAATTCTCTATATTCGCCAATTAGGGTAGCCGTATTTGAAATACACTATCCACCTCGCCATCATCAATAACAATCGATAAGTTCCCTTCGCTGTCAGATAATAGTTCTTGCCACAAGGTGCCGTCTCGTTCCACAGCGTAGGTTTGCTCTGCCAATAAATCACCTACTTGAACTAATAAATTCCCACCGCTTCCATTTAAGTAAAATTTGCGTAAAGCCTCATCCCAGACATCTATACGGGCAGTGAAAAGTCCGCCATCAGCTAAAACGTATAATGGGCGTTTTGTGCATTGTAAAATTGTTTTAGGCTCAACATTTCCTTTTAGTAGTGCCCCATCTAGGCTTACTTCTATGACATAATTAGTAGTAGGTTGCGTTGATAAATCTTCAGACAAGAGTAACAACTCACAAAGCTGTCCTTCAAGCATTGGTTCAGCTAATGTATAGGTTTCTGAGCTATTGTTGGGAAAAAATAACGTATCGGGGAAAAATTCGTCCAAATAGTACAATAAGAACAAGTCAGTAAACGCCCACTTAACACCGTCATATTCATATATTGTGATCCCATAGCGATTAAGATTAGAAGTATCAGTAGATTTATCGCGTACTGATAGCAAGAAGAGCTGATCAGCAAGGGCAGCCCAAGTAGCACGTTCTTGAGCATCATAGCGCTCATCCAAACTTAGCTTACGTAAATAGTAAGCGATCTGTGAAGCGCGTGTAATATCCTCATCATAAATCCGCGAAAGTGGTTGAGCGACTAACCAATTGGCCAAATTTTGTGCTGCAAGACGCATAGCATCGAGCAATGATTGATCTTCTGTCCAGAATTGATACTCATATAAACCCATTAATGCCCAACCTTGCGCACCAATCCACCAATCCACTACGACTTCATCCGTCACAAAATTATAACGATGTATAAAGCGCCCTTCTTCGTTGATCATATGCTGAAGTGGAAACCACATAATATTATCGGCAGCATCTTGATATATGGGATTATCAAAACGCTGAGCGATATAGGCTAGGAAGAAGGTCTTGCCAATGCCCATTGCATCCGCCCAATATTCATCATCTGTGAACTGTGGATAAACATCTTCATCAGCCCGATAGTTACTGATAGTGTAGTTCGCAAGACGAATTAAGCAATTATCTAAGAAACGATCGAGTGTTGCCTCATAAATGCTACGGATTGTATAGTATCCTGCTATTGCCGAATCGCTGTGATTGCGAACAACTCCAATTTCACCATCTTCGGTTTGTGTGCGGCAAATGCGGAAAGCCTGTTCATAGGCAAGATCGTTTGCGCCCAACGCTTCAAAAACTGCTCCCATATATCCTACTTCCCAATCAACACGGAAAACATTTGGCGAGGCTATCTGATTCGCAAAAACAGCAGCGCTCCGATCTGTCCATGTATAATCAGGACGCACGAGTAAGTAATGAAACGCAATTAATTCGCGTATTTCACGATAATCTTCATAAGGTGGATTCAGTGTGAATGCCCCTATTGTCCAAGTGTTTTCTAAAGATTGATCGTACAATAAAATTTCAAAGTTTAAACCATTAGAACCATCTGATGACAAACGACGTGGCGCTATAATGGTTGCCGTAAATGCTCCCTTATCATCAGTAACAACGTTCCATGCGGGCACTTTTTGCACTTGGCTAATATATGCATCTATGCCCTCAGTCGGCGCAATCAGTTGTTGACCTGTTCCTAGCGCGCCTACAGCTTTATCTAGCACAAGGCGCAATGTCAACCAATTTTCGTAAGAGGATGGCATAAACGGATAATCGACTTCATACTCAAAACCATTATCTGCGTAAATATCGAATGATTTAAAGCGCAAAGACCGATTTACAACATCGCTAGTTTGTACGGCATAATAATCTACGAAAAACAAAATTTGCTCATATTCATCATAATTGACAGCGAAATTACTCCGAGCATCCAATGATAGATATGGTGGTTCAACTAATCGTGCTGAACGCGCGCCCATTTCATTCTCATTATAGAGTTTTAGAGTACCTGCCTGTGGAACGCCAATATAATAAGCAGTATTGGGCGCTAATCCTTCTCCACTAATGATAAGGGATTCCCCTAATGTAGGAGATGAGTTACTGATCGAAAAACTAGGATTAATGTTAGACTGTCCCTGTATCGTATGCGAAGAATTTCCAGCATCAATCACCACCCCCAAAATAGCTAGTATCAAAAAAAGCCATAATTTATGTTTTTTCATAAAATTCACTCCTATAGCTTGAAGTTGCTTGTTACTATTATCTAGTTATCACTTTGTGTGCAAGATAGTTTAAAATATAAAGAGCAATCTTGTCCAAATAAGCAAAGAAAGATAAAAGATGCGTCGATTGTTTTTACTCTTAATGCTCACCCTATCCTTTGTGTTGGGAAGTACACACTTCGCCGTTATTCATGCTCAAGAAGGCGAGAGTCCGACCTTTGAAGAGGCGGACTGTCCTTTTAGCCTTCCGCTTGAAGCTGCTGAAGTTCGATGTGGGTATGTTGCTGTTCCACTAGATCGCAACCAAGCCGACAGCCCGACCATTCGCCTCGCTGTAGCTGTTTTTGTTGCCGAAACGGATACGCCTGCACCTGATCCGCTCATTTATTTGGATGGCGGGCCCGGTGGGCGCACTCTCGATACTGTTGTATTTAATTATGATAGATTAATCAAGCCACACTTAGCTTATCGTGATGTGATCGTTTTTGATCAACGCGGGATAGGATTTTCAGAACCCAACCTTGAATGTGAAGAACTCAAGGCTTTTAATTTCGCACTTTTTGAAGACAACCGCCCCATTGACGATATACTGGAAGATTATAGGGATGTCGTTCAACGCTGTCGTGAAGAATTGAGCGCGCGCATCGATCTGAATGCCATTAATTCAACACAAAATGCCGCCGATGTAGCAGATATTATGGACGCTTTGGGGTATGAAAGCTACAATCTTTATGGCATATCTTATGGCACAATGCTCGCTCAATACGTTATCCGCGATCACTCGGAAAAAATCCGTAGCGTCGTGTTAGACAGTAACGTTCCCCTAACGATTGATTTATACGAGCTTATCCCGCTAAATTTTGAACGTGCACTGAACACATTACAAGAAGCCTGCGCCTTAAATACAGAATGCAATACAAACTACCCCGATTTAGCGAGCGTATTAGATACGTTATATGATGAATTAAACGCGAATCCCATTATAATCGAGATCACAAATCCGCTTGATGGTGCTTCATATAATGTCTATGTAAACGGAGATCGGTTGCTGAACACAATTTTTAGCGCGCTATATAGCGCAGACACCTTCCCGCTTATACCACGCACAATCTACGATTTACAGCAAGGTAACACAACACTGTTAAGTCAGCTTCTATTGCTAGACATTATTGATCTGTCGTTTAGCACTGATGCAATGTACGCAGCTGTTATGTGCAATGATGAAATTGGCTTCAATGACCCAAACGAATATGCCGACAACATCGCTGCTACACGTGCCATCTTGCAATCATTGTATTCTACGAATATACAAAATTTCTTCTGGTTATGTGAGCTTTTTGATGATGGTCAACAGCCCCAAGACATTGATAATCAGGTTGTTCAAAGCGATATTCCTACATTGGTGATGAGTGGAGCATTTGACCCCATTACACCACCAGAATGGGGCGACCTCATTGCTGAGGGTTTTAGCAACAGTTATGTGTACGTGTATCCTAATGCAGGGCACGGAGCAAGCATTTCTAGTGAGTGTGCTACACAAATGTTGATCGCATTTCTTAATGATCCCACAACACCACCAGATGATTCTTGTATCAATACATTGGCCGTGAGCTTTAATGTTCCTTTTAGCGGTGATGCACTTGAATTCAGCACTCGTCAATTTGTAGACGCTTTAGGAACAGCACTAGAAGCCGATTTGCCTAGCGATTGGGAAGAAATAAGTGAGGGCACTTTCTCTCCACCCAATAATTTGACGCTGGGGGTTTCAATACTACTATTTCCAGTGGACAATGTAGACATGGTGATCAATTCCTTATCTTCAAATATCTCGTTTGATAATCCGATTGGCATGTTCACCATTGGCGGGCGCGAGTGGCAAATTTTCAATACCGAGCTTCAAGGCAACTCAACAATTATCGCTTTGGCACCTGCAGACGATAACGGCGTATTTGTCGTATTGTTAATCGCCTCTGCGGAAGAGTTAGAAAACCTACGTACAGTAGTACTTGATCCAATTTTGGCAAGCATTCGTATTGCTGAATAAATCCTCTTAGGTAAGAGTGGTCATTCCTGCCTTAGTGGCCACTCTCCAATCTAGAACAAGAGCGCCCTTCCCGCTATAATATTCACCACAATAAAAACTCAGGAAAACATGCTATGTTCCCAAACTTGCGTGGTCTAGAGATGCGCCACCCAACGATTGAAGATATACCTCAGATTGTCGCTTTTGCGAATCAGTGTGCCCAAATGGATATGGGTATCGAACAGGTTAATACAGTCGAACAGCTCAGTGCTTTTTGGCAAGACGAACAACTGCACCCTGAACGTGATATTTTGCTGGTCGTGGATGCGCACGGCAACATGGTGGCCACATTAGCAGCGCTCATCGCCCCACCCTATACTTATGTGTATCAAGAGCTCAACATTCATCCAATTTATCGTGGGCGTGGGCTAGAAGAATTCTTATTAGAACGTGCCGAAAATCATGCCAAACTCGCCCTTGAATATGCTGATGCATCGACAACTGTCATGATGATACATGGAGTACACAGTCAAAGGCGTTGGTTGCGCGATTTATTAGAAAAACACGCCTACACTATCGTGCAAACAATCACACGCCTTGCATTGCGACTAGATGAGATGCGCCCATTGCCCGCTTTCCCCCCCACCATTGAATTCAGACCTTACACCGATCAAGATGCTGGAGCACTTAGTACAACCCTGCGAGAGATCAACCAAGATATTGGTGCCGCGAATCCACCGAGTTTTGAAGCACTGATGCTACATCCGTTTTTTGATCCGCTATATGTGACTGTTGCATGGGAAGGCAAAGCCATAGCGGCAGTGTCGGTTTTGTTTCCGCAAACAGAAGATGATTCTGAAGCGGGTCAAGTCGCCTATGTTGGCGTGCGACGCGCTTGGCGTGGGATGAATTTAGGGCAGGCCTGCTTAAATATCGGCTTAAGAACGCTGCAAGCGCATACATCACACAAACGCGCCATAGTGTTAGTTAGTCGTCCGCCCCAAGTAGCCTATTTTCAGAAGATCGGGTTTACCATTGAACAAGAGACATTAATCTACCAAAAACCCGTCACCTAATCACCGCTTGTTGGTGGGTTATTCAGCCGTTCGCGAAGTTGTGCAGCTTTGGATTGCAGCGTCCGAAAATAGTCAGTATCTGCAATTTGTTCAACTTCCCGTTGACGTTTTTCTTGATCAATGACCACACGTAACTGTTGGACTTCGCTCTTTAATTCACGTTCGCGTTTGCGCACATTTTCCGCCATACGTTGAAAAACGCGCGCCATGCTACCCACTTCATCTCCTCGTGCCGAAAGTTCTGAAAGCGTGATCTCGCGGGTTTCATCATTGCCGCGCCCCAATTGTTCTGCCAGTGCAGAAATCGTTGCGATCGGTGTCAGCACAGTGGGGCGTAAAAGGCGATTCAACATGATAATCGCCACCCCAAAAATAACGGTAAAAATGCCCATGGCCGCAAAAAAAACTTGACGGGTGCCATTGAGAACATCACCTGCTGGCACATAAATGACTTGTGCGGCCACAATCTCGCCCAATTGCCACCCAAACCCATTTTGATCGCCATACGTATTCAATAAACTTGGGGGCGCGTTTTCAGGCGAACCATGACAATTCAAACACGTTTCGCTCGTCACACGCATTGGATGCGCGATGAAATACACGCGCTCGCCGTCAATTTCTCGATACCCTGTGATTTCATCAAGACTATCATCAGCGTGAAACTGAGACACTAAATCAGATTCAAATTGATCAGCGCGATCTTGAGGATTGGTGGGGTTTAAAGTCGCTTCTTTGTATGAGTAATGCGCATAATTTTCTTGTTGTCGAAACGTTTCAAACACTGTGCGCGCGGAATAAGCTGGTACTGTCTCCGGTATGAATTCAGCCTCCGTCATCAAGCGATCAGCCAGTTCAGGGTTCACGTGCGTACTAGTATATGTGCGGACAGCATTCATCGTGTCAAGCATCGCTTCACTGCGATTTGTAATGCTTCGCTCGGCGACTTGTTGCGCTAATTGATAAATCACTATCCCGCCAATTGTCATCCCAACAACAAAAATGCCCAGTAAAATCAACGTGAATTTAGCCCCTAAAGATAATTTTTGATATTTAGCCAGCATGGCTTGTGTGTCCTTCACCTACGCTCATAAACTGTGCGATCATTATAATTTTTGTCGTCAGAAACGCAACTTTGGGTGCTATACGTGGGAAAAAGAATAACGCACTAGCAGTAAGGGAATTGGCGAGGGCGAGGATGCCTTCTCACCAATTCCACAGGGTCTGGATGCGTTATGGAGGTAGTACAAACACCAATGACCAAATGAAGGGCCATCATCCATCAATCGGCAACGCCATCTGCACACGTCGCACGACTTGGATTTCAAGATTACGTAAATATCGATAATGGGCATAGAGAGTTACAAGTCCCCCTACTAAGCCCATCAAGACGGGGACAAACCACACACTTTGTACGTAGAGCAAAATAATATTAAGTACCAATAGAGCGAGCAATGCTGCTATGAACCAGCGTTGTAGCATCTGATGCGCTTCAATGATCACATCTGTATGATCATCATGGGGCACAAGATGCAAATTGAAATGTGCGCCCGTCCAATCTTCGAGCTGACACCATGTGTCCTTCGGGTCTTTATGCCACGACAGACCAAATCGATTGGACATGTACATGGTGTCAATAAAGCGTTGCAGGCGGATTTGACACTCTGGAACGCTTAAGGATGTGCTGAATCTGTGAGTGATCATGGTTTCCCCGTCCTGATTTACAACGCCGTTCATATTTTGTTCATATTATACCGCCAATTAGAACGCTGAATTGCATCAAACACTTATGATAAATGTCATGAAATTCAAAAAATTTGTAAAGAAAAGTTGGAGGAACAAACATGTGGCACTGTGAGGTATCCGTGCCACATGTTCATGATGGTCTAGAAAAGACCAATAAGCGCTTCAATCAAAGTGGGAATGAGCGAGGTTGCCACATTATATAAAAAGCCGCTGATGAAGGCAACGACAACGCTAAAGCCAACGCCAATCTGATAATAGCGATTAATGAGCATGACATAAAAGAAGAACGACATCGGCACAAACAAGCACAATCCCACAAAAGCGAGAAAACTTAATGGTGTAAAAAGCGCCACCATCAGCGCAAACAGCGATCCCCACACGATCATATAAAACTGAACAAGACGCGCGAAAAATCCCCACCATGTTCCTTGCCCCATAATCGCCTTCGCTACGATATGCACAGAAGCTGCAAGGATAACGGTCAAAAAAGTCTGATAGAGCGCAGCAAAAAGCCCCACAGCAACTGATACCGCCGCACCAACGCGATCAAGCTCTGTCTGCAGCTCATTTACTTGAGTTTCAAGGACGCTAATTTCGGCTTGTTCCTCTGTGGTTAATGTTGGATCGTTATAGGCTTGCTCAAAAACGCTGTCGATAAATGACGAATTGGTAAACAACTCAATGAGGAACATCAACACAGCAACGATCAAGACAAACCACAAGATAAAGTAAATCGTGCCCCAAAAAATGCCATTAAAGACTTCGTCCTCTTGGCTTTCTTTTTTCTGAGCTTTGGCTTGCGTCTTCATCTTGCCGCGCACAGTTTGTGTGAGGTTTTCACGTGCGACTTTGTTCATCAGCATGGCAACAGCTTTTTCACGTGGCAGCTCTAATAAATCAGATGCTAAACCAACAGCAATACCATCATGACGTAATTTAGGATTGAGTGCAAAAGCCTGTATTAACGCATCAATAGCCTTATGATGTTCGCCTCGAAGTTTGAAGTCAATTGCACGATCCACCAATACGCGCGCCTTTTGCTCATCGCGTGGCGACACTTCTTCTTCTTCAAGCTCTTTCTTTAAATCCACCCCATCAAATGGTGCTACTTTTGGGGAGGGTGTTGCGCTTGTTGGAGGAGGTGGGGTTTCCATAAATGGCGACTTGGCAACTGCTGCTGAGGCGGGTTGCTCCCATGGAGGAACGTAGCCCTGTTGTTTAGGTTTTTGCGTCGTTGCAGCTTTTTCTTTGATAAACTTCGCGCCACGCAAAGCCAAATCTTGTAACATTGGATCAGGGTCGTTTTTATAAGCCCATTGCAATGCTTTTAGTGCACGCGGGTCTTTACTGTTGGCAAGCGTCATAATCGCTTGTTTACGAATTTCGCGATCGTTGCTTTTTAGAAGTTCGGCTAACTCGCGCAGATTAAGCATTGATATAAGATTCCCCTAATGCATTAATGATAGATGAGTTCTAATTCAAATTATAAAGGATACAGAAATAAATAGCCAATGATTCCCCCAAAATTTTGGGATAAATTTCATATTTTTTTGATTTCTATTAAAGTATGCACAAAAATGCGCGCCGTGTTATCCTAATAACAGGTTTTGCAAAATAAGGGAGCATCATAAACCATGCGCTTGTTCATCAACTATGCGGATAGCGACCAACAAATTGTTAGCGAAATTGGGCGCACATTAGAAAAAGCAGGCCACCAAGTTTGGATTGATACGCCCCAACCCGGCGTAACTCGTGATTGGCAAGCTACCATAATGCGCAACGTACTTGAACAATGTAACGCAGTGATCAATGTCGTTTCGCGCAATGCCACCAAAACCAAGCACTGGGAAAACGTCATTGATTGGGCAGTGGTCAATGGGATGCCCATTGTGAACGTCTTGGTAGAAAGTATCAATTTGCCTAATATCATCCGCAGCTTCCCGACAATTGTTATTACCAATAACATCGATGGCAAAAATTCTGAACAGTTGCTGAATAGCATTGCACAGATCGAACAAAATGGCAGCGAACAAACGCGACGAGCCTCTCCAATTACTATGAATGACCTGCCTGATGGTGATGACCACTTAGGATTTAAAGATTATGCGATTGCCTTTGCCCAAATGGCAATGAATCCTCAAGTGACCCCCCCACTCACCGTTGGCATCTATGGTGCATGGGGAACGGGCAAAACTTTTTTGTTGCATCAAATTGAACGCGAGCTTCAACGCATGATGGATCACCATGAAGAAGCCATCCGTCGGCAGCGTGGTCAATACTCGGATAACGTACCGATGCGCGTCCTGTCTGTTGAGTTTGATGCGTGGGCATATAATGCCAGTGACATCTTATGGGCAAACTTAGTACAAATCATCTTTAAGAAAATCGAAGATCAATTCAAGGGTTTTGAGAAAATTCGCTTTGTCATCTCGCGCAATCTTGCCCGCGAGTGGCGAAGACTTATTCGTCAAGTTGTGTATATCTTAGTTTTGCTGGCAGCGGTTGGTGTTGCGCTCTACGTCATTTTGACTCAAATTCAAGCCGATTTCTTAGCGGATACTTTGGCATTATTGGGGTTGCCAGTGTTCGTGGTTTTGCTGCGTGATCTAGCGCGCGTCATTGCTACCCCGCAAAGCCGACAAATGGCCACGTTAATCTCTAGCAGCACACGTAGCTATCGAGATCGGCGCTTTATCACGAGTATCTTGTCCGAACGCGATCGCGAGCGCAATACAATGGCGCGCATTTATGAAGATATGCATAAAATGGTTGATGCACTGCCGCCCAATACGCGCATTGCTGTTTTTATTGATGATTTAGATCGTTGCAAACCTGATCGCGTCATTGAAGTGTTAGAAGCCATTAACTTATTGTTAGCATTTAAGCAATTTGTGGTCTTCATGGCAATAGATACGCGCGTTGTCGCTGCGATCATTGAAGCCAATTATGAAAACACGCTCATTAAAGCCGGCATTAGTGGATATGAATATTTAGATAAAATTGTGCAGTTGCCTTTCAACGTGCCCAAAGCGCGCCCTCGCGACTTATACAACTATCTTAATACTCTCATTCAAGCGCCCACACAAGAACAAGCTATTACAACTGGCATATTCCGCGTTCCTTTGTTAAATCGAATAGGGGATGTCATTCGCCGAGATGATGATATAGAAGATGATGATGACGGCATTTTCGTCGGAGCAACGGCTGTGGATATTGATTTCGCCAAGTTGAATGCACCCAACGACAATGACGTGCGCGATGAGGATTTAGTCCTTCAACCCTTTACTTATGCCGAACGCAATGCATTTCGTTCTTTTAGCCGCTATATGGACCCAACACCACGTCATATTAAGCGCTTGGTGAATGTATATCGTTTGGTTCGCACAGTGGCATCTCGGCAAGACCCACCTTTATCTCAAATATCGCCCCCTAAAGTAATTTTATGGCTATTGCTGAGCCAACAATGGCCCTATGCAACGGCGATGATCCTTGATGCATTGCGCCGCTTAGAAGGCAAAGAGACAAATCTAGAACGCCTATATGAATTGGTTGCGGATACGCTCGACCAAGACGCGCGTCATCGCAAATTGGATTATGATAACTTCGTGTTGGATGAACTCATTCAACATTACGGTAAGCATATCAGCGGTGAGGATATTGAGGCCTTGCAAATCTTGACGCTCAATTTCCACCCTGCCCTAGTGAATGAAATACGCGCTTATATTGAATAACTTTTGAGTATTGAAAAAATTATTGTATAATGAAAATGGGTTGTCTCATCAATAAACTATTTATGACATTAAGGGAGTTGTTCGGATGCTCACAATCCTTGTTGCTTTAGATGACAATATGGCGCAACAAGAACTGGTTGAAATGCTCCGAACAATTTACCAGCAAAAAGTTAGTATTTTACAACCTCAGTATGAAGGCCATCTTGAAGAATTAATTGCTGAGCATTATATTGATATAATTTTTATTCCTCCTGATCAACAGCTATTACGTCGCATCCGCAATGAAACTGACGAACCAATGATCCTTGCTCTTGGCCCCAGCGGAAACGATGAATATGAGCTAGAGCTCGTGCGCGAAGGCGTGCAAGAAGTATTGCACGCGGCTGACCTCAATCATAAGCGCTTGCTTCGTGTAATTGAGTTTTCTCGCCAACGGCATGAAAAAATTCTTGAGGCCACAAGTTTCATGCGCCTAGAGCGCGAAATAGCCGAATGCAGTTCGCTCCAAGAATTGCTCGAACTCGTAACAGATGTCCTTTTGCGGCGCACAGGCGCTAGTGGCTGCTTGATCGCTTGGGCTGGCATTGATGGGGACACAATAAAAGTAATGCATAGGGTCGGTCGTCTGAGTTTTGTGCCTCCTGAAATTCCTCTCTCAGCAATTGAAACACAAGCAGGAATATTGGGAGATTTATTTGGCAAAAAGAAGGCAAAGATACCGACCGCCATTGATGTTACCAATCGGCAATTTATGCTAGCGCTCGAAAATAAGGGCGAACGCAAAGGCTTCATTAGCATTGAAGGAATGCCCATATTGCCCCCTTCTGTAGATATGTTGCGCTTCTTGCGCTATTTATCTGAGCGGCTTGTGGTTGCCCTAGAAAAAGTACAAGCCCAAGAACGCAGGCAATATCATATCCGCCAAATGAATAACCTTTATAAAATCAGCATTTCCATCACTGATATTATTGATCAAGAAGATGCATTTGAATTAGGTGCATGGGGGTTGGCGAACTTATTAGAAGTTGAGGGTGCTTTTGCTTGTGACTATGACCAAGAACGCCACCAGTTAATTGTACGCGGACGTTATGCGACCTTCTCGCTTGATGCATACATCCCCACGCATGGCACCATTATTGATCTCAATCGATTCACTGAGCTTGGTAAAGCACTCACCACTGCTGATGTGATTGATCGGCATAAGCTGAACAGCGATAGCCCATTATTAGAAGAGCTCAATGTTGTCTCACCACTAGCAATGCTCGTGTTCCCGTTATTGCAAGTCGAACAATTAAAAGGCGTGGTTTTTGTATGCCATGACAATTTGAATCGACGCTTTCTGTCAGATGACATTGCCGTTGCTCAAAGTTTGGCGATCTATCTGATGACCGTTTTACATCAAGCGGCGCTATATCGTAATATTCAACAATTACAAGAAGCGAAAAGTGAGATGATCCAGCGGGTCTCGCATGATTTAAAGAGCCCCATTCATCTCTTAGTTGGTTATTTATCATTGTTGCGCGAAAGCATAAGCTTGCCTACTGAAGAGCAAGAAATGTATTTTGAAGCCCTTGAACGCAGCATTCAAACTATGAATGATCTCGTGGCTGATATTTTAGTGCTGGAGAAGGTAGAAACACTTCTTGAAGCGCCCATGCAACCGCTTGATATTATCGCAGTATTGCACGAACTCATTAGCTATGCTCAGAATGAAGCACAACTAAAGCAGCAAACAATACACGTCAATATTCCTATTGAAGAATGTTGGGTCTTAGGAGACCAAACGCAATTGGGGCAAGCACTCCAAAATTTGATCGGCAATGCGTTAAAATATACCCCCGAAGGTGGCAATATTTACATCCGTGCCAACGCAATTGATGGCAATTTTTGGTTTGAAGTAGAAGACGATGGTTACGGCATTCCGCCAGAAAAACAAGCACGCCTCTTTGAGCGCTTTTATCGGGCGCAAACACCGGGCACAGAACACATTAAAGGCACTGGTCTAGGGCTTTATCTCGTTAAAACAGTTGCCGAACGACATCGTGGGCAAGTGTGGTATCAAAGTGCGCCCGAACGCGGTAGCATCTTCGGCTTCCGAATTCCACTTGCTGCTCAAGTGTAAATAGATATTGCGCCACAAGCAAAAGCCGTTTATAGTTAATAAAATCAAACACAGCGTTTGTAACACGGAGGCCAAACTAATCATGATGTCGCCCGACATTTTATTGGGTTACCTTGAAAGCCGCGCGCCAAAAGATCGCGAAACGGGACTTATTTGGATAGCGCGCTATCATTACCTTGACTTCTTGGGCGATGTATTGCGACTTTTGCAAGACCCCGTCGCAGATGTACGCGAACAAGCCGCGCAAACGCTCAGTATTTTACATCATCCGGCCTCCATTCCTGCGCTTGCTGATGCATTGTATGATGTTTCTTACACAGTACGTTTTACGGCTGGGTGGGCATTAGTGAGCTTCGGTAATGAATCTATCCCTTATGTAAAAGATGTCCTCATCTCTGAAGACAAAGCTGCGCGCCAAGCTGCATATCACGTGCTCTCGCGCATTGATACCCCAGAATCGCGAGAAGTTTTGCGCGAATTGTGGCGTGGGGAATAGTGAATTTCACTTTTCAAGATTAATTTTAAAAATTCATACAAAATTCACACACAAACGTTTATTTTGCGTGTATCATGAAGATAGATTGTAGGAAGAAAGAAGAAGCGGCCCTGATGGATACGATGGAGCGATTTAATCACAAGCGTACCTTAATTGTTGCAAGTGTCGGTGTGGTTTCACTGATTATCATAGTAGGGGTGATAGTCAGCGCGTTTTTCGGAAGCGATACAGGGAAGGGTATGAGCAACCGAATCAACGACTCAAACGCGATTATAGTATCAGATATAGAGAGCGAGCAAAACCACACCGACACCCAAGCCCCAGAGTTAAGTGCCGCAAATGCAGAAATCAACGATGCGCATTTTTCAGAGCAATCAGCTCTTGCTGCTAGTGCACCCATCACGCAATTTGGCGGCATCAGCGCATCACCCACACCTGCCTACTATGCGCCGGCACAATATGCAGGTGATGATTGTTATTTTGCTGCTGCTTATGGCGGAAATGTTGGGTTGCGCGTTGCCAAAGGGTCAATGTTGCCACCGAGCAGTTTGTTTGAACCCGATTTTAGCGCTAATGAGCTGCATCACTTCCCCACTGGTGGCATCGCCCCCACTTCTGGCGTTGTGTGGATGTTCGTTAACGCAGTGGGTAGCCCCGCCAGCGATGCTTGCATCTTTGCACAACTCAAATACTTCACAGGACGTTTGTTCATTCAGCATTAGCAGCAACAATAAACACGGTAAGCACCCCATCATCATCGCTGATGATCAAATAGTTTTGATTGGGGCTAAACGCAGGTGTACGAGTCCAAAAACCTGAGTCTGTCGGCCCAGCTTCATAAACATACACAGCTGTTTCCGAACCAGCAGTGCGCCAATCCCAAACACGCAAGGTGCCGTCTTGCCCAGTTGTGGCTAACATGAGTTCGGTTGGATGAAAAGCAACATCTCCCACATCGCGACTATGCGCCCGAATAACATACTGTTGCACTGTTAGCGTCTCAAAGTTCCAATAAAAGATCGAATTCGAGCTATCGCCACTAATAAAAAATTGACCATCTGGGCTAGAGCGCAACGTTTGGATGCCCTCACTATGTTCGCGTAGACGATTAATGCGCTCACCTGAAGCTGCATCCCAAACAACAATACTACTATCGGGATACCCTGTCACAAGGATGGAGCTATCATGATTCCATGCGATGGCTTGGGTATCGTTTGGTGGGCGGCCATAAGTTAAAGTGAGCAGTAATTCGCTTAAATCTGATGAAAAAATCTGCAATTCGCCGCGCTCAAATCCTACTGCTACACGCCCATCAGGAGCAACGCTAATGCTGGTTGGCGTGTTAAGGAGCACATACTCTCCTTCTGTATTTAAAGCTGAGCCATTTAAGCGTATACGTATCATCCGATTGTTATCGCCGATCAAAATTGCCCATGAGCGATCCGCGCTCAAAGCGCCCAAAATACCATTATTAAATATTTGCGTTGTATTGGTTAAGACCCATCCGCGCGTGTCCCAAAAATTTAGCTTGCCATCTACACCAAAAGTAATCACCTGATCATCATTGAGAAAATCAGCGAAGAGAAGTTGTCCCTCATGGGCGGGCAACTTTGTTAAGACAGAAAGCGACGCGGCATTGTTGAGCGTAATTGGTGCCAGCGGAGGAACCTCCACTGCAGCAATAGCAGTAGGGGATGGTAAAGGCACTTCTGCAGTTGATGTAGGTGCTTGCTGAATGATATACAGAGACGGATCGCCTGCACCTTTGACCGCAACAGAATTGTCGCCTTCTGCGCAACTGCTCAATAAACTTGCTATCAATAATAAGATTAAAATTGATGGTATTTTTTTCAATGCTAAACTCCTTTTACGCAATGGGCTATAATTGTATCAAAATCTCAGACAATAACATATTTCCGCTTCACCATAAGCAACTTTGCAAAAATTTTACAACATATAGTAAAATTTTTTACATTTAATACATAGGCTGTTGGCAGTATTCACCCTAAATCTATATACTACAGGAGTTCATTATGGTTCATAAAATCCCCGTTCCAGAGCAAGAAGATTCAGGGAAAATAAAGCCACAACACCCAACAGAAACGGATACCCATCAGCCTACAGGTATATTAGATAGCATTCCCATGACGCGCGTACAGCATTATCGTGCTGCGCAAAATCTTTCACGTATGATGGGGAATCAAGCCTTCATACGTCGTGTCATACAACGCCAAGATGATGCCTCTGCACCTAGCACGCTTTCTGATTATGCAAACATGAACGCGCCAGCCAATGATGCCCCTGAAGAAGCTCCCGAAAATGCTGGACCCACTTCTGATCCGCTCTTAAATGAATGGTTAGCTATTCATACTGATGAGCATCTTGCCTCTGATAATGGCTGGATTTTCGGACAATATCGACGTGGCGGACGCATTGACGATCTCGCTGAGCCGTTTCAGTCGAATGTGCGTGCGCTATTGGGTTTTGTTGCCAACACAGAAGGCGCGCAATTTGCCATCACGAGTTATGCACGCAGTCCTGAAAAACAACACGTCATGCATGTGAGCAGGTATATTTATAAAGGTACTACGGGTTATGACAGCTATAACTTTGACTCGTGGCCTAATGTTGTGGCGGCGGGCGGTCGAGAAGCGCTCATGGCTTTAGAAGGCGAAGCACGCACAGCAGCACTTCAAAATATCAGCAACCCGGATGTGTTGCCGATCGTGTGGGATGTTGGTACATCAGCGGCTTCAGTTGCGGCGGCACAAACGCTCGCAGAGGGATATGGCGTTGCTGGAAACAACCCGTGTGCCAATGGTGGCGCTAATTTCAGCTGGCCCACAGGCAACACGAGCAAGAGCAAGCATGGTGATGGCAAAGCTATTGATGCTGATCCAGCCGTGTTGCCCGATGAAGTGATCATCACGCAAGCCCAAACTGTTAATTGGCCCGACTTGGCAACACTGCAAGCTGAATTTGGCGAAGACAACGTAGAAAGCCTTCTTGATGATGGTTCGCCAGATGGTGGTCTAGAGGGTTACATAGGCTATAAAATCAAAGGGCTTTCGGCAGTGGCAATGCGAGATGCGTTTTATGATCTGTTTTTCAGTGTGCGTTCTGCAGCGCGTGCTGGCTTTAAGGATGATGTTCACTTCCAAGCCCCCTAGAACAGCCCCCTTTATATTTATCTATCGCCCTTTAGTGCAGAGCGTGCTATCATACACCATAGGCGTTTGATAAATATAAAGTTTTTTTAAAAGAATCTCATGAATGTAGCGCAAGCAAATCACATTTTTGAATATCGCTATCGATTAGAAAAGCGCATTGGCAATGGTGCGATGGGCGAAATCTATGAAGCCTATGACTGTTTAACCCAAAAACCCATTGCGCTCAAGCGCGTATTACTCACTCCACAACAGATTGTGCATGGCTCTAGTTACAGCAGTAACAATCCATCTGTAGCATTAGCACAAGAATTTCGGCTTTTAGCAACCTTACGCCACCCACACATTATCAGCGTACTTGATTTTGGTTTTGATCATGAGCGCCGCCCTTTCTATACAATGGAGCTCCTTCAAAATGTGAAACCTATCACTGAAGTGCAAACTTCTGTAGAAGGCAAGCTCGCTTTATTAATACAACTTGCGCGTGCCCTTGCCTATCTGCACCGACAGGGAATCATTCATCGCGATCTGAAGCCAAGTAATGTATTGGTGAAAGATAATTCAACAGTGTATGTACTCGATTTTGGCTTGGCGCGACGTTTTCATCATCAACAAGACACAACAACTGTTGGCACCATTGCCTACATGGCCCCAGAAGTCATTGCGGGTGGCATGGCAACTCATGCTTCTGACTTGTTCAGCTTTGGCTTGATCGCTTATGAACTGCTGACTGGCCACCACCCCTTTAACACCAATAACGTCATGGAGTTAGTGCGCAATGTCCTAGAGGCTGAGCTAGACTTCAGCGATTTTTTCATCACGCCTAATGTTGTTTCAACAGATGGCGAAGACATGCAATCGACAAATCAGCTTTTCCAAACGGGCCGCAGCAGCCGCATCATGCGCCAAATGATCCCGATCATTCGTAAGTTGCTCTCTAAAAGCCCTGAACGACGCTATCTGTCCGCTTCCGAAGTCATTCAAGAATTAGAACGCATCACCAACACCAGTGCCAGCACTTCTGAATGGATCGCGCTCACCGAAAGTTATTTGCATTCTGCCCCATTTGTAGGTCGGGAGCATGAATTTGAACTCATTCAAAAAATGCTCTCACAGGCAGAAATTGGGCGCGGCGGTATCTTACTTATTGGTGGTGAGAGTGGCGTTGGGAAAACGCGCCTATTAGATGAGGTGCGCATTCACGCGGTTGTCGGCGGCACCCTCGTCTTGCGTAGCGGCAACAGCGTCCCCAGTGATGTCCCATTTGCCGCTTGGCGCGCGCCATTGAAGCAACTCTTATTGGCAGTGGAAGTAAGCAATCTTGAAGCGGCAACCTTAAAATTAATCTTGCCAGAGATTGATGCGATCATTCAGCGCCCCACCCCAATGCTCGAACTTCAGTCCCATGAAACGTATCCTCAGCAACTTGCCGCTGTGATCGCAGCGCTTTTCCATCGTTTGCGTCGTGCCGCGATCTTAATGCTAGAAAATCTTCATCAAGATGCGCAATCAGTAAAGGTATTGCAAGCGTTACAACCATTTTTACCACAGCTTTCATTGCTGATTCTTGGCACCTATCGCACTAATGAAGGGGACGATGTGGCTGCTGCGCTATCGCAAGCGCGCCACATTCGTCTACCACGTTTTGAGCGCCCCGATGTAATGGCGTTATGCAGCACAGTGTTGGGAGAGTATGGCTACTCGCCCAAAGTGCTTGACTTTTTGATGGACTATACCGATGGCAACCCCTATCTGTTGATCGAAACATTGCGTGCCCTTGCGGAAGAAGTTGGCGGTTTTGAGCGATTAGAGGAAGCCTCGCCACAAGATTTATTGCCAAAGCGCGTATCTGCAATTGAGCATCTCATTCAACGGCGCTTGGAGCGCTTGCCACGAGACGCTTACCCGCTACTAGAGTTGGCTGCTGTAAGCGGGCGCGTCATCCGCTGGGATATTCTCTACCAAGAAGCAGAAGAGAAAACACTAGAACATTGGCTGTTCGTTTGTACCCAATGCGGCATACTTCACACACAAGATGGCATTTTGCGTTTTTCAAGCGAAAAATTGCGTGAAGCGATTTTAGAACGTATAGAACCTTCTACACGCCAACAATTGCACCAACGAGTCGCCGAACATTTAGAAGCTGCCTACCCCGATCAACCTGCATGGTCGTTGCTGTTGGTCGAACATTGGCAAGCAGCCAATCGCCTAGATCGCGTGATCCATCATGCCCAACTTGCGCTACCTCATGCCGTTAATATTGGCTTGTATGCCAAAGCGAAAAAGCTGGCAGAGTTACTGCTCGCCCATTTGCCCCCCACTGCCCAGCAAGAGCGCTTACATATTGAGCGTGTTTTAGGCGATATGTATTTATATAGTTTTGAGCTGGATAAAGCCAAGCCACATTTTCAAAATATCTTAGACCGCACTGAAGCGTGCGACGTGATCGATCATATTCATGCCTTATATGGTATGAGTCAAATTATCTACCTACAGCAAGAAGATCATGCCCAAGCACGCCAATATTTAGACAAAGCGCTCAGCTTAGTGAGCCAACATCAACGCCCTGAATTGTTGCCAATGATTTATTACGGCTTAGGACTGATCACCCGCCAACATGATATTGATGCCGCACAGGCGTACTATCAGCAAGCTGTTAAAACTGCGCAAGAATTGGATCAACCACCGCGTTTCTTATGCTATGCCTTAAATGATCTGGGCGTGATCGCCTATACTCGTGGCGATCTGAAGCGCGCTGCCACCTATTTTGAAGCCGTATGCACATGGTCAGAAAAGTATGGTGCCTTTGTGCACATTGAAGCATTAGGCAACTTAGGCGATCTGGCACGCCAACGTGGAGAGGCAGAAGCTGCTAGCGACTATTATCAGAAAGCACGTGAACTTGCTTTTAAGATTGGCAAGCTCGCTGCCTATGCCCACCAAAGCTATAATCTCGCCTTGCTCGCGGTGCAACAACGCGACTTAAACGCAGCGATTAACTATGTCCGTGAAGGCTTTGCGTTCTCCCAACAAATTACCGACAAAGGTCTAGGGTTGGTGGTTGCGATGGCGGGCATAAAAGCCCTGCAAGGTGACTATCACCGCGCCATTGAGTGGGTTGGCTTGGTGCGTGCAGAACCAATTGACGTGACGGATTGGACAGCAGACTGTGATCAAGTGTTAGCGATGGTGAAGGGTCTTCGTACTCCAGAGGAAATCAAACATTATTTGATGCGTGGTTCAAACCTCATCCTTGAAGATGTCCTCACCGAAATCGCTCAAGAGTTGGCTGGTGTATTTTAATTTGCTTGCAAACTGTAAAAAAACAAATACAATTCAGGGTGATAGACGATATTCAGACCTATTCATTCGTCCTATTGCGCCAAAATTAAAAATAGCATACAGTTGAAGTTAACAGGTTAGAGATTCATGTCTCGACACTGCCGTCTGATTTGGGGAAAGGAGAACGCCATGCACAAGTGAGGTGTGTGGCAAACAACACAATCATGATTGTCTTAGATGCACCAATCCAACGTGTCATTATTTATGCAGATCGCGCACGGGTTATCCGTCAGGGGCGAATTCAGCTGCACGGTGGCGAATCCAAAATCAGTATCCCCATGCTACCGATTTCGCTGGACGAAAATTCGGTGCGTGCGACGAGCCTTAATCCTGCAGTGCAGATTATCGATGTAGACATTCTGACAGAACAACGCCCACGAAACATGTCACCAGAGTTGGCTGCCTTGCAAGCACAATATGAACAAATTGCCGCAGCTGACGAAGAACTTGCTGATGAAGATTTTATTGAAGAAGAACGACTCGCCTTCTTTGTCAGTTTACGAGAATCTGCAAGCGATGCGATGAGCAAAGGCTTTGCTTTTGCAGGGTTTTCGCTTGAAAACATAAAAGCGCTGATAGATTACATCTCAGCAGAGCAGCGGCGCAGCATCAAGCGTCGGCGTGAGATCGCCATTCAGCGCCTACAACTATCGCAACAGATGAAAGACTTACAAGCTCAAACACCACACTTGTTGGTGTCCACGCTTCAGCCCAATGAAGAAACTCAAGATGAATCTGAACAAGAAGCGAAGAAGCCGCGTAGCATTCGTTCACCTTTCGGGCGGCACTTATTCATAAGCGACGGCAATGACGATGAAAATAATGACGAACAAGACGACGACGAGACAGAAGTTGAAACGCCTTTTTTATCGCGTAAGCGAAGCATCGTCACTCATCAGAAAACGCGCACTATTCAGTTAACAGTGTTTGCCGAAACAGAAGGTGAATATGAGTTCAGCGTGTCGTATATGGTCTCTGAAGTTTCTTGGCAGCCTTTCTACGATATTCGCGTCTCTACAGAAAATGACTATGCCATCTCGTTCTTGGCTGAAATTCAGCAAAACACAGGCGAACACTGGCTAGATGTTCCAATTTCGCTTTCAACGGCGCGCCCTAACCAAGATGCAGATGTGCCACGCATTCGTCCATGGCTTATTGAAGCTGCACCTAAGCCCAGTCCGTTAACGCGGCGCACGTTTTTTGGCAGACCCCCATCTAATAATGATGACAGCAGAAGCTCGTCACCATTTGGTCGCCGTTCATCGCCACCCGTGCCACCGAGTCCATTTCGTCGTGCAGCTTCATCATCAAACGCTGAGCAAAAAGCATCACAGGTGAACCTCGATCAAGAGCTTGAACAAATCAGCGGGGCTATTCCAACAATGACTTATGAGGTTGCGCAACCGTTGCGTATTTTATCTGGTGAAACGCCCACGAAAGCCTTCATTGCGAACTACCAACTTGAAGGTCAGCTAGAGATGATGGCTATTCCGGAGCAAAGCGAAACTGCCTTCTTATGCGCAAGGTTAAAGAACACGACTGAACAGACCATTTTAGGTGGTACAGCGTTGATCTTCTTTGGAACACACTTTGTGGGCAAGATTCAGCTCGACACCATCGCGCCACGCCGCAGCTTCATGGTACAGTTGGGCGATCAGCCGCATGTGCGCATTCAACGCGAACTAGAAAAGCATAGTTCAGAATCACTCGCGAGTGGTGATAAGTGTCGCACAGAGTTCATCTATCGCATTACCGTATTTAATGATGGGAATGCGCCTGTTCAGCTGGTGGTATATGATCATATCCCCCTCGCCCGCCATAAGGATATTTCGGTTCTTGTACGTGCAATTGTTCCGCAACCTTCTGTACCACACAATCCCAATAATAACATCTTTGAGTGGCGGCTTGAGATTCCGCCGCAAAGTCATCAAAAGATCACATTGGGCTTTGCGCTCGATCATCCTCATGACATGAAAATCGTTAGTAAGCGCAACTAAATTGCTATCCCCTTAGACCCCCTAGAGCGGGGTTTTTTGTTTTTAAAGTTCTTTAAGCGAACGATAGACAATCCATATAGCAAAGGGCCCCTGCAATGCCCCAATAATAGGCTGCCAAATATTGACGTAGTAGGTTTTCCGTGCTCGTGCGATCATATAAACAACCGAAGGGATTAACCCACATAGCATCCACAACGCTAAAAGTGTCAGCAACATACAAGTATTGTTCATCCTTATGGCTATGATGGTTCGCTTCTTTACAGATTATAACGAGATTAACATAAGATCAAATCTTGCATAATTCTTGTTTAGAGATTATTTTTGGCTGCAGAATAGAAAAACATAGCTAACCCCGAAAGAGATTTTCAAAATAATGAGTAACACAACAAATCCAATGGCGGGCTTTATCCGCAAAATGAATGTAGAAATTTTCAATAAAATTGCGCATGGACAGTTTGATGTAGAAGAGGACATGCGCCAGCTGAACAAATACCTTGATCTTGCTCATCAAATTAATAGCCCCGAAGCTGCCGGCAATGTGTATTTGACAATTTTCTTTTTGCAAATTGCAGTGGGTCAATTTGAAGCCGCTATCGCCACAATAGAAAAGGGCGTACAAGAATTTGAACGTTCGCAATTCAAGCAGCGCGCACTGGGTTGTCGGATCAATCAGGGAGAAACATATTTCATTTTAGGAGATGTCGAGAAAGCCATTGAAGTTTATGCCCAAACGCTGTTAGCCCTTGAACAACAATCCGACGAAGAAGATCATTTTGGCGACCGCTTCATCCTTTATGCTTCACTGGGCACAAGTTATCTCGCCCATGATGATGAGGACATCGCCGAACAATTCTTCCACCGTATTTTAGAATCACCAGAAAAAACCCAAAATCAATACACCAATGCGGTTATTGAAGCCTACATTGGCTTGGCTGAAGTACATCTAAAGCGTGATGAATTGGATGAAACGGTGGCGCGCGCCAATCTTGCATGGGATATTGTGCAGCGCCAAAACGATCCACGCCGTGCATTTTTGGTGCAGTGCACATTAGGGCACATTGCTGAACGCATAGATTCGCCACAAGTAGCAGAAACCCATTATCAAGCCGCCATCGAAACGCTGAAACCAACCCTAAAATCTGCATACAACATTGCGGCACTTCTACATGAAGCACGTTATCAGCATCGACACCAAAATGTAGAACAAGCCGCACGTTTTGCGACACTTGCCCAACAATATTTTCACGCCATTGATGTTCACATCTTTGATGAGGAGTTAACTAGGTTAATGTCGGCATGAGTATGCGTCGAATTCACAAGAATCGCGCTCGCGCCTTTCTTGTGAGAGCTTTAGAAGCTGCCCCAAATGTCGCTGCTGTTCCTGATGAGTGGGAAGATGTCGTATCTGTGTTGTTGACTTCGGGGCAAGAATTAGCGATTTATTTTGTAGATCGTTTTATCGATCTTGACGACATCCTCTTCACCATGAACGATAATGCCGCACGAAACGTCTACACGCTTTACATTCTTGAGGGTGGCATGTTCATACCAGAGACCAACACCCCCTATTTGCCCAATGATTGGATGTTGGCATTATTACAGCTATACGGCGGCAAGCTCTATAGCTATCGCGTGATGGATGAATTAGTTGACATTGCCCCCGTATACTTCCAACCGCTTAATGATGGCTTATATCAAGTTTATTATGGAGATAAAATTGAGATCACGCGCCTTGTTGCCTATCGCGTTGAATTAGAATCTCCGCGCGGACAATGGTACATTGCCGACACAGAAGGCCCCCATAAGCGTTTTGCGCCCCCTGCCCAAGAAGGTACTACAGGCTATGCTCAACCTTTCACCGATCCTTTCACCAACCAAGAGCTGCCTCTCTCCCCCGATCTTCATGCCAGCGATCCATATGCCATCTTAGGCCTTCGGCGTGGCGCTGATCGAGCGATGATTAAAGCGGCTTTTCGGGCGCTTGCTCGCCGCTATCACCCCGATCTTGATTCAACACAAGGCGCAAAAGCACGAATGCAAATTCTCAACCGTGCCTATCGCCAAATTATGCAAGAGCTCGATCAAGCATAAAGCCCCAAATTACGTTACAATGAAAATGAAATACTCATAAACGGGAGTGGTGGCATGTCTCATATATTCATTAGCTATAATCGCCAAGATCGCCCTTATGTTGAACAGGTGGCGCAATTTTTACAAGAACAAGGCTTTAATGTGTGGTTTGATGCGCGCATTGCTCCCAGCGATGAATGGTGGGACAGCATCGAAGACGCGCTCAATCATTGCGTGGCATTCATCATCATCATGACCCCAGCGGCGCAAAAGTCAAAATGGGTGAAGCGTGAGATATTGCTCGCAGATAAGTTGGGCAAGCCTGTGTTCCCGTTGTTGCTAGAAGGTGAAGAGTGGAACTTCTACGTCCACCTACAGCACGAAGATGTACGCGGGAACAAGCTCCCTTCTATGCATTTTGTGAACCGCCTCAAAGAAATTGCACCCCTGAATGTTCCATCCACGTATAATGTCACCGACTTTGTCACACTTGATAAAGAGACAGAAGCCGTGCCAACGTCCCATCCTGCCTCGATGAATGCAACGACTACTGCCCCAAATGTAACAGCTGTGGAGAATACACAAAAGTATACGCCGACATGGCCGCTTGTGGTGGGTGGATTAATTGCCGTTCCCACACTGGTGATGTTTGGCTTAATGAACTTGATGGAATACATCGACACCTATCTTGTAGACATACATTATCAGGGGTGGATACCGGCATTAGGCTGGACGCTGCTCGCAGCTGTAGGCGTGATCGGATTGTATGTGCGCGAAGTCATCATCAAAGCCACACGCCATGAGTATTTAGATCAGCTTTTTGTGGGCATTCTATGGGGGGCATATGCGCTTGTAGGCGTAGCGGGCTTTGTCATATTGATCATCCTCACCGCATTTTTTGGTAGCCAAACCTTTGACCGCACATTAACGGTGCTATTGCTCAGTTTAATGATCATTTTAGCGGGGCTAGCAGTTTGGCGTTCACGCTGAAAGAGAAAAGATGAAAGAACTCGAATTTCCCATACAAAATGCTATCAACTATACATGCTACATTGAAAGTTTTGACATTGCTCACGCCACATTGCGCATTCGGCTTAAGCATATGCTCTACCCGCAAACAATGGCGCTTGTGTTTAGCTGGGTGCGCTATTGGGCAGGGCCAGTGAACTGGACGGGCGCAAATTTTCAAATCGCGAAAAAAGAGCACTGCCTCGCTATTTTGCGCCGTCTAGAACACACACAAAACATGGGCGACGATTTTCTCATTAATGAGCTTGGCTTCCGTTTATATGAAGCCATGACTCCTAGCGGCCTTGTACAAATCGTCGCCCGCGAGGCACTATTAGATAGCTGAACGTTTATGCTCCAAATTGTGTTGTACCATTCAACGCTTCCCATTCGATTAATATTTGTGGTGAGCCTTCAACCGAAGCCCCCACATCATCAGGATCGAGGAAAAATTGAATGCCTTGTGGCAAAAGCGCAAAGTTCCGATAACTGTTGAGATCATTTCGGGCATTCTCATCAACCCAGCCCAAGCCATACGCTGAAAGCTGTGCATCAATGAGTGGCGCAACAATGCTGACAATATCAGCATTTGGCAAGAAGACATCTTCTAATGTTAATAGTTGCCCATCTTGATCAAAGGTGAAAGTGGTGTAATAAAAATCACCTTCTACGCCATCAGTGTATGTGTAGGTTTCATAGACAAGCGTAAAGATATTGTCATCATAGTGTGTGAGCGTATAAGTGGAATGAGATTCATGGGGTGCTGGCAAGAATAGCTGCCATTCTTCACTTGTCATGAATGCTAATAGTTCAGCTTCTTGCTGAGCTAAAAACTCATCCACAATCGCTAGCGCAGTAGGTGCGTTGGCGAGCTCAAGGGGATAAACTGCGCGATAAATATACCCCTTATAGAATTTACATGCCTGCGATTCGTAATCAAATATCATGTTAACATTAAGGCATGATTGTTCATCAACGACAGTTGCTTCACGAGTTGAGGGTGTGGGCACAATATTATCTGCAACCAATCCATCTAGCGCATCCCACGAGACCAGTGATTCTTGCGGCCCCGCAGCATAAGCCGCGACTTGATAAGGCTCGAACAAAAATAAAATCCCTTCAGGAGTCAATACAAAATCTTGGTAATTGTCAATGTTCTCGCTTGTACCGCTGGCAATCCATTCGGGGTCAGACATCTCAACTAACCGCGCGCTCAAATCTGCCCGCACCAACGCCGATATTGTTGGCAAGAAGTTCGCATTGGGGGCAAAAACATCTTCTAAGGATAAGATGCGCTCGTTTTCTAGATCAAATGTCATAGTGAAATAATAGCCGTTCCCGTGTGCTCCACCAGTATAGTCATAAAGATTATAAACGAGCGTCTGTATGGAAGGGTTTAGATCATAAATTGTGTAGGTCGCTATGGCTTCCCATGCATAGGGGATGAAAAATGCTAAATCCGAATCATCAAGCATGAAGCTGAAGTAATAATCTTCTAGCTCTGCTATAAATTCATCTATGGCCGCTTTGGCAAAAGGATAAGCCGCGTATTCGATCGGATACTGAATATCGATCACCATCCCACTGAAAACGATGCACTCTTGGGTTTCATAGTCCCAAATTTTGCCTGCATCGTAACAAGCGGTTTCAGCGTCTTGAGCATAAGTTTTAGGTAGATGTAAAGGTATTGCGCATATCGTCAATAAAACGACGTATAATATACCACGCTTCATCTGTATACTCCATGTGGGTTGATTAGCGTATATGTTTTTGAGTTGCCCGAACTTCATACCACCAATGATCTAGGCCAACAATAATCAATTGAATCAACGGAATGCTAAAAATGATATATGGGAATAATGTCTGCAGACTCATTGCAAAGCAAACACCCTATATAACTTTTCTGATACTATAGTCGTTAATTATAACGCAAAAGTGTCTGAAATAATGTGTTCGTGGGGATAAAAAAGGTATGGCGGAAACATACCGCCATATCATTGATCTAACTGATTGTTAAGATTACTCAGCGCCGACAATCTTTGCTAGCAATCGAACATATGCCGTCATGCCCACCTGCAGCTCTTTCAGTCTCGCACGCATTTCATCGTGCTTTTCCCATTCTCTTTCATATTCAGCAACACTTTTATGCGGCGGACGTTTTTCTTCATAATCTTTCAGCAAAGGATGCCACTTTGCCGTCACTGGGCGAATCCCTTTATTTAACATTTGAATTGTAATGGGGCCAAGGGATTGTGGGCCATTGGCAATTTCTGGTCCAGCTTCGCGCAGAATATCGCGGGTAATTTGGAATAGCTTATAAAGCGAGTCCAATGCTTCGCGCAGGATGCCTTCATCATCGCCGAGCATTTGGGTGACTACGCGCGTTTCAAACTCCACATACAGCTTCCACGCTGCGCGTTGTTGGGCATCATCAGCGACAAAAGCAACTTCATTATTACCATTCCCATCATCGTAAAAAGGCAAGTTTGCTTTCACATAAATCGGCTTCAAAGGCATAGTTTTAAACTCCTAATTGCTCACGTACACGTACCATAGCAGTTACAAATAAAGGATCGCATATTTTTAACCCTTCTGCGAAAGACACCCATTGCACCCCCGCGCCCTGCTCCCAAACGCTGCCATCCCCTTCGATGGTTTGTTGTTGCACGCTACTGAGATCGACGCTATACAGTTGGGCAATAGTATCTTCTTGCTTAGAAGGGTACACTTGACCGAGATCAATGAGTGCAGCGGCATTCACTTCATAGCCGGACTCTTCTTTAAGTTCGCGCGCAGCAGTGCTACGAAAATCCTCATCGGGTTTCACGCCCCCAGTGATGCTATAAAGGCGTGGCTGCATTTCTGACTTGGTCGTATTAGCGGGAAAATGCGCTGGGCAAATTTCTACACGCGCAAGATATTCATATTTTCCTGCATTTTGCCGATAGGGGACAATAGCAACAAGCCTGCCAGCTGTGCGTGCCATATGCAGGAAAAAATATCCCTCGCGCTCAATAATATGTAAAAATGGACTTTCGTTGAAAATGATCTTATCCATGTCATGTATCCTTGTAGAATGTACGTTCGACTAACTTTGATAATACTCCAATACACCTCCTATAATCAACAAATCTTGCCCCCTAATATGTGGGGCAGCATAGATTTTTACATTACAAGCCTTAGTTTAAACAGTATATAGCAATTTTTAATCAGTGCAACAAATGTCAAAGCATTTTGCGTTTAGTGGTAAATCCACATAATCGCTTACCAAGATGGGTGTGGGGCTATATTACTGCCCCACAACTTTCTCTATTCAATGAAGGTGCCATATACTGCAATTTCGAGCGCGCCAGTATTGCCGCCCGTCGTCTCGATCAAATCAAAGCGTAAACGTTCCGCTTCAATGGTTGTCTCAAAAATATAAGATTGATCAGCACTTTCAAGCGTGAAGGGGCCATAAACAGCGCCATCTTCGGTGGTGACTGTGAAGCGGCGCGTAATCGAAGAGCCATCAGACATTGAACGCGACCAAAACTCAACGCGGTCAATGCGCGCACGTTGGGCAAGCTGAATTTCTATCCATGCATTATCCCCATCGCCAGCGGTCGACCACGCAGTGCTAGGGTTGCCATCAAACGCGCTACCTGCCCCCCAGCGCTCATCAATGTCAGCACCGCCAAACGCGCTACTATACCCAACGATTTTTGCGCCATTTAATGGTGAAGCGAGATTATCCGTTGTCATTGCATCAAAATCGGGCGTTGTGAACGTCATCACTTCAGAGAGATAAATTGTGCCATCTGTGCCTGTGCCCTGTAAGCGATAATAATAGGTTGTGTTGCTCTCTAGATCAGTCAGCACGGGATTATGCTCAATGACGGCAAAATCAGCCATCTGCGCATCAAAGACCAATTGCCCAAAGTCCTGTGTTGGGCCATATACAACTTGGCACGCCACCGCTACGCTTGTGGTGAGATGAATCGCTGCGGTGTGATTGCTAAAATCAGTCACCCTTAGATCGCCATCAGCAATGATGCTTTCAACAGGCAAGAAGCGTGTAGCTTCAATGCGCTCATCTGGACGCAACGCATCATCATCTTGTGCCATCACCGCCCCACTCATAACGAACAAAAACACAATGAGCACAAATCCTAAAATACGTCTCATTTTTGACTCCTTTTATTTGTTGATAAATATCACTATATTAGACATACACAGGCAGCGAAAATTTACCGATAACCAAATAGAAGTTTGATTAGGCGTAACTTTTTAGCTGGTTCTGGGTTATACTTGATGAGTTGATTTGTAAAACAATTCACTAAAACCTTGTATTGTATTGTTGAGGGAAAACATGATCCATCCAGACCATTCTATCCGCAAAGAATTAGCCGACCAACGCCCCAGAACACCTGTGGGCTTGCTTTCGCGTGCTGAAAAAGATCGCATTATCGAGCGCGGCGTACATGGGCTCTATCGTTGGTACCTAGCCCGCAGCCAATCTAAACGTAATTGGAATCCTGATACTTTTGTACGTTGGCCCGATATGCGAAAAGATCATTCACCAGAGTTGATGAAAATTATTGAGGGGTTTTATGCCATTGAGCAATACGCCCCTGACTACACTGCCGTCACCTTGCGCATGAATCGCAAGAATTATGGGCGTGCTCAATTTCAATTACGTTGGGGCTCTGAAGAAGAAAAGCACAGCGATCTTTGGCTGAATGCCCTGCTCTTCAGTGGGCAACGTAGCCCAGAATGGGTGCACGAATATAAAAAATCCTTACGTGAACGCGAATGGGATACCCCATGGACAGATGTTATTCATGGCACGTTTTATGTGGTCTTCCAAGAACGCGCTACTCAATTAAATTACCTCAACACCGCTATCATTGCCGCAGGTAAAAGCACAAACCCCGCTCATGCAAACGATGCAGACCCCGTATTGCTAGAGGCAGCCAAGACGATCGCCGTTGACGAAGCCGCACATTATTCATTCTTCTTGGAGATCGGGCGCTTGCTGATGTACTATTATCCCGCAGAGTCCATTGAGGCGATTTGGGACATCATCACACACTTCTCAATGCCGGCAATTGATCT
>RFGP01000133.1 GCA_003697365.1 Chloroflexota bacterium | reverse complement strand
GCAATAACATAGATACTAACGCCCAATATCAGTGATGCAATCCCCATTGCTAAACTCATCAAATAGAGACGACGAGTACTATCCTTTTGAGCAACACGAGCAACCAATGGGGCATTTACTTCTAATTCCCCTGCCTGCTGGCGCAGTTTCAAGATATAGAAGGTTAGCGCCAAATATTGAAAAGAATGCCATGTATTCATACCTTGAAAAGCTGTATCTAAGTTAGGAAGTGCCGGCACCCCAAAAGACACAACAACCGTGATAGCAATGAAAGCTGTCTTAGGCCAGTGCACATAGCCACCACGAATCTCAATAAACGTTTTAATAATAAATGCCAGCAAGGCAGCTGCAAAAACAGCAGACAACAACACAAATACCCACAGTTGTTGAAAAACACCGGGAATCACTGCCATTAGGTCATTGGCACCGATGTGAAATTCCCCTCGACTGATTTTATAAGCGGCAACTGGAGCCATACTTGTCATCAGCACCATATAATCAATAATTCGTGCTGGGCGAGAGAGTAATTTAGATAACGCCACCGATTCTTGGACACCTTTTAGCTGATTTTCGCGGTGATAGTATAGTTCAACAATGTAAGTCGCTTGATGCAAAACATGAATCAATGCCCAAAAGAAGAAAATCGCTAATAATAGAGTTAAATTCAAAAAGGCGAGTGATAACACAACAATAGGAATTACAATAGCGGAACGCACTAGCATTGGATAACGGCCTACAAACTGCCGATCAAAGGTTGTACGTAAAAAAGTAGCGTACATATGCGGGCCACCAACAAGAAGCGCAACTGTTCCATTAACTAAGTTACGGCTCACATCACTAGAAAGACCTAATTCTTTACCAAGTATGTAGAAGATATAAGGAAAAGGGACTAAAAATACACTAAATGTAATGAACAATAAATCCCAACGGCGGTCACGGAGCCATAAACCCTGAGGAGAATTTTGGCTTGGCTGTGCAAATATATTGCGGGTGATCGCTGTCGCACTCATGAGATTTTATCCTCAATTTCATCTCTTGATTGATTTTTGATGAACATTTGTGACAATAACCGATCTAAGTGGTTTTCGCAATCTACAATCATCACAAAAAAGCATGTTTTTATTTATGGCGACGCTCTAGTTCATCGGCTACATCATCAGGGGTAAGACCAGCATATGCCATCAACACCAAACAATGATAAGTTAAGTCGGCTAATTCAGAAATCAGACGCTCGCGCCCTTGTCCTTTTGCCGCAAGGATAACCTCAACAGCCTCTTCGCCTACTTTTTGGATAATCCTATCCTCGCCCTCACTCAATAGTTGATTGGTATAAGAGCCGCTCTTAGGGTTTACTTGCCTATCTTGGATGAGCGCAAATAAGCGGGAAAGTATATCAGTCATCAGCAACCTCCGATAATTGGCGATAAAAGCAACTTACTGCACCAGTATGACAGGCCGGCCCCATAGGTTCTACGAAAACAAGCAGCACATCCGCATCACAATCTACACGAATTTCTACGACTCGTTGTGTGTTACCACTTGTTTCCCCCTTATGCCACAGTGCCTGACGGCTACGGCTCCAAAAATAGGTTTCACCGCTCTCAAGTGTTTTTTGCAAGGCTTCAGCATTCATCCACGCAAACATTAACACATCTTTAGTATTGACATCTTGAATAATAGCGGGGATAAGTCCATTAGTATTCCACTTCAAATTATTCATCTAATTTTCTCCGTCAAACGCACACTCACGCCATGTGCGTGCAAGTATGCTTTAAGCTCGCCAACCTCTAGCTCGTGATAATGAAATAAAGAAGCTGCAAGTGCCGCATCTGCCCCACCATCAGTTAGCGCTTGCAAAAAGTGTTCCTTGCTGCCCGCTCCGCCTGATGCAATCACCGGGATATTGACGGCCTCACTCACTAAGCGCGTTAGCTGTAATTCGTACCCGTCACGTGTACCGTCTTTGTCCATACTCGTGAGCAAAATCTCACCTGCACCCAACGCTTCGCCACGCTGTGCCCACTCAATCGCATTGAGCCCAGTTGGCTTCCGTCCACCACTAACAAACACTTCATAAAAATCACCGTTCCAACGTGCATCAATGGCTAGCACAATGCATTGCACGCCAAAACGTTCAGCCCCTTCAGTAATGAGCTGTGGGTTTTTAACAGCCGCGCTATTGATACTGACGCGATCTGCGCCTGCTAAAAGCGTTTCGCGCATATCTTCCACAGTACGAATGCCCCCCCCAACTGTAAAAGGAATAAAAATTGCATCCGCAACTCGTCGCACAACATCTAACATAGTTTCACGAGCTTCATGTGTTGCGGTAATATCTAAGAGTACAAGTTCATCTGCGCCTGCCTGATCGTACACGATCGCTTGTTCTACCGGATCGCCGGCATCACGCAAATTCACAAAATTAATTCCTTTCACAACACGGCCATTATTGACATCAAGACAAGGTATAATACGTTTGGCTAACATCCCTATTCCTTTGCAACTTTGAGCGCTTCTTCAAGCGTGAACATTTTGGCATATAAAGCCCGACCGATAATAACACCAGCAACTTGACCACTTGCTTTGAGTTTACGAATATCGTCTAAACTTGAAACACCACCAGAAGCGATAACCGCTAAACCCGTATCCTGTGCCAATTGTGCCGTAGCCTCCACATTAACCCCGCTGAGATCACCATCTTTGCTCACATCTGTATAAAGCGCATGTTTAATTCCATCTTGTGCAAATTGCCGTCCAATTTCAGCTGGTGTCCATATGCTAGTTGCTTGCCAACCATGTATAGTGACTTTTCCATCTTTTGCATCCAGCGCAACAATAATAGCTTCTGCCCCAAAACGCTCAATAATTTGCGGCGCTAATTCAGGTTGATTAATGATCAATGTCCCCAATACCACTCTGGTTGCGCCGGCATCTAGCGCTTGCTGTATTGATTCAATTGAGCGAATGCCGCCACCAAATTGAACCTTTAACCCCACATTAGCGATGTCATTAAGCGTATCAAGAGCTGTTTCGTTCTCCCCCAAAGCACCATCTAGATTAACAACATGTACCCATTCAGCTCCCCGTAGCTTCCACTCATGTGCCACAGCAACAGGATTGTCGCTGTAAACGGATTCCATATCAGGATTTCCATATAACAAACGCACTACGCGCCCATCACGTATATCAATTGCTGGATAAACGATCATGTTTTCCACTCCACAAAATTCTTCAAAAATTGCAAGCCAACAGATTGACTTTTTTCTGGGTGGCACTGAATCCCAACGATATTATCCTTACCTACAACGCTGGCGTAATGAATACCGTAATCGGTACAAGCGAGCACAACATTAGGTTCTGTGGGTTCTACATAATAGGAATGCACAAAATATGCATAGCTACCATCTGCTATACCTCTAAACATTGAATGTTCGCGCTGAATATGAAGTTGATTCCAACCAATATGTGGAATGCGAACCTCATTTTCAGGAAACTTAATCACTTTTCCTGCCAACAGTCCTAAGCCTGCATGTTCACCCATCTCTTCACTACGCTCAAAGAGATATTGCATACCTAAACAAATACCAATAAGGGGTTTTCCTGCTTCTACGGCACGGTAAATAGGGTCGATAAAGCCCGTATCCTGTAGAGCTTTCATACCCGCACCAAAAGCACCAACGCCCGGCAAAACAATCTTTTCAGCAGAAGCTAAATCTTTAGGATCAGCAATCACTCGGACATCTGCCCCCAAGTGTGATAGTGCATTGTATACACTACGCAGATTACCTGCTCCATAGTCAATAACCGCGATCATTCCGTTAGTGTTCCTTTCGTACTTGGCACATGATTTATTCGGCGTGGATCGATCTCAACAGCAGCACGCAACGCCCGCCCCAGCGCTTTATATAAGGCTTCTGCTTGATGGTGATCATCTGTACCATATAAAACTTGAGCATGTAAATTCATACGTCCTGCAAAAGCAATAGATTCTAAAGAATGCGCAACTAAAGAAGTAGGCATCTGACCAATAGCTGGGGCTTTAAATAATGTATGGATCACGGCATAAGGCCGACCGCTAAGATCAATGCTCACTCTTGCAAGCGATTCATCCATTGGTACATAAGCCGTGCCCATGCGCACAATCCCCTTACGGTCTCCAAGCGCTTGGTCTAGAGCTTTTCCTAGCACAATCGACACATCTTCAATAGTATGATGGCTATCGATATGAAGATCGCCGACAGCTTCAATCGTAAGATCAAGCAAACCATGTACTGCTACATGGTGCAGCATATGATCAAAAAAACCAACCCCCGTAGAAATAGATGCTTGCCCTGTGCCATCAAGATTAAGACACAGGCGAATTTGAGTTTCGTTGGTCTTGCGCTCAATGGACGCGATGCGTTCCGTCATGGTGCAATCTCCCTTAATGCTGCGATGAGTGCATCCGTATGCTCTGGCTTGCCGATACTGATACGAATGTACTTCTCTAGGCTCGGTTTGCTGTAATTGCGAATCAGAATACCTCGTTGATCGAGTTGCCGTTTCAATTCTGTTGTTGTCATACCATGTACTTCACAAAGCAAGTAATTTGCTTGGCTAGGCAACACTGTTAAATACTCGATGGTCTGCAAAAGCTGGTACATGCGCTGGCGCTCAGCTATAAGTTTCTGAATTATGCTACGGACATAATCCATATCTTGTAGAGTCGCCCTAGCGGCAACGTCCGCTGCCACATTTACGTTAAAAGGGTGTTTGATTTTCCATAGATGCTCAATAATATCTAAAGGAAAGATGCCATAGCCCACTCGCAACCCCGCCAAACCAGCCCATTTGCTCAGAGTTCGCAGCAAAATTAGATTAGGTGTATGAGGTACCCAACTTGCAAAACCTTCACCATCCATGAATTCCACATATGCCTCGTCCACAACTATCGTTAAAGGCAACTGTAATAAACGGCGTAAGGTTTCAGGCGCGATCACACCACCATCAGGATTATTAGGATTGCATAGAAAAAGCAATTTTGCGCCCGATGCAAATGCGGCATCTTCAATCGCTGGCACATCAAGCGAAAAATCATCATGGCGTGGGACTTCAATAACGCGGCAATTTCCTATCCACTGCGCAACAAGGCTATACATTGAGAACGTAGGAGGGCAATCAATAATGGCATCATTAGGTTCTAGAAAAAGGCGCAAGGTTAGATCAATGAGTTCATCTGCTCCACACCCCACCAAAATATGCTCAGCAGATACACCTGTATATTCAGCGAGCAATTGCCGCAACGCAGTAGAACGAATATCAGGGTAAATATGATAATCGCCTTCAAGCGCAGCTAATGCCGCACATGCTTTTGGCGAAGGGCCATAAAGATTTTCGTTCGTATCAAGTTTGATCAATTGATCACGAGGAATCCCTAAGCGTTCACTAAGCGCATCCAGCGTCCCACTAATAAAACTATAGCCTTGCATTGCTGCTATGTCTTGACGAATGCGCACCGACTTCATGATTTGCGCTCCCTCTTCAAGCGTGCTTCTGCAGATGCAGCATGTGCAGTTAAACCTTCAGCATAGGCAAGTGTGGCCGCTGCTTTGCTTAGCTGAGAGGATTGGGTAGGTTCAAGTTGAATGACACTGGTAATTTTGACAAAATCCCACAAATTAATTGGTGAAGCAAAGCGTGCGGTTCCACCTGTTGGCATCACATGACTTGGCCCCGCCACATAATCGCCCAACACTTCAAAAGAATGTTCTCCAATAAAAATACCACCAGCATGTTTGACTGCATCGATCCACTGAGAGGCTTCTTTAATCAACAAGCACAGATGTTCAGGGGCATATTGATTAGCTAGATCAAAGGCCTGTTGCAGCGTTTCGGTCACAACCGCGCCACTCGTGCGTTCAAAAGAAGCGCTGATGATCTCTTGACGTGAGAGCTTAGATGCTTGGCGTTGAATGGCCTCTCCGACACGCTCAGCAAAAGAGCGGCTTGGCGTTAGTAATATTGCTGCTGCCAACACATCGTGTTCAGCTTGCGCCAACAAGTCTGCCGCTGCCAACTCTGGATCGGCGCTATCATCTGCGATTACAACAGTTTCAGTGGGGCCGGGCAAGCCATCAATACCTACTAATCCATAAACTTGACGTTTCGCTAACGTCACAAAAAGATTGCCGGGGCCTAAAATCTTATCAACACGAGGAATTGTTTCTGTGCCAAAAGCCATTGCACCAATCGCCTGAGCCCCCCCTACTTGATATACTTTATCAATGCCAATAAGGGCAGCAGCAGCAAGAATCACGTCAGAGATTCCTTCAGGATTGGGCGGAGTACAGACAATCACATCACTGACACCAGCAACTTGCGCAGGCACTGCTGTCATAAGTAGCGAGGAGGGTAACGGTGCTGTTCCTCCCGGTACATAAACCCCTACACGCTCTATCGGACGAATAACTTGCCCTAGTCCTTCTTCGTTTAACCACTGTGGCAGGGGTTGTTGGCTATAAAAACGCCGAATGCGTTCTGCAGCCAACTGAAGCGCTTCAAGAACAGTGGGATCAATGCGCTCAGGCGCAGTACGAATCACCATCGGATCAATTGCCAGTTGCGCTAGCTCTGCACGATCAATACGCTGATTCCATTCTAAAATAGCAGCATCTTTGCGTATACGAATATCATTTAGGATGCGATGAACTGCTTCTTGTGGAGAAACAAACTCACCAAATAAAGCATTCAAGCGTTCTTGTACAACCGATGGCACTTCATAGCTATCTAGCCATTGGCGTTTAAGAATTGTTTGCTCTGCTTCAGATACAGTATAGATACGATACGGCATGTTGGTCATTGCGGCATATCCTCTTTCAATAAATCGGCTAATTTCTGAATACGTATCGGGCGTTCGTCAAAAATATAAATCACAGGTGTAACCACAACCCCGCTGCCGCCCACCGCGCGAATTTGTTGAATCGCTGAAAATAGGCGATTTTGGGCAACGACTAAACTAACAGACCACCAATTGCCCGCATCTTCGGGTGTGGCAAGCTGAGCAATCGTTGGGTATTGCAAGCCTCCCAAATCAGGTTGGGAGCGCACACGCTTAACAATATCTGCACGAGTTTCGCCGCGCATGTTGGCAAAGATCATGTACTGATTTTTAGCGCGCAGATGGGCTTCAAATAGCTCAAGCATTTGTTCAGTTACTTGGAAAACATCCGACCGATCACGTAATGCCTGTCGATTGCCAATAAAATTTGCTTGAGAATCCACGATAACTCCATCAATAAGAGGTCGCAGATTATTTTCGCGCAAAGTTGTGCCTGAGCTCATAATATCAGCGATAAAATCCGCATAGCCGATGCTAGGCGCTGCTTCAAGTGCACCATCAGCATAAACGACTTTCACCTCTGATAAGTTGTTTCTTTCTAGAAATTGCTTTACGGCATGAGTATATTTAGTGGCAACACGTAGCTTTTGCCCTTCTTTCAGTCGTTTTCGTAAATCGACCAATGTTTGCACGTCTTGCCATGCATCTGGCACTGCTAAAACTAGTGCGCATTCCCCATATCCTAAAGCCTCATGAATGATGATGATCTGATCCAAATATTCAGGGTTTGCCTTGACCTCTGCCACTGTGTCATAACCACAAATTCCTAAATCGACATCTCCCGAAGCAATACTCACAGGAATATCGCGCGGGCGCTGAAACAAAACTAAGACATTGGGAAAAGCAGGCATAATTGCGCTGTATTGACGTGGATTAGATTTTTTCACACGTAACCCACAGCGCTCTAAAAATTCGAGCGTTTCACCTTCCATACGCCCTTTGCTGGGTAGTGCAATACGAACTTGTTGTTGCATTATCAGTACCTCGTTATTTTTGCAAAGAATGTTTAGCAACCCACATCATGACTATAAAAGTTAAAACCGCCCACGACATTGGGTGTCATGAGCGGTGTGGTTTCAATTTATAGGCGCGCACAAACATCACCAATATCGGGGTTGGCTTTACTCCAAATGATGATGGTGATGTATTGTTTGTGCGATATATATAGCTTTCATCAAATTATTTACTTAAACCTGATAATTACTTTTGGGCTTTGTGGCGCATTATACCACATTACAACAAAAATGATGTAGCACCTTTGCACAAATATTCTTTAAATTCTTATGAGCGCCTCATCTAATGAGCAGCTTGCCTTAAAATTAGTTCTAGTTGATAAGAACTCAAATTTTGTGTTAATCTTGCTGATAAGTTAAAAGACTCTTGCACGATTAAACTTGGGCAGGTTTCTCATGGCAGAGCATGACAGTTTCCAAAATATGCATAACGACGAGTTAGAAGAGGAAGCCATTGTTGAGGCTTATTGCTTCAATTGTCGTGCCAAACACGAAATGCTAAATCCTACGCCTGTTTGGACAAGCCAAGGCCGTCCGGGTACACGCGGAGATTGTGCAAATTGTGGTGGCATCGTCTACATCATGGGCTATACACCTGCGCATGATCGCCTTGCACAGCCCGAAGCCATCAATGTTGTCGATAATCGAGGGCTTAAACGAGACTCGCGCGCTGCAAAAATTAAGATTGAAGCAGCCACTTATATTGTATCCGCCGCAACAGATTCTGACTTTGCAGAAAAGCTCAGTCATGACTTAAACACTTTTGGCATATCAACTTGGGTAGATAATGGCGAGCAAGCAGACAACATAAATTGGGCTGGAGAAGTGCATCCCGCACTCGACCAATGCAAAAAGTTGGTCGTTGTCATGTCCGAATTCACGCCTAAGACCGCACATGTGATCGAAGCATGGGAATATTTTAAGCGCAAACGTAAGCCGATTTTCATTGCCATGTTAGGCAATGTCGAGCCCCCAGATGCATTGCGTCGATGCCCACGTTTTGAAATGAGCACAGATTACAAGAGTGGTTTTCGGCAATTGGTGCAAGAACTTAGTCAATAGAAAGGATGCCATATGCGTCGAATTTTAATGTTTTTTGCAGGCATACTTGCAGGTAGCGCTGCTGGCGCTGGTATAGCGATGTTGTTTGCACCAGCAGCTGGAAAAGAAATGCGCGCTAGCCTACGTTCACGTTTTCAAGAAATCATAGAAGATAGTGCCCGCGCTGCTGCTACTCGTCGTATAGAATTAGAGGCAGAACTTGATAGTATGACCACACCCCCCAAAGACACTAGTGGCTAAGAAGGCTTCAATTCAAGATGGTAGGTGCTAGGCTGTGCAGTGAAGGGTGCCAAAGACCCTACTAACAATACAGCATCATTTGTTGCCACATGAATATTCGCCTGCACATAACCCCCTTCGGCTTTGATTATCTGAATGGGCACATTAGCTGTAGGATCAAGTAAAGCAATTGCCCATTGTTGCTCTACTTG
>RFGP01000003.1 GCA_003697365.1 Chloroflexota bacterium | reverse complement strand
CGTATGATGCAGATTTTAGATGAGCATGGCGTTGAAATCGCATTTCCAACACGAACGATTGTTATAGAATCAGCAACACCGCCTATAGATGTTCATGCTACTCTAACGCCTCCTGCTCAAGCCTATAGTGGGCCAAGAGCAGCTCCACCTGAAAGCGATCTAAGTTTGCCTCAGCCAGAGCAACCAACCTCTACTGATGAGATTAGCGATGCCGAAGGGCACCGCTAAGCATCTGTTGATTCATCGCTAGATGGTGTAGTGAGTGCATCAACCGACAGGATAGAAGATGAAGCATCTGTTTCTGTTGGTTGCTGTGGCGTGTTCGTTTGATTCTTTCGCTCGGCAGCAGCAATCGCTGCTGCTGCTAAGCCTGCACGGCTCGCTGAAGGGTTAAGCACTGTGGGATCAGGCTCTTGGACAATTTCTTCTTCACTAGAGACAGCATGTTTCATTGTCGTTGGCATTTCACCATTGGTCACAACTGTATCTTGTGTTATGCGAGCACTTCCACCACCAATCTGCATAACGCGGCGCACACCCTGTGGTGGTTTTACAGGTATAATGACATAAAAAGTGCTGCCGGGTAGCGTTTCAGGATCGTATTTTTCGCTTTCAACCCAAATACGCCCACCATGACCTTCTACAACACCTCGTGCAATTGTTAAGCCCAAGCCGGGACCAGCCCCCATAAATTTCGTCATTCCTGTTGAATGTAAGCCGGGATCCCCTACGCGGAAAAACTTTTCAAAGATCGCCTCTTGGTTTTTCTTATCAATTCCGATACCAGAGTCTTTGATGATGAGTTTAACTTCGTCAATGCCTGTTTCTGCATTATTCAGCAACTCACCATAAATTTCGATGCGGCCACCATCAGGTGTAAACTTCACAGCATTTAATACCAAATTCCGAACGGCTTGTACCAAACGTTTTGTATCAGCTTCAATTGGTGGCAACTGACGTAAGCCTTTGGCAGTGAGTGATTGTTTACGTTCACGAATGCTTTCTTGTAGAGGCTCGATAGCTAGCCGCACCACTGTTTCAATACTCGTTTGTGTAAAGCGTAAATCAAGCGCGCTCATATCAAGACGACTGACATCTAACATGTCGCCTATTAATGTTTCCAAGCGATCAGTGGCTTTACGAACATTTTCTGTCAAAGTAGTTAAGTGCTCAGGTGTCAGTGTACCTTGCTCATTTAGTGCAGCGATAATGTCACTATGCCCTCGAATTTGTGCTAAAGGTGTACGCAGTTCATGGCTAGCAATCGTGATGAAATCCGTTTTAACCGCATCAGTTGCTTCTAGACGACTTTTAGCTGCTTCTAATTCGGCATTTGACTTTTCAAGTTCTTGTTCGCGTTTGCGCAAATCGTCCACTAAACGCGCATTACGAAGTGCAATGCCCGTTTGATTAGCAATAGAGCTCAAGATACTAATATCCATCTCTGAGAAAGGCGCGTCGTTGATTTTGGGGCCAACTGCAATGATACCAATGAGTTCTCCTTGTACTGAAACGGGCGCATATGCCGCCATACGCATCTTACGGAAAAACTCGCGTTCCATAGGATCAACGTTCTTAAATTCTGGCTCAAAATCAATGGCATATTGCAGGATCGGGCGGCGAGAATTTTGTAACTTTTGATACAAGATGCCATTTTTACGCAATGCGCCTATTGGCAAAGCAGGTGCAGTATCTGAAAGTTTGGCAAAACGTGGTTCAATATGAATAATGTTCTCATCATGAGCATCAGGAGTACACAACAAAAGTTCTGAACGCCTTACCTGTAATGCACCTTCCAGAGTTTCTGAAATCAAATCCACAACTTCATTGAGTTCAACAATACCCGCAATCGCTTCTGAAAAACGCCCTACTTCTAATGCTAAACTTCCTTCTGTTCGTTGGCGTAACAAACGCATCATGATAAATTCAGCGGCTAGGTAAATTGGTGCGTGCAATGTCGCTGTGACCAATGCTAAGCCAGCTAGCAACACTTCGCGTTGTACATCTGCGGCTGGATCAAGCTCTTCAGCGATCAACAAAGCAGCAAGCACTGCGCCAGTTGTCACTAAGGTAAGGGCCATATTGACTGATATAGTGCGCAATGTCTCCCGCACATCCACAACCCTTAAGGCCATAATGCCATAAACAGCCCCTGCAACGCCTACTGCCTGAATAATCCAACCCATCGCTTGCAAAGATTCAATGCTGCCAGCGATAAGGATAGTACCCACAATCGCCAAAGGTGAAATGACAACCCAATACAAAGCACGGTTCGCAATTTCTGGCAAGCGCGCCACATAAAACTTCGCAAAAGAAGAAATTAGCAATAGCACAGCAATAGCCAGCCAGCCACCTACAGCTAAGTATCCACCAGTATAATTATCTTCAGATAAGGTAGTGACCCAGTCAGGGCTTTGAAAGGCGTTTTCTTGTAGGCTTGTGAATATCAATGCAGCCAGCCAAGCGCTGCCAACAACAAGCCAAAGAACAGTAGCACGTTTTTGCTGAAGATATACTGTTGATAAAACACTATAGAGCACCAAAAACAAGCTGCCACCATAAACCATTAGGGCAGGTTGATTGAGTTGCGTCTGATCTAATAGTGTGGTCTCATTAGACACTAGCCCTAATATACTGCTTAAGAGACCAACCACTAGAAGCGCCATTGTCCAATTTACAATATGATGCTCTGTGCTCCGACGATAACGGTACGTTATATAGAGCAGTCCAGCATAAAAAAGACTCACAATAGCAGCTATGATAATAGAAATCGTAAGTTCCACGGTCGTTGCTCCGTTGGCTCACACTTGTTAGATACAAGCAGCACAGTTGCCGCCATACATTTTCATAATTCAACTTGCATCAGCTGCGCTGAAACTATACCGCAGTGACTATAACCTGAGATATAAACTTGTCGAGAGTTTAGCGTAGAATATCCCAAATGCGCAATGTTGTTCTTAATAATATGCTTCATCCGCCAAAAATCTCACTTCGCATCTCTATAGTAGGGGTATAAATAATAATAGGTGAGCGCGTATTAGTTGGCGGTGGCGTGAATGTCGGCGTAGGCGATATAAGTGGCGGCAACGTCGGACGCGGCGGTAAAGGTGTATTAGTAGGGCGTGGCGTAGGCGTATCGCTAGGTGTAGGGGTAAGTGTGACTGTCGCCGTATTTGTAGCAGTTGGTGTATCTGTGGGTGCATTAATAATACGATTAACTGCAAACATTGAGCCAATCAAAAGTATCGCAACAAAAACAGCAATACCAAGAACAGTAAGTTCTGCTACCGATAGTAATGGTTGATGAGCTGATGGTACCTCCGACACATTTTCTGATGAACTTGGCACAAAACTCTCATCTGCAGGTATCTGTGCCTCTACAACTCCTAATGCTTCCAATGCTTGACGCGCCTGTGTGTTATTAGGATCAAGCGCCAACACACGCTGCAATGCGCTAATACGTTCTTGTTCATCACTAGAAACTGCTGCTAGCCATAACCAAGCTAAAGGCAACGAAGGGTCTTGTACCAAAACTTGCCTTAGCAATGGCCGAGCATCGTCACGATGCCCCGATTGGGCTAGTTCAATGGCTTTTCGTAATAATCGCGTTGTTTCTGATGAGGGCACAGAACTACCTTTTCTCTTCGATCAACCAAATGCTACTTATGTTGTTGCCAATAAACGCGCGACTTCTTCGGCAGTAGTGCGTTTTAGTTGATAAACAAAAGTTAATGAAGCGTGTGCTTCTTTCGGAGAAGCAAATCGGCGCACCGCAATGGCACTCGTATCATGAAGCATAACATAAAACAACCAAATCACACTGCCATCTTCTTCTATAGGCCAATCCTTAATGATGACCTTCAAATTAGAAAGATGATTCAAGCTCCCCCCGATAACCGTCTGCCATACTTCAGGTGGCAACCATAATTTTTGATCATCTACCCGCAAAACATATTGATGTGGCGGAATTGATTCCAAACTCCTCCAAAATTGATGTGGAGGATTTTCAACAGATTTTTTTAATATTGTACGAATGCGATCAGGGTCTGTGATCAATTGTTCGTCAGTGATTTTACCGAGTAGTTGCCACCCACCGTATATGGTCGCATCTTCTAGCAAAGATTCTAGAGAAACTTGCCCACTCCGAAAACGCTGCATATTTGGAGAAACCACAGGAATACCTGCGGCCACAAAACGCTCAACCTGAATCTTATCGACAGGATCACGTAGTGTCAAAACTGCTTTTATATTTCCATCACTTGCTTTCAGAGCTATTTCAGCTTTTCCTTGTGGGGTTGGCAAATTTTCAACAATAGCGACCACATCCTCCAAAATATCAGCCTCATAGGTCTGTTCGGCAATATACCAACGCACTTTTAACGGTTGCTTTAAAACCATTGCTTCGCCTAATGCTAAAACAAGCCAGCGCCCACCAATCGCAGCAGCAACAGCTTCAGGTGAACAGTGAATAAGCTGTTCATGTGCGAAATGATGTTGTTTTATATCCCCTTTACGTGCAATCATTGGGCTATTACAAATAGGGCAATAGTAACCATGCGCCCCGCGTCGTGCTGCACCAATTGGAATAGGTCGCCCACGCGCATCTAATGCCCACCCATACATAGGGTCTGATAATGTTGACACCTAACTCAGTCCTTAAAATTAGCTATCAAATTCAGCATCTATTATAGCCCATATTATCTAATTGGTTTTTGAAAAAATATAAAAACCCCTCCATAGATCGAAGGGGTTTTTTAATTCAGAAATGAAGCGCAATAGATTCTGCTCTAAAAGCGTATATCCATTGATTGTGACGACTCTCTCTCCGCTAAAGCAGAGTATCTCTTGGCGCAAATTCTATGGCAAGAAGAACAAATCTGCCCCCGCTTCAGTTGCCAAATTCACAACAAGCGCTGGCAAAACGCCTAACAAGATGACAAATACCGCCGTTGCAGCCAACACAAAGTTGTAAGGTACTGCAATAGGAATGGGCAGATTGTCTTCTGCACTTCGATCAACATACATAACCTTGATTACGACAAGGTAATAATAAAGTGCAACAATAGAGTTCAACACGCCCACCACTGCCAGCCAAGTTAAGTTAGCGTCAACCGCAGCGCGGAAAAGTAGGAACTTGCCAAAGAAGCCCGCAGCGGGCGGAATACCCGCCAAAGATAACAGCGCAACGGTTAGCCCAAGCGCAAGCCATGGATTGCGTCGTGACAACCCTGCCATATCTGCGATCATCTCAGAACCTGTTTGGTTCGTGAATAAGATCAAGCAGCCGAATAGTAGGGTATTGGTAAATGCATAAATGACCATATAGAAAGCAACTGCTGCTGCGCCATCACCAGCATTATTGCCAGTGGCAATTGCCACCAAACCGATCAGGGTATATCCTGCTTGTGCAATAGAACTATAGGCAATTAAACGCTTAAAGTTCGTTTGCACAAGTGCCAACAAGTTACCGATCGTCATCGTTAGAACAGCAGCTATTGCAAACAGTTGTACCCACCATTCGCTATAGCTTATTGATTGAATCCCCTCTGGCAACAGTTGTTCTGGTGGAAAAACAGCCAGCATAAAGCGCGTCAATACGGCAAAACTTGCTGCTTTTGAAGCTACCGAGATAAAAGATGTGACAGGTGTCGGTGAGCCTTCATATACATCAGGAGTCCAGAAGTGGAAAGGCACCGCACTTACCTTAAAACCAAAGCCTACTGCAACAAGCCCAAGTGCAACAATAATTGGTGCGGTGGGGTGCTCCCCGCCGACAAGGCCGGGGCCGATTTCATACAAGTTAGTATAGCCACCACTGAAACCATAGAGTAACGACAAGCCATAGAGCAAAAAGGCTGATGTGAACGAGCCAAATAGAAAATACTTAACTCCACTTTCAGCACTTAAATTGGCGAATCGCTTCTCTTCAGGCGTTGGGAATTGAGGCAAACGCACGAACCCCGATAAGATGTATAAGCTAATCGACATCGTTTCTAGTGCCACAAACAACATGATGATGTCTGATGCAGCACTGAGTAGGCTGGCCCCAATCGTTGCAATGATTAAGATCGTGTAAAACTCGCTCTTATAACGCAGGCGGTTATCGCCCATGCCCATAAAGCAAGTCAAACCACCGATTAGAATGACGGTTACGCGAAAAATTTTTGCGAGATCGTCATTACGAATAGTGCCCCCCCACATCAATTGTTCATTGAAATCTGAAGGGGTTGGAATAAACAAAGCTAATGCCGCAATAGCCAACATGCCAATTCCAGCCACATAGCCAATTGTACGGCGTTGAGTGGGAGGCAAGTATAGATCAAGATATACTACTGCTAGTGCCAACACAGCCATTAAGACTTCTGGCATAATCGCAATAAAGTTTTCGACAAGATTCGTATTGATGTCCAAGGTTACCTTCTCCTCATGCCGTTGCTAGCTATACTTCAGCAGGTCAGCAACCGGGATGACCGCATTTTCGATCAAGTTGGTCAAAATTTGTGGCTGTACACCGACGATAATCAGCCAGAACGACAATAACAGCAACGCAACGCGGTCTTGGATGAGCAACGGACGCTGTTCAACTTCGGGATACTTTTCAGCATCAAATTCTCCAAAGAAGACCTGTGCTGTTACGCGCAACACATACGCCGCAGTAAGAATGATCCCCAAAACAGCCGTCATAACAACATATGCGTAATAATTAGCGAGTTCCCCTGTCAAAGGTGTTGTAGCTTTATCGAGCACTTCTGCAGGAATACCCTTCCATACGCCAATCAAAATCGGGAATTCGGCCACGAACCCGCTCAATCCGGGCATACCCATGCTCACAAAACCACCCAAGATAAATGCCACTCCAACAATAGGCATCTTCTTGATGAAGCCACCTAAACTGGGCAAATCGCGCGTATGTGCACGGTCATATACCATCCCTACACAGGAGAAGAATAGTGCTGTCATCACCCCATGTGAGAACATCTGTAAGCCCGCCCCCGTCATACCTGTTACATTCATGGTGGCAAAGCCCATGCTAACCAAGCCCATATGTGAAACCGAGCTAAAACCAATGACATATTTAAAGTCACGTTGGCGGAAGGCAATAAATGCGCCCATCACTACATTCACCAATGCAAGGAAAATAATCCACGGCAAATGAGTGCGCGCACCATCAGGCATAAGCTGAACGCCAAAGCGCAACGCCGCATATGCGCCCAACTTCATCAACACACCAGCATGAATCATCGAAACAGCAGTTGGTGCAGCCACGTGACCATCAGGGGACCAGTTGTGGAAGGGGAACAGACCGGCCAAAACGCCAAAGCCAATGAAAACAAATGGGAACCAAAAACGCGCTATTGTTAACCCATCTATTCCAAGTGATGACAAGTACCCTGCTTGATCATAAGCGCCTAGTTGAGCAGCTTGATATAAGTGGTTGAAGTCAAAGCTATAGGCCCCAGAAGAGGTTGCAGGAATAAGTTCTGGATTATCACGGAAGAATGAACCTGCCGCAAAATAGAGCACCAATACGCCAACCAGTGCTATAACCGAACCTATCAAGATATAGAGCGTCAGTTTCATGGAGGCGTATTCGCGAAGCTCTACCCATCCCCAACCTGCAATCAATAAGTACATCGGGAAGATGGCTAATTCATAGAAGAAGAACATTAAGAAAATGTCCGTCGCCAAAAATACGCCATACACACCCGCTGTAAGCAGTAAGAAAAAGGCGAAAAATTCTCGTGGGCGTTCTTCAATGCTCCAAGAGATCAACACCCCCGCAAAGCTCGCCAATCCTGTAAGCATCACCATCGCTGCAGTGAGCCCATCTACCCCAAGTTGATAGCTGATGCCTAACTCACCAATCCAAGGGATGCGATCCACAAATTGGAATTTGATAGGCCCAGAGTAAACAATTTCAACATTGTTAAATGAAGGGCGCTCAGTCAATTCAGTTAGATCAGCACGATCAAGCGGCAAGCCATTTTCATCAGTGATGCGGACAAGCTCCCCATTCACTTCTTCAACAAGGGCTGGTCGCAAAGTGCCACTTTCTCGAACATATAAGTTTGCATCATTATGAAGGCTGGCGGCATCCTGCCCATCATCAATATTGTAGGTGAAGAAGACCAACAAGCCCAACGCAAGACTAATGCCTGTGGCAAAAGCTGCAATCCAGCGTACTTGATCGCGCGCTTTCTCATCTAATAAGAGGATAATCATGGCCCCAACAATAGGAGCCCCTAAAATAGCCGTTAAAATACCTGCAAATTGCGTTTCCATATTTAGCGCGTTCCTCCCTTAATTGATCCCGAATGCCAAGAGCATATCGGTCACTGTGCCGTCAATAACGGGCAAAATCCAGTTTGGATAAATCCCCGTGATCAGCATCAGCACTACGAGAGGCGAAAGTGCAATCACTTCTCGCAGATCAATCTCAAGGCTGTGATGATGCTCATGATAGGCTTTCCATTCTTGATTAAGCGGGCCATGCAATACTTTTTGCAATCCCTTCAGAATGTATGCACCTGTCATCAACAACCCGATCATGCTGAGCAAGATCATCACTGGGAATATACGGAATGAACCAGCCACAATCAACCATTCACCCGTAAAACCATTAAGTCCCGGCAACCCTAAGCTGGCCATACTGGTAAATACCAAAAACGCGCCATATGCAGGGATGATATGCCATAAGCCGCCAAAACGCCGTAAATCGCGCGTATGCGCTTTATGATATAGACCACCTACAAGCAAGAACATTCCTGCTGCACTAAGGCCATGATTAAACATTTGCAAAATTGCACCATTAAGCGCAACGTTAGCATCTTGAATAGTACCTGTAGGGCCACCAATGCGATCAGCCACTATTGCTTTAAATTTTTCTTGGGCTAGGGCTTCACGCTCAACTTGCGGCATTTGCTCAATTGGTATGTTAAAAGCCGTAAAGTTATAATTTGCCGCTGCAAGATCGCCATATAGAATAACATCTTCATCAACAAGTTTTTCGCCGGCTGTCTCAACTGCCAACGCATAGCGTCCTGCCGAAGCAGCCCAAAGTGTACTATACACCGCTGCCATAACCGCTAAGCCCATCACCACGAAGCCCATATGATTGACCGAAGAATAGGCAACTAGTTTCTTAAAGTCATCTTGTGCCCATGCTGAAAACGCGCCCAGCACAATGCCTAGCATCGCCAAAAAGGCGATAATCTCAGCAAATTGAAGCGGCAAGAATTCGAGCTGTACACCTGTAAAGGGTATGGTAGGCACAAATTCACGGGCAACCACATCAGGGAACAAGGGAATGACAAAACGAATGAAACCATATGCACCTTGTTTTAACAAAACACCTGCTAGCAACATTGACCCTGCAGTAGGTGCTTCAGTGTGAGCATCTGGCAGCCATGTGTGGAAGGGAAATACTGGAATTTTGAGGGCAAATGCCGTAAAGAATCCTAAAAAGGCGAGATACTTCACTCCACCAGCATCAAATCCCAAAATTTGCCCACCCCCAGTTGTGGGATCATATGCATAATTGGGCCACACTTCTAGCCAAGTGGGCACATCAAAAATTGGCGTACCCCCATTCACTTCATTCCCAACGCTAAAGGCGATCAGCTGCATAGCAAGCAACATGCCTAATGAAGCTGCCATTGTATAGATGAAGAACTTGTTGGAGGCATAACGACGGTTGGCACCACCCCATTGATTGATAATGAAGTACATTGGCACCAAACCAATCTCATAAAAGATGAAAAACACGACCATATCTAATGCTGAGAAAACACCAAACATCGCCATCTGTAAGAACAAGATTAGGGCTAAGATGGCTCTTGGGTTTTCGTCGTGTTCAAATGCAATCAAGATCGACAGCGGGGTTAAAATACCCGTCAGCAAGATCATAGTGACCGAAATACCGTCAACCCCCATATGCCAGCCTGCCCCAATTTGTGGGAACCATTCAGCGGTATATTCAAACCAATAACCGCTAGCATCAGGAGCAGTGCTATTGACCGCATAAAAGAGGCCAATTGAGATCACCATAGGAATCAAGCTGAGGCCCAATGCTGTCCATCGTGCCAAAGCATCAAGCCCCTTAGGCAACACCGCAACAATAACGGCGCTGAACAAAGGTAGCATGACTAGTAGATTCAGTGGATTACCGAAAAAAGTTTCCATAGTCTCCTCTCGCGCCTAGTTACTAGACGATCAGCAAGAAGCCAACAACAATCAACAACAAAATACCACTGCTAAAGAGCAGATATTGCTGAATGCTGCCGCTTTGGATATTGCGGAAATAACGACCGGCCGATGCAATCAGCGATGGAATACCATCACCAACACCATCGATCACGACGCGATTAAGCATCTTAAGCGCCTCACCGATGCTCACCATCGTATCAGCGACTGTGTGTAAGAATTCATCAATGGTTTCTTTATCAATCGCTTGATAAGAAATCTTGCGTGCAAACCACTCAAACGGCACATAGAATGTACGCAGATAGAATGTATCAATATATAAGCGGTTTTGCATCGCTGTCCAAAGCTGCGATCCAAAGAAAGCCTCGCTACGATCTTTTTCACCCGCTTCAATTGGTACACCATAGACCATATATCCCAAGCCTGCTCCAACAAAGAAAGCCGTTAATGAAGACAGCAGAGGCAAGGGTATTTTGATTGAGCCTTCTGTAGCAAAGGGTGGCTTGGGTGGAAGGTGAATGAGGGTGTCGCTCACGAGATTGTAGAAGTAATTAGTGCCGCCGCTTGCCCCATTACCACCTGTTAAGATGTTAAGAATGGGGAAGTTAGGATGCATTCCTACAAACCCGGCAAATATAGCAAAGAATGCCAACACAACTAGCGGCCCTTGCATCAAAGCGCTATTGCTGTAGACACTCCACCATGCCTTAAAGCGTTCCCAAGAGAAGCGGTTTTCCTCTTCAGCTTCATGCTCGTGGGCATCATGAGGCACAACAGCATGAGCATCATGGTGATGATCATGTTCATGTTCATGATGGTGGTGTTCGTGCTTTAATGTTGCGTATTTAGCAATTTCGCTACGTGGTGTACCAGCAAAAGTCATGATCCACATGCGGGTTGTGTAAAAGGCGGTCATCATGGCTGCAAAGAATAAGCTAAAGAAAACCAAAATATGCAACCATGGTGCCCCATGTCCTTCAAAAGCACTGGGCTCAGTAATGAAGAGTAAGGCATCGGCCAAAATTTCATCTTTAGACCAAAAACCAGCACTTAAGATCGGAAAGCCCGCCAAACTCAATGATCCAGCAAGCATCGTGAGGGCTGTTACAGGAATACGATTAAACAATCCACCCATCAAACGCATATCATTGGGCACAGCGACAAAGCTGAGATCAATACCAGCTGGCACCGTTGGTTGCCACTCTAAATCATTGGGTGCTTCACCATGTGGGCCAATATAATCTGTTCCATAAGGTGTTGCCTCACCGGGTTGGACGCGGTGCGGAATCGCATCATCATGCCCCATCTCATGCAAATGATGCTCGCCATGCTCCATAGCGTGAATAACTGCACCGGAGCACATGAACAACAACGCCTTAAAGAAAGCATGAGTGATGAGATGGAAAGCCGCTGCTACATAAGCACCAATACCTAACGCGGCAACCATGAAACCTAATTGCGAAATAGTAGAATAGGCTAGCACGCGCTTTATATCGTTTTGGGCAATCCCTAAGAAACCACCGCCCAATGCCGTAACCGATCCTAAAACCCCCATAACAATCAGTGGCAACGTGTATTCAGCATGATGTGGGTTGCCACCTGCTTCTAATAAGGGGAAGAATCGAATAACTAAATACACCCCTGCAGACACCATCGCCGCAGCGTGAATCATTGCTGAAACGGGTGTGGGGCCTTCCATTGCGTCTGGTAACCAAACATGGAGCGGAAATTGCGCAGCTTTACCTATTGTACCAATGACAATCAATGTACCGATAATGGCAGCCGCGCTCAAACCTAAAAAGCCCGTTAAATCTGAATTCCCCAAACGCTCAAGCACCGCCTCATTATATAAAATATCGCGATAGCTTAAAGAACCTGTTTCTGCGAACAAGTATCCAATGCCCACAAGGAAAAACACATCAGCAATACGGGTGGTCATGAAGGCTTTCACAGCTGCTTGATAGGCACTCTTCTTCTCAAACAAGAAGCCAATCAGCAAGTATGAGCACAAGCCCATAACTTCCCAGCCCATAAATAACAACAATAAATTGTCGGCCACCACTAAAGTGAGCATCGCCCCCGCAAAAAGGCTCAAATAAGCAAAAAATCGCGAGAAGCGAATTTGATGGGGATCATTTTCAGGATAGGCTCGCATATATCCAATGCTATAGATGAAAATCATCAACATTGCGAGCGGTACCATAAATAGCAACGTCGTCGTGAGCGGGTCTACCGTCACGCCCATCTTGAATTGCTGATACCCCAAGTCCATCCATGTGATATGGCTTCCAAAAACGCGATATACACCATCTCTGAAGCCAAAGTCTTCAGTGAAGAGCGCAGCCTTAAAAAATAATGGCCATGCCATTAAAAACGACAAGAACACTGAGCTTGTCGCCACAACAGCACTGAGAATTTTGTATCGCCCAAGCACCAATATGATCAACAAAAAGCTGAACAATGGTGGCACTGGGATCAGCCAAGGAAGGTAATTGGCATCTAACCAGTTAATATCCATAACGTCTCCAACTATCTGCTACCACTTCAGAATATTGACATCTTCAACCATGACCGTCTGGCGGTTGCGGTAAATTGACAATATCAGCGCAACACCGACAGCCGCTTCAGCAGCAGCGACCGCAAAAACAAAAGCAGCAAAAACCTGACCATTAATGACGGTTGGGTTCATATAGCGCCAAAAAGCCACTAAATTGATATTCGCGGCATTAAGCATCAATTCAATGCTTAATAAAATCGCGATAGCATTCCGCCGCGCTAGAACACCGAACGCGCCAATACAAAACAATGCTGCCGAAACAACTAGATACATCCACAACGGAACCATGCACTCGCTCCTTCAGGTTCTTAAATAGCTTCGTCTTCACGTGCAACAACGATTGCACCGATTAATGCCGAAGTCAGCAACAACGAAACAATTTCAAAAGGCAACACAAAACCATTTTGCGTTGAAAATGCCACGCCAATCTCACGTACAGTGATATAAGTGACTTCTGGGGCAGTATCACCATCGGTTGGAAGATTTGCGCTCCAGTTTTGCCCCAATATATCATCGCCAACAGGTGTTAACACCAACAGTAACACGCCAAATAAGACGAGCATTGCTAAGGCTGCAGCTGGCCACTGTTGATTAAGTGAAATTGTTAACCCCATAAGGCGGCGCGTAAGCATAATAGCAAACAAAACCAAAATCGCAATCGCCCCGATATAAACTAACACTTGTACGGCAGCCAAGAAAGGCGCTATGAGCAGCACAAACAGCCCTGCTGTTCCAAACAAACTGAGCATAAGGAAAAGCGCTGCATGGAAAATGTTACGCTGAGTAACAACCGCAAAACCGCCACCCAATGTTAGTGCACTAAATATAAAGAATGCAATTGCTTGCCACGTAAGTTCCATCTTGTCCCCTTCTCTCTAGTCACCGCTACCTGTGCCAACCACGATAACATTTGATTGCGCACCTTGTCCGGTGGTGGCTAATGGATATTGCTTGTGCTCAACCATCGCCGTAACTTCGCTTAGGCGTTGGCGCTCTTGCTCAGCATATTGACGCAACAATCGCAATGAAACGACGGCAATAACAACACTTGCCACCAAGTTTAACGCCATACGTGGAAATTCCTCACCTAAACGTGCAAACCAACCACCACTCAGATCGGGTTCTGGTAAAGCTGACCAAATGCCAGCGGTCACCAAGACATGTACGATACTCACAGGCACAAGGAACTTCCAATTAAAAGCCATCAAGTGATCGATACGGAAACGTGGCAATGTCATACGCACCCACAACATCGCGAAGTAAACAATAAACGACTTAATGGTGAGATAAGCAATACCAAGTACTGGCACATCTTGAGCAAGCGGCCCTTGCCATCCTCCTAAAAAGAGTACTGAGAAAATCACCGCTACAAGAAAAGCGTGCAAAAATTCGGCAAGATAGAACATCGCAAAAGCCATACCGCTATATTCAATCATATAGCCTGCGATGAGCTCGGATTCAGCTTCGATCAGATCAAAGGGTGCGCGTCCAATTTCGGCGATGTTGCTCACCAAGAAAATCACAGCAGCAGTTGGCACATAAAAAATAATCCAATAGGTATCTTGAAATTCAACAATTGTCTGCATACTGAGTGAGCCAACGAGCAAAATTGGAATCAGCAGTGAGAACACCAACGGAATTTCATAACTGATGAGCTGAGCAACCGTTCGGAATGCACCTAATAGCGCGTACTTATTGTTGCTTCCCCAGCCCGCCATCACAATGGCAATAGTCGTAAGCGAGCCAACAGACACAAAATAGAGCGCCCCAATAGACAGATCAGTACCAATAATAGTTGGTGCGAGCGGAATAACCGCAACAATCAGCACCACCGCAGCTACCATAATAATTGGTGAGAGCAAATAAGGGATTTTATCCACATTACGCGGCAAAATGAGTTCTTTGCCCAATAGCTTCACCACATCTGGGAAAGACTGCAAAATACCATAGGGACCAACACGGTTCGGGCCAATGCGGTTTTGGAAACGCGCAGCCACTTTACGCTCTACCCAAATTGTAAAAATGGGCAACAGCAAGAAAACCGTCGCCAGTACAACAACCCCGACAAGATTGCCGAGCACCGCTGCTAAACCAGCTTCAAAGCCAAGGTCTTCAAAAATGCCTACCATAGTGTTTCTCTCAACCTTACACACAAATCGGCGTTACCAAGCGCCGATTTCGGTTTACCGATAATGATGTCGTTAGTTCCACTCTAACGCGCCTTTGCGCCAAGCGTACACTAAACCCTCAACTAATAAGAATACAAAGACCAAGCCTGCCAAATATGCGCTAAAGTCTAAACTTCCTAGAGCTACAGCCCATGGGAAGAGGAATACCATTTCTACATCGAACACCAAAAAGATGATCGCATAGAGATAGTACTGCACTTTAATTTGACCCCATGTGTCACCAACTGTTTCTACCCCACATTCATAGACATCTAGCTTTGTTTCGCTAGGACGACTTGGGGCCAACAGACGATTGAGCACAATGGGGGCAATTGGCAAAAGTGGGGCTACTACAAAAAACGCAGCCACAAACGCCCATTGTCCAAGTTCCATTGTTCTTAACCTCCGCAACTCTCATGAAAGCACCTGACCGTTTGCAGACACAATCGAGGCAACAGTATAACGTAGCCTGAATGGGTTAGCAATGTTTGCCAGTTCTACTTTGTCTATCATTTTTTTCTGGATGATGTCTTGTTCAGACAGCCATTCTAACATAGAGCACACCGTTCGCCAAAAAATTGTGCAATATTTCACCTTCTATTAAAAATCTACTTTGAGAGCACACCCTTAACAAAACGGCCACGCCCAATATCGCCAACAAATTTACCACGATGCACTAAAATTTGACCACGACAAATTGTGGTCTCAATCTTGCCATATACCGCGTAGTTATTATAGGGGCTATATCCGCCAATATGATGTAATTCATCGGCTTTTAAAGTCAGTGTTGGCTTAGGATCAAAAATAACAACATCCGCATCAGAATTAGGCATTAATGCGCCTTTTTGTGGAAAAATCCCAAAAATTTTAGCAGGCATTTCTGCCATTTGCTTTGCAATACGCCCTAAAATGATCCGATCATCTAGTGAGGTTAATGGCGTTGAGCCCCAAAATTCTCCAAAAGATAAAGGTGCTTTTTGCAAGAGTTGTTTATACAAAGTAAATGTTAGCTGTAAACTAGTCTCTAATCCCGTTATGCCCCCCGGAGTTTTGGTAAAATCCTGATGCGCGAGTTTTTGTTCTATATGATAGTCACAGTGGTCTGTTGCCACGACATCAAAACTTGGTAACTGAAATTGAAGCTCTTTGACATCCTCAGCAGGACGTAATGGCGGTTGCATAATATAATGGGCAGCATTCTCAGTTAAATAGAGGCTATCATCAAGCCAAAAATATTGTGGACATGTTTCGATATAAAACTGATCCGTAAACGTCCGCAATGTCTGCAAAAGTTCAAAGGTCTTTGACCATGAACAATGAACAATATAAGGTGTGATAGAATTATCAACCAAGTTAGCTAATGTAATAATCCGAGCTGCTGCCTCATATTCAGCTTCAGGAGGACGCGCTTTGGCATGATTGCTTAAGGCTGTTTGCCCCTGCTGAACTAAGCGTTGAGTTGCTGCACTGACCATCGCATCGTTTTCACAGTGCACCATCACCACCATTGATGGCGGAAATAGTTGAAAAATGCTGAGCAAAGCATCATCATCGATATAATAGTTTGGACGATAGGTTGTAAACAGTTTCACACTTGTGATGCCTTGTTGTACCAAAGCTGCCATCTCTTGCTGAAAGAGTGCACGATCATATTGATCAGGCAGGGTAGTAATTATCATATGAAAGCTATAGTCAATGTGTGCGGGCTGTGCTTCTTTTAAGCGATGCTCAAGGGCTTCTTGAAAAGTCATATTCGGAAATTGAGTCGCAAAATCAATAACAGTGGTTACCCCACCATAAGCAGCGACTTTTGTACCTATATCCCAATCATCATCTGTCTTATAAATACCCGTATCCAGCTGTATATGAGTATGAGGATCAACAAGACCGGGCAAGACGAATTTCCCCGTTGCGTCAATAACTTCTGCATCGGGCCAAACCTCTGTGTTTGTACTAACAACACCAACGATCTTCTCATCCTCAATCAACAAATCGCCTTGTGAAGGTAAATAGGAATTCACGAAACTGCCATTGCGAATTATTAAGCGTCTTGTCATTATTCTTTTTGCTCCTGTTTGATATAATATTTCACAGTGCATTATAAAATCACGGAGGACATGGAAGGCACCTAGTAATGCCTATCAGTAAGCCAATCCATTATCTTGCACGTCAGCTACACGGTGCCCAAGGTATTCAAAATCTACAACGCTTCGATGATGACGCTTTGCTTGTAAAGCCTTTAAGCGGCGAACCTATCGCTATCTATTTGCTAGAGCATTGTCCCTCACCCTATGAAATAGGACAACTTCTTAGCCAAAATTCAGCAAATGGAGTTTTTAGTTTGCCGGTGCTTAATGGAGAGTGGCTTATTTCTCCCTCAGTAGAAGTGAAGGCTATTCTAGGCTTGTTAAATATTGTGTACCCTCGTAAAGTATATGCATACGGTATTTTTGAGGAACAGCTCTCGATCTTACCCGTCTACCTCAAATGGCCTGAAAAAGAAGTGGAATACTACTTTGCCCCACCGATCAACCCTGCCAGTTTAAAATGCCGAACAGTTGCTGTTGAACAATGGTGTTGGGCAGTTGCTGATTTTGGCCCTCGCCCTACTTATGATCCTAAGGAACAATACCAACAATGGAAAGCGCGCTATGATAGTGGCATGAATGGCCGCAACCATCATCAAAGACGCACAAGAACACGACGTGTTTATGCGGCAAATACTCATTACGAAATTTTAGGTGTTGGCATGACTGCCTCAATCGAGGAGATCAAACAAGCCTATCGGCGCTTGGCTCGTGAATTACACCCAGACATCAACCCATCACCAGAAGCTAAACGTAAAATGCAACAGATTAATGAAGCCTATCATGCTATTATGCGACGCAATCAAATTCTGAGGAAATAAACCGTTATGGAACGAGTCCGTGCTTTACATGCTTTTGCCAAACAACTTCTACGATCTCAGTGCTTTGTAAGTGTTGAAGTTAAAGATGAACGTTACATTCTAATCAGGCTTGAATCAACCCAATTGGCCGTTATCTATTTTGTGGATGGCCCCATCTCAAATACAGCGATGAAGCAAGCACTGCGTGACAACACTATGCGCGGCATTTTTAGTCTATTTGTGCTGGATGCCGACATGTTGCCCGCAGATGGTGAAGTGATTCGGTTACATCCTTTCGTACATGTGATGCAGACGCTTTTTCATGGCAAGGTGTATGCCTATCGTGAAGCTCAGAATGGAGATGTAGAAGTTTTCCCCGTACAACTTCGCACAGAAACTAGCACCACAAAACGTGCAGTTTATGAACCAGCAGTACAGCCAGAAGAATTGACCTGCGGGCATGTCGAAACGAGCTACCCAATGCAAGGTTTTTGGGGCACGGTGAATTTTCGCGCTCAAAGTACTTATACGGCCCCTGATCCCGAATATTTTCGGCAACAGCGCCAACAAGCTGAGCAAACCTATCGGCAAAAAACACAACCATCAGCACACACAGCAATATCAGCAAGTTATTATGAAATACTCGGCGTTGAGGTCACTGCGACAGAAGAACAAATCAGGGAGGCTTATCGGCGTTTAGCACGCCAATACCACCCTGACCTGAACGACTCACCCGCTGCAAAAGAGCACATGCAACAGATCAACATCGCTTACCGTGCGCTGATGAGCCGATTTCATTAAGCTATTATTGATCGATCAGTCGCTGAGCAATTTGATTATGCTTCGCAATAAGTGTGGGCAATTCTAACGTGGTAATTTGCCCCTCTCGCACAATGACGCGCCCGTTGATAATGCTGTAATCTACCGTTGGCGGGGTACAAAATACAAGTGCAGCGACCACATCACGCAAAGCGCCAGCAAACGCTACAGTATCAACATTAAACGCAATAAAATCAGCGGCTTTACCTACTTCAATACTTCCAATATCATCTAAGCGCCCCAGAACTTGTGCTCCCCCACGAGTAGCCAATTCTAGCACTTCTCGTGCAGTCAGTGCTGTGGGGTCTTGATGAGCACGCGCCACCAGCATTGCCATACGCGCTTCTGCTAGCAAGTGACCACTATCATTTGAGGCTGAGCCATCAACACCCAAACCCACCGGAACACCCTTATCGAGCATTAAGCGCACACGAGCAATGCCACTACCTAATCTTAAATTGCTGCTAGGGCAATGCGCTATTCCTGTGCCACTTCGTCCGAATTTATCAATAGCATCGTCACTAAGGTGCACACAATGCGCGTGCCAAACATCCTCACCAATCCATCCTACATCTTCAGCATAATCACCGGGTTTTAGGCCAAAATGCTCAAGACTATAAGCCACGTCAGGCTGAGTTTCAGCAAGGTGTGTATGTAAGCGCACCTTCGGATAACTCCTCGCCAAAGCAGCGGCATCACGCATTAGATCAACAGAAACTGTAAAAGGAGAACAAGGTGCAACCGTAATACGCAACATCGCATAACGCTTCGGATCGTGGTACTGTTCAATCAGGCGTTGGGTATCCTTAAGGATGAAATCCTCATCTTCAACAACGGAATCTGGTGGCAGCCCCCCCTTACTTTCACCAACACTCATGCTGCCACGACTTGCATGAAAACGAATGCCAATTTGTTGTACCGCTTCTATTTGCGCATCAAGCGTCACGTCATTGGGATAAATATAGTGATGATCACTTGCTGTTGTGCAACCTGATAATAACAGCTCAGCAATGCCCAGTTGTGTACTTATAAACAAACCTTCAGCGGTGAGATGTTTCCAAATAGGATAAAGGGTGCGCAACCAATCAAAAAGTTCATGATTTTGTGCTGCTGGTATCACACGAGTCAGGCTCTGGCAAAGGTGATGATGAGTATTAATCAAACCGGGCAGGACAACATGCCTCCCTTGCAAATCGATGACTTCATCGGCTTGATCAGGCAGCTCAGATGTTTTACCTACTTGTTCTATCACATTATCACGGACGAAAATAGCAGCCTCACGCAATTCGCGACGCTGTTCATCCATCGTCACAAGTGTATGAATATTTTTGACTAAAAGGGTCGTCATTTGGCATTAACTTCTCTTTGTTCAGCAAATTCAGGGTTTGACATACTCCCCATGCCTAAAGACAGGGGATTCTTGCCATCCACAACGGTCGCGTGCGAAACACGTCTTACACCGTCTCCGACAGGGTTGATGCCCCAACCCGTTTGATATTCAATGCGGCG
>RFGP01000132.1 GCA_003697365.1 Chloroflexota bacterium | reverse complement strand
TGTTCTGCTATTTTTTCAACAATCTTTCGTGAAAAGGTTTGATAAGCGGGCACATTGGCACAAGCATGACGGCGTGCCCCTGTACTTATCCGAACACCATCTTCACGCACTCGGCAAATTTCGGGATGTAATGCAGTTAACCATGGGGGAGGGGTAGGCGTTGGGGTGCACATGACAATTTTCAGACCATGCGCTGCTAAAATGTCAATGGCTTTGTCCATCCAACTAAAATCATAAGTGCCTTGCTGTGGTTCAAATTTATTCCATGCAAACTCGCCAACGCGCACATAAGTGAGTCCTGCTTCTTTCATGAGTTGCGCGTCAAGTTCCCAACGTTCTTCCGACCAATGTTCCGGATAATAAGCACAACCTGTTGTCATGATAAACACTCATTTAATGATTCGTTATAAAAGTATAAGGTAATATTTGGCTTTTACTGAAGCCTCGTTGAGATAATTTGTGAACTTGTTATAAGAAAAAGGAAAAGGGCAATGCGATTAATTGCCCTTCATGAAAAGCCTATCCTTTAAGCCCTGATGTTGCGATTCCTTCAATGAAGTAACGTTGTGCCAAAATGAACACTATCATCGGTGGCAAGATCATCACTGCAGCACCTGTCATCACAATATTAGGCTTATCGGCGTTGATGTTGCCTAAAGTGATAAGCGCCAGCGTCAACACCTGATCTTCTTTATTGCCCGTGTTGATGATGATCAACGGCCATAAGAAACTATTCCAAGCGTATAAGAAGGTGAAGATAGCATGTGTTGCCAACGCAGGGGTGCTGAGGGGAATAAAAATTCGCCATAAAATCCGAAGTCGACCGCAACCATCTAAGAGTGCCGCTTCTTCAAGCTCTTTAGGAATGGTGATGAAAAATTGACGGATTAGAAAGGTGCCATAAGCTGTAAATATCCACGGCACAATCAGCGATACAAGATGATCTTCCCAGCCTAATGCAGTCATTAATCGATAAATTGGTACAATGAGTACCACAAAGGGCACCATAATTGAGCCTAAATAAACGAGAAATAGCGTGTCGCGTCCCCGAAAGCGCATTCTAGAAAATGCGTAACCACCAAAAAGAGAGGTAGTGATTTGTCCGATAGTTACCAAGATCGTGACAAAAGCGGTGTTGACCAACGCCCGATCCATTCTCAGGCTAGGTTCATCGGCTAATCCTAATACAGCCTCATAGTTAGAAAACTGGAATTCGATAACTTCAACAGGCTTCACGAAAGATTCAATGGCATAAATAACGTTTTGTGGGTTTTCTTGATCAAGAAAAACATCAATGGATGCGTTATAAGCCCAAACTAATGTTGTCTCTTGTGTAGGGCTTGACACAATCACACTATCGTAATCTCGATCAGAGTCACGGGCATCAAGTAATGTGATCGGTTCACTAACTTTGATAGTAAGTTCTTCGCCTGCTTCAGCAATGGTTGGCAGCATGTATGCTTTTAATGGGACAGGTTGATCGATGCTATCCAACCAAGTCTGCACTAATTCCCCATCAATGAATACGTCATATACTCTAAAATTCTCAAAAATGCTATTATTGCCAGCAAGTTGAACAATGTTTTCTGTTGGGATAAGTGTAAGGGTTTGATCTTCTATTCTGATCTTTTGTCCTTCTTCATTACGATAAGCGATTGGAATGATACCTAAAACATCAATGTTGCGTCGTTGTTCAGCATGAGAGCCGAGCTTGACTTTTGCTTCTAGATCGGCAACTTCTCCTAAATAAGCAAAGTCCGATTTGTCGCTGTTGTTTGCATCGATTTGACTTATCAAATAGCGTTTTTCTTCATCGTTTACCGAAAATTCGTAGACAGGCACTTCTTGCCGTCCTGCTAACGCTTCGGTAACGTGTGTGTAGGGCAACAGTCGTCTTGGATTAGAATTAAAATCGACCGTTGTTTTTAACGATGCAATCACCATGTAAATCAAAGGAAACAGCATCAATAACGCGACTGTCGTTAGTAATGTATAAAGAAGTCCTCGCTCTGCCCAGAACGATAGTTTTTGCGATAAGGTTCGTTTTTGCATGATGAATTATTCTCCTCCTAAGTTTACCGTTCTTCACCAGAGCGTGAGACGCGAAATTGAAGAAGCGTCACAGAGAAAATCAGGGCAAATAGAACCCATGCCACAGCAGAAGCATAACCAAAACCAGAGGCTGCTCCTAGTTCGTTGCCACTAGTACTCTGGAAGGCCTTTAGATATAAGTGGTAAACCGCTGTTGCTACAGTATCAGGTACTTGTTGTTCACGGCTATAGAGTACATATGGCTCATTAAACACCTGAAGTGCATTAATGATTGTAGTTACTACAACAAAAAATGTTGTTGGGGCTAGCAAAGGCAACGTAATATGGCGAAACTGCTGCCAACGACTCGCTCCATCTACAGATGCCGCTTCATATAAAGCATTAGGGATGCCTTGCAAACCTGCTAGGAAAAGCACCGTATTAAAACCAATAATTTGCCATGCTGTAAGAAGTACAACAGAAAAAAGCTGTAATCTGCTATCAATTAACCAGCCAAATTGAGGATTTTCAATATCTGTGCCGAAAATGGCATTCGTAGCATTGATAATTTGCTCTATAGCATAGTTGAGATAGCCAATTTGTGAGCTATAAAGTGCTGTACGCCAAATAAGCGCTGTACCAACAACTGCTGCTACTGATGGTAAGAAGTAAAGCGCTCGATAAAATTTTACGCCCGGCAATTGTGAATTAAGCACGACAGCTAAACCAATAGCTGGGATCGTTGCAAGGGGAACGAGCATTAAACAAAACTGGAGCGTATTCTCTAAGCTCAACCAAAAACGCGCATCTCGTGCCCCAAGAACATAACGTGTGTTGCCCAGTTTGTAGGTATGAACAATGCTGTAGTCACTGTCTAGTGCTTCAATAGGGTATTGATGTTCTGGTTTCTGCTCTCGTAATTGTAATGAAAAAATTGTTGTGTAATTTTCTAAACCGTTGAATTTGGGAACTTGCCCGACTTTAGCATTGGTGAAACTTAGATAGAAAGATAGCAAAAGTGGCCCAGCCAGAAATAACCCAAATCCGATAACATTGGGTGAAACAAGCATCCAACCTTGCCAACCAATGCTTTGTTCTGGTGTTTCTCCAAATGTGCGCCCCATTTGAAGCGCATTGTAGGTGAATATTCCAAAGATGATGACAACTGCGGTAACTATCCACACAATTAAGCTATCGTACTGCCCCGCAATATAGATCAGTGCTTCATGAACACCTGAAAATAGCAGTAAAAGAATGAATGAAATAGACCCTACGGCTAATGCAATAAGCTCTAGTGTACGCTGTAGCCGAATGATTTTTCCTGAAAGCCAGAATAGTAAATAAGCACCTACCAATCCCCACAGCAGCACGCGATTTTCATAGATCGCCTCAGCAACTTCGTCTAGCCCAATGAAGACATCCCATAGATGCAATAAGTAAAATGCAGATAGAACAGTGCCTAAATAGTTTAATCCTAAAAATACATAGCGCCCCAAAAGTGGAATGCGGTCTATGCCTTGTGCGGGTGGCAGCTCGTGATCAGCAATGCGTTGATATAAGTTCAACCGTTCGGGATTTGTAATAAGAAGTGCGAAACCCAGTGCGCTAAAAATACCTAGAACTGCTGGCACAAGCGAAAGAAAACCAAAAAAATATTGAACGGTATTGCCAAGACTTTCACGTACATCAAATGCTTCAGCATTAAAAATGCGCCAAGCAAGGTAGATACTATATACTGCAATAGCTAATGCCCATATCATGCTTAGTAATAACACTAAGGATGGTGTAAAGGCTGATTTAGCTTGTGGTTTTGTTAGGGTTGCCATGTGAAAATGCCCTCAAAAAAACTTTACAAAATAACAAATTGGGGGCTTTTAGCCCCCAATTGCGTGGAGGTATTACTTAGATTTTACTCTTCAAAGAATTGGTCAACTTCGGTGCAGATCGTATCAGCGAATTCTTGTGGTGATAGGTCGCCATTGATAACTTCAGCAACACCGTTGAAATAGGCATTGTCAATATCGCTCCAGCTACCAAACCAAACGGGTGTTTCAGGAACACCATAGCTCAAGCCGTTTAAGAATGCTTGATTATTGAGACCTAGTTCTGGGAAGGTGTTCAAGAACACTTCAAGAGCTTCTTCACTGACGCGGCTAGGAATGTTTGCACCTAACGCTGCAACTTGGCCTTGAACCTCAGGGCTGGTGAGACGAGTTAATAGTTCCCATGCTTCTTCTGGGTGCTCAGTTTTCGCGTTCACAACATATGCACCCCAGAAGACCCAATTGCTTTGACCAGCAGGGCCAGCGGGGAGTTCAGCAACATTCCAGTTAAAGTCAACTTGGGTCATACCGGGGGTTGCCCAACGACCATTGATGAACATACCCACATTACCAGCACGGAAGGGACCTTCAGCATCTTCACCGTAGGGAACAGCCAAGCCATCTTTATAGAGGCTGCTCAAGAATTCAAGCGCGACAACTGTGTTTTCGTTGTCTAGGCCGCAACTACGCAAATCTTCGGTAAAGAAGCTCGAACCAGCGGCATTAAGCCAATAGCCATAATTTGCCCACCAGTTGTTCATACCAAAGCCACGAATATCACCACCTAATGCAGTAATTTCTTCAGCTGCTTCACGGAAGGCTTCCCAGTCCCAATTTTCACCACCGGGATAGTCAATACCGGCTTGATCAAATAGATCAATGTTGTAGTAAATGGCGAAAGATGACACATCGCGAGGAAGTCCCCACAACGCAGGTTCGCCATCTTGTGAGAAAGTGAGATGGAACATCGGTTGCTCAACAAAATCTTCTACGCTGAAATCCTCATCTGCTGCTGCATATTCAGCTAAGTTAAGGATGAGACCAGCTTCGGCAAAGCGAGCGATGTCAGTGCCGGGAATCCAGAACACATCAGGGGCTGTGCCTGCCTCAATTTCAGTAATCAAGGTATCTTGATAACCGGCTGTTTCTGTGCCGCCTGCTTCATAGCGGAGTGTAACGCCATCCCATTCAGCATCAATGGCATCGCTAATAGCTTGGTACACATCAGCTTCTTCTTGATTGTCAGGACGTGTGCGCCAGCGCAGCGTAATATCACCGCTATCTTGGGCGAGCACTGGTGTCAAAAGTGTTAGTGAAAGAAGGGTAATTAAAGCAATAACAAACAAACGCTTATTCATCTCTGAATTCTCCTTTATAGTTGACGTGAAAATACTTTTACAATGATGTTGTTAACTTTTTGGACGATAATGCATTTACCTTTCTGCTAGAAATGCGGACGATTGACGAACAACCAATTCGGTTGGGATGATTTCTGATTTTGGTGTTTCCCCTTGTAATAAAGACAACAACATCTCAATTGCACGATGTCCCAGCTTGGGGCCATGTTGATTGATGGTGGTTAGTGGTGGGTCTGTGAACTGGGCTAGGGGAATATCGTCATATCCCACAATACTTAAATCATGGGGGACTTTTCGCCCAACTGAGCGCGCATATTGTATAGCACCCAATGCCATACGGTCATTGATGCAAACTAAAGCGGTAAGTTCTGGGTGTTCGCTAAGCAGTTTTTGTGCGCAAATGAAACCACTTTTAGTTGAAAAGTCGCCACAGCCAATTGGCAGCTGTTCAAAATCTAAACCCGCTTCTTGTATTGCGGCGCGCAGACCGTTCATACGGGGAGAAATAGCATAGTTCAACCGCTCATCAACACTGATAATGCCAATGTGTTGATGTCCTAAGGATAAAATATACTGCATAAGGTTTTTTGCCCCGCCATGATCATCACTCCGCACATAGAGTGGGTTTGGCCCGTAGCCAATGCTAATCGTTGGAATTTCTTTTTCTAAAGCGGGTTTAACGATCGATGTGCGAGGAACATTGTCTAAGGCAATAAGACCTTCAACATAGCCGCTTTCTAACAGTTTGAGATAACGCTCATCGGGCTTATCGCTATTAACATATGGGGTGCTGAGTAATAAATTATAGCCGTTATCAATACAAGCTGCTTCTACACCCTCAAGAATATGCTGTGCCAAAGGGTCTGTAAAAACGGCATCATAAACACGCGGGAAAACAACTCCTATAATTCCCGTTTTGCCAGATGACAAAGCTCTTGCTGCCAGATTAGGAACATATCCAACAGCTTCTACTGCGGCTAACACTTTTTGGCGTGTTTCTTCTGAGAAATAAGGTGTATTTGAAAGAACCTTTGATACTGTTGCTATAGAAACCCCTGCACGGGCTGCTACATCTGCTAACGTTGGCACAGCAAACACCTCTCTTTTATAAGCGTTAAACGCTTTACTATTTGGTATTTTATCGTGAGTTTTTATTTTTTGCAATATTTTCCTAGATGTTTTTACTTTTTTGCCAAAAGTACGTTTAGCGCATCGATACAGTACTCTTGCCCTATCGTAAAAAATGTAAATTCGCGTAATATAGTAACTGTGGCTAAAAATAAAAAGTGTATGTTTAAATGCGATATATAAACATGGCGTGATAGTGTAGTGATAAGGTTATGCAATGAATCAGACACGTGTGATAGGTAAAGCGCGGTCGTTTTCACTCTTTAACTCCAAATCCAGACCAAAAAAAAATCAGTTACTACGTACTTGGCTCGCGATCTCTTTCGCCCTGCTAATGCTAATTTTTATGACAATGGCGGTTTCCACATTAGAAGCCGGCATTTTGTCAGATGTTCCAACATTGGAACAGGGAGTGTATTACGCAGTACTTGGTATGCTCATGTTGGGCGGAGGGCTATTAACTTATCAAGGAAAAATCGTTCAATTTACTTATAGCAAAACAAAGAGCTTAGTTGGAGAAGTCAATTGGGTTCTAGGTTTTTTAGGGTTATTTTGTATTGTTGCGCTTATTGAAACTAGTATTCATAAAATAGGTATTCATGAATTGCAAAATGCATCTTCTGATGTTCAATTTTTGCTCTTGGTGTCTGGATGTGCTTTGCTTATTTGGGGATTTGGTGGACTTGGCTGGCCTTGGCGATGGATAAAAGCCCTTCAAAAGTTATCTAAGATAGAACGATACGAAACAGCTTTTGTGTTGTTCATCACAGCACTTGGGTTGGGCATACGGTTTTGGAAATTAGAGACTTCAGTACTCCAATTCATAGATGAATTGAACTTTGCGACTGTCTCTACATATTTTAGGGGAAGCAATTCTATTAATATTTTAGACCCCATTGTACGCGGTTTTCCAGCAATTTATCCTTATCTTCAGAACGAAATGGCGAATATTTTTGGTCATAACCTTTTTGCGTTGCGTTCTATAAGTGTTTTGCTGGGTACATTAGGAATTCCTGCAACATATTTGTTGGCGCGTACTTTGTTTGATCGTCCGACAGCTATCTTGGCAGGCCTTCTCATGGTTTCTTTTCCACCCCATATACACTTCAGCCGTTTGGGGCTCAATAACATTGCGGATGCCACTTTTGGTGTACTTGCATTGGCTTTTCTTGCACGAGGCTTGCGCTACAATCGTCGCCTAGATTTTGTTATTGGCGGGGTAGCGCTCGGTTTGACTCAATATTTTTATGAAGGCGGACGCTTGCTCTTTCCTCCATTAGTGGCGTTGTGGTGCACATATGG
>RFGP01000131.1 GCA_003697365.1 Chloroflexota bacterium | reverse complement strand
TGCTGCATGAATTCTTCATTTAGTTGTTGGCGATTATAAGGCACTCGCCAGCGCCATAGCACTGCACGGGTGGCCCAACGCAACGGAATAAGCCCAACGAATATTTTAGAGATGGGCTTAGGTGTTAAGGCTGATAACAGTAAGAACAGCGCTGTATCAGGCACGCGCTGCAAAAACATCAGAAAATTGCGATGTGGTTTGTCCGAAAGTGGAGCATCATACAACACCAGTTTTTCAATTAATGATGGTTCATCTAGAGCCATACGTGTAGCAATGATACCGCCTAAAGAGTGTCCGATGAGAATAATGCGTGTCTCACCAAGTTGGTGTATCGCTGCACGTAATAAGGCCGATTGCTGTTCTATTTCATAACCACTTTCAGGCTTATCAGAATCTCCATGTCCCAATAAGTCAAAGGCAATAATGCGATAGTGCTGTTCAAAATGGCGGATTAAAGGCCGCCAAAAAAAAGCGCTGCACTCGGATAGACCATGTAGTAAGACCATTGTGCCGCGTTGTGGTATACCACAAGCACGATAAGCCAACGTTATGCCATCAACCGTGACATATTGTATTTGAGGGTCTAACATGTTTGGTGCAGCTCCTTTCACCCTTATGAAACAGGCGTTGCTTTTTCTGCTTGATAGGTTTCGATTATGCGATAATAATCAGCGATGAGTTCATCCATAATAGCTGGCCATGTCAAGTGTTGCACAGCTTCAACCGCACGTTTGGACATCATCTCGCGCTTTTGTGGATGCTCAACAAGATCACGCACATAATTAATCATAGTCGAAACATCATTAGGTTCAAATATGTAGCCGTTTTCACCTGAAGTAATAATTTCGGGTATTCCCCCAACTCGACTACTCACAACAGGTAAACCGACAGCCATTGCTTCTGCAACTACAAGTCCAAAAGTTTCAATGGCTGATGGAAACGTGAAAATATCAGCCGCGCGATAGGCTTCAGTCAAATTTTGGCCACTTAAGTATCCTGCAAAAGTAACAGGCATACCACTATAAATCTTTTCTAGCTTATCACGAAATGGCCCATCTCCCACAATAACTAAATGAGTATTAGGGATTGCTTCAAGTACATGCTTAATTTGCTCAATCTGTTTTTCAGGTGCCAAACGCCCCACAAAAAGAAGCAATGTTTTTTCAGGATTGCCATTACTCAATCGAGCGCGAACCTCCATGTCAACAGGGCCGGGAGAAAAAATGGACGGATCAACTCCCCTTCGCCATAATCCTGTGGGGCCAAAGCCATGAGCAAGTAACTCTTCTTGTACTCGCTTACTTGTTGCCCAACGATAAAGCGCTTTGTTATACACATAGCGATGTAATGACCAAAGTATACCTTCTAAAAAGCCCAATTTGTAAAACTTTGCCATACTCATAATATGTGTGTGGAAAGACATTACCATCGGTTTATCGAGCTTTTTGGCAAAACGCATAAATGCTAAACCGGTATGCATAGGGCTAGCGATATGAATAATGTCAGGATCAAATTCCTGCAGCGCCTGAAAAGTCTTGCGCATAGGAATTGTCATGCGAATTTCTGGATACATTGGCATAGGGACGCTAGGGGTGATAGACACGATAGGAAAACCATTATATGAATCAACGTGTTTGCCACCTGAAAACATCATGGCTTCGATGCCACGTGATTTGAAGTGGTCTAACAAAAGACACATAACTGTTACCACGCCGTCTAGCTTAGGTAAAAATGTCTCACTAAAAAGAGCAACTCGTAAGGGACGACCTGTATTCATCTTAGCCAGCCTTTGGATTTATCAAATTGAGTTTCTTATGAAGCGGCATGATTTTACGAATATGATCATCAGTTGGCAAGCGACATTCTGAAAATATTAAATACTCTTAAACCTTGAGAGTGGTAACATAACAAAAGCATTTCTCAGTACATAAAAGGTATGAGTTTTTTTATGAAATATGCCGTTATTGCTGTCAATCGTCATGTATACAATACTTTTCATTATGAAATTCCTCCTCATTTAGTTGAACGTATCGCAATAGGGCAGATGGTTGAGGTTGAATTTGGCACTTCTATTTTGCATGGTATCGTCGTTGATTTTGATGAAGAAAGCCCTGTCGAAATCACAAAGCCAATTCGTGCCTTAGCTGATCCGACTCCTGTCATTACATCTTTACAACTGAGAGTGGCAAAGTGGATGGCAGAGAACTTGCTTGCACCAATTGGAGGATGCTTATGGTTAATGCTACCTCCCGGACTTACAAGCGAGAGCAGCTATCGCTATACACTCATAAAACCAGATGCCGAAGTACGCTCAGAAATACAAAAACGAATTATTAATCTTCTTGCGAAACGTGGGCCTTTAACAGCAAATCAAATCGCGCGTATGTTTCCTTCTGATATTAATTGGAAAAGTTCCATTGTTGGGCTTATTAAGCGTGGAATCGTTGAACGTGAGCAAATTTTCAACGCCCCAACCGCTCGTCCTAAAGTGCTGAATAGTGCTACATTGATGATTCCGCCAGAAAAAATTGAGACTGTAGCTTTATATCTTGGGCGTGATTCGCGCCGTGCAAATGTCGTTGAGACATTGCTGGCAACAAGTGAACACGCTATGCAACACCAACTACTCATGAAAACGAGCGGTTGTAACCAAAGCGTGCTCCAAACTCTGACTGCATTAGGTGTTATATCAGTAGAAAATCATCAGGTTAAACTTGCTATAACACCTGAAGAAGCGTGGAAATATATCATCCAAGTGCGAGGAATACAGCCCTATCTCAATATTTTGTATTATCTGGCGGAAAACGGTGGTCAAGCCTTTGTCAAAGATATTCTGGCAGCCACAAAATGCTCAAGAAGCCATATTTTGCGCTTAGTGGATGAAGGATATATTCGTGTTGAAGGAGATGAGTTTATACGTGATCCGCTTACTCAGTTTGAAGTCATTTCGGATACTCCACCGCCTCTTACCGCTGATCAGCAAGCAGCATGGGATGCTATTCGTCAGTATATCGACTATGCCCAACAGAATAAGACACTAGAGAAACAATCTACTGATGCACATATTTTTGTACTCTATGGGGTAACCGGTTCGGGCAAAACAGAAATTTATCTACGCGCCGTTGAGCATGTGCTGCTTCAAGGTCGACAAGCGATTGTACTCGTGCCAGAAATAGCCTTAACTGCACAAGTTGTCCAGCGTTTTATGGCGCGCTTTCCTAAACGTGTAGGCTTAATTCATAGTGGGCTTTCAATAGGAGAGCGATATGACACATGGCGACGTGCTCGTGAAGGACAATTGGATGTTATTGTTGGGCCGCGTTCTGCGCTTTTTACACCATTATCAGATATTGGATTGGTGATTCTTGATGAAGAGCATGATACAAGCTATAAAAATTCGCCAATTTCTTATACGCCACCCTATCATGCGCGTGATGTTGCAATTGAGATGATGCGTTTAAATCGCGGTACAGTAATTCTAGGCAGTGCAACTCCATCAATTGAGACAATGTACCGTGTTGAACAGAGGGATTATCAAATGGTGCGCTTGTCTCAGCGTGTTTTGGCGCAACGAAAACGCATCGAACGTCAAATTGAATATTTACATTTATCTCAAGCACGTTATGCACCAACCGAGACAACAGAAGCTGTGGCGATTGATTTGCCGCCCATACAAGTAGTTGACATGCGCGATGAGTTACATGCAGGTAACCGCAGTATTTTTAGCCGAGCATTACAAAGCGCATTGCAAGAAGTGCTTGAAACACGACAACAAGCTATTTTGTTCCTAAATCGGCGTGGAACAGCGACGTTTGTCATGTGTCGAGATTGTGGGTATGTCGCTAAATGTGGGCGCTGTGATACACCTTTAACGTATCATACCGATAATGAACAAATTCTCTTTTGTCATCATTGTGGTTACCAAGCTCCTTTGATCTTTGAATGCCCTAATTGTCAAAGCAAGCGCATTCGCCATTTTGGGGCTGGCACGCAACTCGTCCACAAAACACTACATAACCTTTTTCCAGATGCTAGAATTGTCCGTTGGGATCAAGACACGGCGAAGACGCGCGATGCTTATCAGCAGATTCTGCAGCGCTTCTTAGATCGAAAGGCTGATATTTTGATCGGGACTCAGATGATCGCTAAAGGATTAGACATTCCGCTTGTCACATTAGTGGGCATTATTTCGGCAGATACTTCTTTAGGTTTTCCAGATTTTCGGGTTGGAGAGCATACCTTCCAGATGTTGACACAAGTTGCTGGCCGTGCAGGACGTGGACTTTTGGGCGGGAGAGTAATTTTGCAAACTTATCAACCAGAAAACTATGCCATTATTGCAGCAGCCCAACATGACTACGACGGTTTTTACAAACAAGAGATTGCCTATCGTCGTCAGTTGCATCAACCACCATTTACGCGATTTGTACGGATTTTGTTTCAACATCGTCATCAAAATAAAGTGATGCAATTGGCACATCAACTGGCAAATATATTACGTCGCAAAATTGAACATTCCTCTTTTTTCACAGCAAGTGAAGTGATTGGCCCAGCACCATGTTTTTATGCGCGTATCGATGATCAATTTCGGTGGCACGTTTTAGTACGTACACAAAACCCTGTTGCATTATTAACAGGGATCGACATCCCACCTGAAGGAATGTTGGACATCGATCCCATTGATCTGCTTTAGCGTGGAATAATGAGCTCTTGGCCGGGGTAAATAGGCGTGTTTTCGCTGAATAAGTCTTCATTCGCAGCCACAATGGCTTCTACACTGACATCATACCTTAACGCGATACCAAAAAGTGTATCTCCGGACTGAACAATATGAATGATATTACCCTCAGTGTCCGTTGACGTAATGTTGGGGGTGACGCTAATTTGTGCGGGGGGAAATGTTGGTTCATCGCTGACACAAAAAGGTACGCGCAAAGCCTGCCCAATTTGTAAGCTATCTGGATTTTGCAATAACTCTGGGTTTGCCGCGTATATATCATCTGGTGAAACTTCTAATTCGCGCGCAATTCCGAAAATAGTATCGCCACCTTTAACAAGATAAATACATTCATCTTCGGGCAAAATTTCAGTCGGGGTTGCCGCAAAGAATTCAAGGGTTGGCGTAAATGTTCGGCTTGGCGTGGGACTAATACCTGTATCGCCAAATCCGAAAGGAGCAACTGTGGCTTCATCAGGAGGTACGGTTGTGATCGTCGGCGTAGCTGTTGGAATATCTGGCGTAGGTGTATTAGTAGCTGATAATGTTGGCGATGCTTGCTCAATGGTGTTGGTGTCATCATCGCTGACTGGCGGGCCACCAATGACCAGTGTTTTGTTTGGCGTTGGGCTGAATGCAATAGGGATTGGCTCTAGTGTATCAGTAGGGCGTGAAGTCGCAGGGCGTGTGGGAGCATTTTGCGTTTGTTGCTGTTGAATGTCAGAAAGACGTACCTCACGCTGGGTGGGAGCAACATTGCTTTCTTTGGCTTCACGAAAGCAACCGCCAAGTGTTATCATAATACTTAAGCCGATTAACAGTATTCGCCACTGATTGAACATGGTGTCATTATCCCGCATTCTGTTATAAGATGTATTTCAACATAGCAGATTTTTCATAGTATTGTACAGACTGGTCTCATTGTTAGAAAATTTGTACCCTTAATTTGAATAAATCCTCGTTGCTTGTGTTAAAATGCAAGAAGATAAACATCATTCATAAAGTCAAAATATTTAGAATATTAGGTAGTGTTTGATGAGCGCCGTTGTTGAAAATGTATCACCTGTAGCAGATACCTCGAAAATATCGTATCAAGCCTTGAATCGTGCCCCACAAGCACTCGCAACTATGGCAGTTTTAGCTGCTGGCATTGGAGTATTGGCCTATATTTTTATGGCAATCTCTTTTGCTCGCACACCTTTTATCGGTGTCTTGTTGAGCCGCGATTTGACTGTATATGACTATCAATCATTTACAAGTGAAGAATGGATAGGCTTTGAACGTGGCATCATACCGGGTGACAAAATTATTGGGGTTGTTGAAGGAAGTAATGAGATTGCGCTAGAGGAGTATTCAGACCTTGCGACTGTGCTCTCTAACTATGATCTGAATGATACAATTGTTTTGCGAGTACAACGTGATGGTGTGCGTGGTATTCCCCAAGCGGATAGTTGTCCGCCTGACGATGACCCTACAACGACGATCTGTAATCTTTCTCTGCCTTTAGAACGTTTTCCAACAGTGGATTTTGTAGCATATTTTGGCATTGGGTTGGTTGCTGGGCTAATTGCATTTGGTTTGAGCGTGTTTGTTCTTGTCAGACGTTTTAGCTTGACTTCTGCACGTTTCTTGGCATCAGTGGGAGCAGCTCAGACAGTTGTCATTGTGGGAGTCTTTAATCTATTAGCAACGCATGTGGGTTCTTTGGAATACCTGTGGGTTTTTGCGGCAAGCATGATGGGGGGAACATTGATTAGCTTCGCAATGGTTTTCCCTAACAAGATGGCGATTATTGAACATATGCCGTCTGCTCGTTTTGGCCCAGTGATCATTGCGGTTATTTTCTCCCTAATCCTCTTCCGAGTATATCAAGCAGGTGAAGATGGCGCATTGTTGGCTGTGTTGCTTTGGATTGGCATCATGGCGGTGTTGATGAGTTCAATTTTGGCGTGGCGGCGGCAATATACTTCATCGCCTGTTTTTCGCGAACAAACAGCTTATGCTATTTTGGGGGCTACTTTTGGCATCCTACCGCTAACCATCTGGACGTTGGCGATGTTGTTCACAAGCGGTAATGTGCCAGAATGGACTATACCATTCGTGCAGGTGATCTTACTTCTATTTATCGTGAGCACTGCTTATGCCATTCTCGAAGAGCATTTACTGGAAACTGCTAGCCTAGTTCCAACTATTGGTGTTTATAGCATCTTGAGTGCATTGTTGATTATTGCATATGTTGCCGTTGTCACAGGATTAAGCGCAATTGGTGTACGTTCACTAGAACCTAATAACCCTATCTTAATAGCGGTGGTCGTGTTGGTGATTGCCTTAGGGTTTACACCGGTACGAAATTATCTTAACAATCAACTAGAAGATATATGGTTTCGTCGGCGACGGAATACGCAACGTCTGTTTGAAAATCTTACAGAAGCGCTAGTGAATGCAAGTGGCATTGTGAGTGTAGAGCGTATTGTTCGATCAACGATAAATGAGGCACTAGCACCCACTGAGATTGTGATGTTTGTACGGGACAACGAAGCTCAGGTTTTTCGTGCACAAAATAACAGCTTTACATCACGTCCCATAACAGACGTTGTTTTTCCTGTAAAGTCTGGCTTAACAGAATATCTGCGTATTGAATCTTCTATTTTATACCTTGAAGAAGGCATGATGCTGCCACCGATGATTATGCAAAGTCGCTCTCAGTTGGCAGTATTAAATGCACATGTAGTTGTTCGCATGATGGGACAACGCCAAGAACTGAATGGCTTCATTGTTTTGGGTGGCAAGCGTAGCGGTGAAAACTACACTTATGAAGAACTACAATTTTTGGAGCGTGTTGCTGACCAAGCTGCACTCACCCTAGAGCGAACCCAGATTGTTGAAGACCTTGAGCGCCGCTTTGAGATTCAAGATGTGCTCAGCTCAATTTCGCGTTCACTCAGCTATGCCATTGATTTAGATATTATGCTAGAGCTGCTTTATGCACAGACAACACGTGTTATTGATTGTGACATTTTTGCGATAGCATTAGTCGATCAAAATCAAATGTACTTTGCTTTCTACTCAGAAGGTGAAGAACGCATTGAATCGCGTGAGCGTCGTCGTTGGTTGCGCGCTAACGACTTATTGAGCGAAATTGCTGAAACCCAAAATGTCATTCGCACTGATAACTATTTGACAACAGCGCGGCAACGTAACCCTAATGCCCGTATTGATTTTCCACAAGCAAAAGCGATGATGGCTGCTCCTCTAACAGCAGATACAGTAGAGGGGACTTTAGGTGTGATGGTGATAGCAAGCACGGATCCAACTCTACATTACACCGATGAGCAGCTTCAAATTTTCTTAGATATTGCTGGTATTGCTGCAAGCGCTATCGATAAAATTCGCCTATTTGAAGCCACGAAGTCTCGTTCAGAACAGCTTGAGACTTTGAACAAAATTGCAAGTGAGCTTTCGACACAAATCTCAAATGTTGACCAACTCTTACAGCAAATTACCCAAAGCGCACTTGAGATTCTGAAGTGCGAGGCAGGAAGTTTGTTGTTAGTTGACGAAGAAGATGATGATATTGTCTTCAGAGTAGCGTTGGGGCCGGGTGCACAAGGTCTTGTCGGCAGACGTATTGGGCGTAACGAGCCGAGTTTAGTTAATGAAGCTATCCGTACCCGCCAACCAATCATCACCAATGACACTGCCTC
>RFGP01000130.1 GCA_003697365.1 Chloroflexota bacterium | reverse complement strand
TTGATAACCTATCAGCCAAATTGCCGTTAGCGCAATTAGGGCAATGCTCGCCGCAATGGCAGCAGGAATAGTAATAACACTAGCCCCTAACACAATAGCTGCCCCAAACAGAACAAGGCCCCCTACAAGTGCACCACCAACACCATACCGCATATTTTGATGTTCTATGCTAAGTGTGTTCAAAAGACCAACACCAATAAATACGGTCAAGTAAAGTAGAGGGGCTAATATTGTTACTTCATTCGTGTTGGGCATATCCCACAGCCAAATACCAATTCCCAAACCAAGCCACGCCAAAGCGGCAAAACGCTCTGGGAAAACGCCCGCATTATCAAGCGCGCGAACCGCAAAGTAAACAGCAAGAAGTACCCAAAACGCAGTAAAAGCATCCGCCGTCCAAAAATGGCTTTGCTGAATAGGAAAGACCGCAAAAACATAAAGCAGTGCTGCCAACAAACCCAACCAACGATTAAAAAGCCGCGCACCTATTAGAAAAACAAGCAAAATAGACAATGTATCAAACACAGCATTCATTGTCCGCCCAACAAGTCGAATACTGGTATAGCTTGTCCATGTGGCTTCACCTGTAAGGCTGCTATATGTTTCTGCTAGGGCGCGCGTTGTAAACAGAGGATAGGAGCCATAAACAAAAATAGTTGGTTTAACTACATTCGGATTAAGTTCAGAGCATACTGCATCAAAATATCCCCCTCGCCCCAAAGCCTCACGCGCTTCAAATTTTTGTTCGACGGTCATACGCCCATAATCAGTTTGGTTAACGCCATAGCATGTGCGGAACTGTTCATCCAAAGTCATATCTGTGCGCACTGCTGGATCAAGGCGTGGGCCGGAACGTATCGTGCTTGCAACATCCGTCAAAAAACGTTCATCTGGATGCAATTGGGTATAATCATCCCAATTACGCCCAATAGAACGCACATAATACCCTGCTATGACCAACCCTAAAATTGCCAAAACAACTACAACATCGCTAATGGAAACTTTACGATGTTGTTGTTTTATGGGCACTGATGAGGATTCTGACACAAGCTGTTCTTCTACCAACAACGTATCTTCAGGCTGTTGGTCAATGATTTCACGATATACTTCTGTCATAAAGTATCCTAAAACCTATAATTAGCGCGGCCCCGGCAAGCAATTGATGATACACCCTTGCGATATTGTTTGCGTAGTGAGGGCATATGCAAGCCAATCAAGCCCCGCGGGCACTTCGTAGATGTAAAAACTAGTATCATCAGGAATTTCTATCCATCGTAATTGTCCATTAGGAAAACGCTCTTGCAAAAAAGCTATGTCATCAACATCAAGCGGATGAATATAAAAGAGCAAAGGGCGTTGAGGATCATATGCATATGGCGTATTTTGATTCGCAAGCATACGATTATAAACATCCGTAGCTTCAAATAGACCATTTGGCCAAGTCATATCTCCCGCTACAGTTCCCAAGATGCGATGATCAAGCCAATGTGGATAATTGACATAAAATGCATTTCCAAAACTGCCGCCATCTTCAACATATTCAACAAGTGGCGCAGCGATCTTACTATATGGTCGCCAACTCAACGCATAGCTTTCTCGATAATCATTAAAGTAAATATCAAAGTTTGTAAAGGCAACACTTCTTAACAAAAGCACCACAAAAGTTGCGCTAAGAGCATAATAAGGTAACCGATTATGTCCTGCTTTCGCAAATTGTAAGACTAGTGTTGCCAACGGTAAAGCAGCCATCATGAACACAAAAGGTAATGTTCCGCTGATACGAGTAAAGGATGGATTTTCCCTCAAGTATGGCGCAATCGCTAAGGCGCTAGGAATGACCATCACAAAAACCCCAATAGGAACAAGTAAAAGTGCAACATCACGCCGATTAACTGCAAGTACTATCCACATCAAAAAACCTAACATATACAACCCGGCGGTTGTTGCATCCAAAGCAGGATTGCCGCCAACGTTCGTAATCCATTGACGTTCACCGACGTACATATAACTTGCCAGCGCATCCGTATAATTTGTATAGAAGGCTTGATAAGCGGTCTGGTTAGCATCTGGCCCATAACGCGGCTCAGAAAGCAGATCGAGGAGCTCACCTATCGATGGGCGACATAACTCTTCTCGTCGTGTCTGTTCGTTATAGCATCGAAAGGCATCTTCGCCAAAAATACGCCCATACGTGCGATTCCAAAACTCCAGCTCAAACACTTGTGAATAGTGATACATCGGCAAGTATGCTACCCAAGCGATCAATGCGGCAATTGCTAAATTCATCCCATAACGCCAAATCACTTGGAGTTTTAACTTCGTGTTAAAAAGTATAGCTAATACTACACCAAGTACTACTAAAATAGGCAGCATACGATTAGCTTGGTAGAAATAAGTTCCTAATCCTAAAACAAGCCCAACCCACACAAAATCTGCACGACGATTGTAACGAATGCCCCTGATTAGGAAATAAATCAACGCCCAAGTGGTTAAAGGTGTGAGAACAATTCGTAACCCTAAGCGAGAAAGCATCACATGCCAAAAACTAATTGCCATAAGCGCTGCTGTGCATAAGCCTAGCCAATCACCTAACTGACGACGCTCAGGCGTATCTCGCCCTACAATCTCCTTTACCACCCAAAAAGATAGGATAATTGATAACATCCCCTCAATAATAGTCGCGTACTTTAAGGCTCTGAAATTAAAGCCAACACCAAACCAATCAGCAATGGCTGCGACCACATACATCTGAAAGGCTTCACGTCCGCCATTATTCGCAAAGAACACAGCATATACGCCATTGTTCACGCGCGTTGCATCAATAAGTTTCTCAATATGATCGCTTGTCATATCAGGCGGCACTTCATCAAGCATATTGAGTCGGAAATATCCGCCTACCAAAACAATGATTAGAAATGCAATATGTGTCCAACGCCATCGAGTTTCTAGTACTGGCCAACGAATAGTCTGGCGACGTATGACAAGCAAATCACTCAAAACTTTCTGAATATCGATGCTGAAGATAATTATCCATGTAATAAGCGCAAGCACCCACATCGTAAAGCCAAAAGGCGTAAATACAATCCCCGTGATGTTCCCTTCAGCATCAGTTGCCACATTGCGCGCATATGCAAGATAGGACATTAATAAGGCCACAGGTACAAGCGTCAACTGTGCAAAATGACCTTCAATCCATGAAAATATGCGCTGGCTTAGAGATAGCGCGCCTTTATCCGATGATTCTTGTATTAAAGGAGGTTGAATTGGTTGCTCTGCTGGTTTTGGTGCTAATTCTCGGCGTTGCAAGCGAGCTCGCCACCAATGCCGCCCAGAATAAATTACACTCGCCAAATACGTTACTGCTGATAAGAAGAACCAGAAAAAACTACCACCAGTATCCTTTTCTAAGCGCATTTGCTCATCTAAAGCAGCATCACGCAAAATATTCGCACCAACAATGGCGAAAATAATGGATAAAGCCAAAGTTATTGCCAACAAAAGTTGCTGAACATCCAACGACAACCATTGCGCAACAGTACGTATCCAATTATTTTCCTGTGCACTTAATAATAAGTTTTCATTTTGTGAAACTGTTGTTTGTTGAGAAACATGATCAGGAACAGGTATATATACATCAGCTACTGGAATGTTGGGGTCCGAGGATATAGGCATTTCTTGTTCAGAAGTCGGCATTTTACGACGTGGAGGTGGTGCAATAATACGCCATAACTCACGGCTTGCCCGCACAGGTCGATAAAGTAATAACCCTAGAGCTTGTGCTAAAGTCAGTTCTTCTAACACTAAAGTGTGTTTGGTTTCTGTTGCAGAATTTTCAACCATCAAATCATCAGTAACTTCGCTTTCAGCAAATGTTTCTGATTCTGATGGTTGCATTATTGGTTCATCTGTATAGTCATATTCAGACATTACCCTCAAACCCTTAAACTGGTTTGCGTGCTTTGATGCACAAGTTTACAGTACTGCGGTGCAAAGGTTCGTCTATTTTATTGGGCTTGTCAAATAGATTCAATATTGCCAAGCCTAAATTTATTGGATTCCATATGCGCCCATCGTTCTGTTCAAACGTAGTGCGATTAGCTGCATTGGCTAATTTGCTAGGTAACAGGCCGCTCTCTAATAACGGCTTACCGATGCCATACACCAAATTATGGATAAAAGGAAAACTATAATGAGTAAAAGCACGCTCTGCCTCAATTGTGAAGCCTGCCTGCACTATCGGTCGGCGCAATTCGGGCATTGTATACAAGCGCACATGATTAGCCCATATGCCCGCTAGTGGCCCTCGTCGAATTTTTGTATGGAAGAGCGTTTCTAACGTTTTATTAATTGGGTCCCACAAAAAAGGATAATTTGCATTAGGAACCGTAACCACCATAACACCACCGGGCTTTAGAACGCGATAAATTTCACGAACTGCCGCTTCATCATCTTCTAAGTGTTCCAAAATTTCGCTCAAAATAGCGGCATGGAAAAAATTGTCAGGAAAAGGAAGTTGATAAATAGTAGCATTTAGTAGCGCAATGTTGGGCAAACGTCCTACATTAGCTTTTGCTTTGCAGATAATCTCGTGTTCTAATTCAATGCCCACTAATTTTACATCACTCACATAGCGGTAGTAGTTCAGATAAAAACCTCGCCCACAACCAGCATCCAAGATCACAGCATCAGCATCATCAGGTGGCGGCACCCATTCAAAAATAGTTTGTACTCGCTTCTTAAACGCCATATCAGCCTCGTTGCGAGTCATTCGTTTTATGGTTTGGGCATCAACTGTCGGCATGATAACGTTTACCCCATCTGGATTTTGCCCGCGCTTGCCGAAAATGCTTTTCATAACGCGAGACCGTTTCATCAAAGTTAAAAATCGCCTCAATTTCATGACGAGGACGTATATATAACTGTGGATTTTGCAATATCTCGATAACAGCTTCTCCTAAAGCCTCAGGGTCGCGAGGTGGAACAAGTTTTCCCATGCCAGTTTCTCGTACAGGTACACGCCCTCCGGGAATATCCGTCATCACGACAGGAGTACCTGAAAGCATCGCTTCTACTTGGACAAAGCCAAAACATTCACTCTCGCTAGGCAATACAAGTATATCGCAAGCACCAAAAAAGTTAGCCATCGCCTGTTGGCTTGTAATAAGCCCTAAGAAAATAAGCTGCTCTTTATACTTTTGGACAAGATGTTGATTTTGTTCCCATGTATCTTCATAGGCAATGTCATATTCGCCAGCAAAAACAACGCGCGCATTAGGATAAACTTTATTGATAGTATCTAGCGCCCGAATTAGAACATCTGGTCGTTTTTCTTGTACAAAACGTCCAGCATATCCAATAATTGGGCCGCCATCATGTTGCCACTGGGCGCGCAACTCAGCCACACGTTCAGGATCAGGTTCAGGCATCAAAATAGGAGGGTAGATAATTGAAACTTTATCACGAAATGGTTTTAGATAGTAACTTGAATCAGCATAATCATGGCTATAGCCAATAATGCGATGTGCATACCTCGCCATATAGGCATAAAGTCCAAAAATAAATTTCTCAATAAAACGATTAAAAAACCCCTCTGGAAGATGTAGATCGCCATGATGCGTTGCAACTAGCCCACGTCCAGTAATTTGTGCTAACACGGCTGTGAGCGCAGTTTCAAGCATTGGCAAATGTAGCCACACAACATCATTTTGACGTAACAAGCCCCACATTGACCACGGATAGGCCAACATCACCATACCACGACTTACACGAATTGGTGCCCACAAACGAATGATTCGCACCCCGTTAATTGTCTCATCACGTGGCAATTCAATTTTATGGCGAGCTGTTAAAACGGTCACTTGATGTCCACGCGCCACAAGCTCTTCTGCGACACGTTGCACATAAATTGAGTACCCTGTTCGGTGTGGCAAATAATATTGAAGACCAATGACAATGCGTAAGGGTTTATTTGTCATAATAGCTTATGATGCACTTTCTAGCATTGCAGGTTCGGAACTAAAATCACGAGTAGCGGATGTAATTTGCTTCACAGAGGCATGTTCCACCATTAAGCCAATGATACCCAGTGTAGTGTAAATCCCTAATGTCAAAGCATGTAAGACCACGCCCGTAGCAACAGCAGGTGCATTTTCTGGCGGAGTAGCTGAATTAATCATGCCCCCGATTAGCAATCCACCCACAACTGCGCCTTCAAAAGGGCCAAGATTGCCGGGCACAGCAGGCAAAGCCACTGAGCTAGTTGCAAGTACAATTAAAGAAACTGTTGCCGCGAAAGTAGGTTCATCAAACAAGAAAAACAACAAGACATAGCCCGCAGCCAGTGATAGTAACCATGACATCCCGGACCAAAATAGAGCACCAAAAGCAATGGCAGGATTCCCCATTGGTTTTATCCCGTCCAGAAAATGAACAAGGCGCGTTTCTAAGTCAAAAGATTTTAGCCGCATAAAACGCCCCTCAAGCCATGCAACAGCTTTCAGCAACCATTCAGGACGCATTGCTGCCCACGCCAACAAAAGCCCACCACTCAAAGCCGCAACACCAACAATTACACCTAATGTTGTTAATTGAGAAGGCACATCAAGCAACACAAGCATCAAGCCTATCATCGCTACTAATGCGAGCACATCGAGCAAGCGTTCAATAATAATAGTGCTAATAGCCTTAAAAGCTGGAATGGGCGTATCAAGCCGTGTCACCATCCACGCGCGCGCTAGGTCACCTACTCGCAAAGGTAAGACCCCACTTAAAAAATATCCTACGTTTAAAATGTGAAATGCGTGCCACCAAGATATACGCTCATCTAATAACACACGCCAACGCATCGCACGGGTCATTAAGCTAAATATCAATAAAAGCGCTGTTGGCAACAAATATATATAGCGAGCCCGCATAAGCTCCACATGTACAGCATCAATGTCATCACCTATAAGCACATAAATAATCACGACACTGATCATTGGGCCGATCAGTAAAGTCAGCCAGCGTTTCATTTACTCATCCTTATTGGTATCAACGACGCGCCATTGTAGCACAAGGCTATAGGTTGTACACACTATGACAACCTAACGCCTGACTATCATTCAGAAGTTCGTCGTGCAAAAACCCACATTGCACCGCCATAATAATCAGTTTTTATCGTGTAAAGCGGTATAGGGTCATATTGTTCAGCAAAGCGTGGGTCTTGTAACAACCCCTGTGTTACAAAATCGGCCATGGTTACAATATATTGAGGTTGATAATCAAAAATTAAATCAGGTGGTATCGCATAATTTGCCCCATCAACAATAATCTGTTCTTGCTGTTCACTCAAATAATATTGTTCTAGGCCTTTGGTAACGAGTCCTACAGTATCTAAAATACGCGCATTGCTATAATAGCCAAAAGCCCCAATATCACCAATCGCAACAAGTGTATTTTGATCAACATTGTGTTCTCGCACAAGGCGCTTAGCCATTGTTGCATAGTTTAGCTCTAGCTCATGAAAGGCCATACGCGGAGCAGGAGTTTTGGGGCCATGATCAGGACGTAATTGCCATGCGTTCATCACTAAAAGACAAGCCAAAATTGCTAAGCCAGCTCCAATCCAACGTTTCTGAGGTAGCGTAAGCGGTAAGCTGCTAAGTACCGCATTACCTCCCAAGATAACAGTCAATAAGTATGCTGGCAGAGGTGGGGTCAGATACCATCGAAAAATTAAAGGATTCAATGCGCTAAATATAACAAAATAAAGCCATGGGTAAATCACTAGAGGTAAGCTGCGACGATCTACCCGTAGAACATTTAAACTCCCAATAATTGACAATGTGGGAAACAAAATAATACCAATACCAACCCCAACAAGAGCTCCCAATAGTTCATGTTGATGAAATAAAGTGGCATAATGCTGCAATAGGCGCACAAACGCTTGCCAGCTATCCACTTGATACACAGCAGCTTTGGTTCCTACAGTATGCGGAATAGGACTGCCAAAATAAACAGCCGCAAAAATTGTCCATGGCAAGCCCATTAGCAATCCCACAAGATACTCTTGATATGGTAGTTGTCGCCAATTGAAAGCCGACCGATCTCGCCATGAAGTATATAGTTGATGTAACAAAAGAGGCGCTGCCCAAATAACAGCATCAGGGCGCGTTAAAATCCCCAACGCTACAAATGCCCCCAACCAACCGCGCGGCCATCCCAAAAGGTATGCTGACCATGCGGCAATCATCCATAGATTATGAACGCTAGTCTCCATCCCACCAATTGCAAAAGTAACGCTAAAAGGTAAGATTGCCCACAAAAGCCCAACTAGTACACTCACCCATACACTTTGTGTAAAGCGTCTTGCAATGGTCATCAATAAAAATGTACTTGCTGTATCAGCGAACGCATTAATAAACAATGCATACCATTGATGATTATTATTGCCAAAAATAACGCTACAAATAGCGATAATGAATGTGTATAGAGGAGTTGTCGTTCCTAAAACACGACTACCGAGATTATAAACAAACCCATCACCATTGACTAAATTGCGGCTATAGCGAAAGGTGATAAAAGCATCATCTACGGTGCGTGGTTGAGGTAAGATTCGTAAAATAAGCGCAATGATAAGAACTGTGCCCCAAACGACTAAAATCGTTTGGGAAACACGTGGAAAGCTAAACAAACGCATAAGCTAACGGAATTGATCGATTAAATCTACCAGATCGTTGATGGCAACAGGTTTCACGATATGGTAATCAGTGCCCACTTCTTTACTACGACGGCGATAATCTTCATAATCGTATGCCGTAATTGCAATAATAGGAATTTCAAGACCGTTTTCACGCAGATAAGCGGTAAAATCGAGCCCATCCATCTCTTCGTAACCTAAATGAATATCGGTTATGAAGAGATCAATAGGTTCATTACGTAGTACTTCTAATGCATCATGCGGATTCAAAACAGTGACCAGCTCATCTTGATGCATTTGTGCTACACGTTCAATTAAAGCAAGATTGGAAGGATCGTCTTCAAGGTATAGAATTCTCATAATTACATCTGCCTCATCAGGACAACTTAAGTGTTAAGTGATATATGAAAAATCATACAGTGTTTTTGCAAAGTATAACAGTATCTACTGCTTGTCAATTTGTACGATTATTAATGACTCTTCTCTTTATAGGGTGGATATTACCCCTATCAAGCGCCATTGCCCAAACACCATTACCAACAATCTCGCCATTTCAAGCAGTAAGTGGCGTACTAGATGATGATATGTTGCAAACCAGTTGGGAATTTGTAGGGAAACGCGGACAAATCATCTCTATTGTAGCAGAGCGCTTAGAAGGAGACCTTGACCTCGTCATTGAACTAAAAAATAGCTCAGAGCAGCTTTTAGCCGCAAACGACAATGCCGACCGCACAACAACAAATGCCCGCATAGAAGGATTAATGCTTCCCAATGATGATACTTATATCATAACAGTTTACCGCGAAGGCTTAGAGAGAGGTTCTACTATTGGACGCTTTCAGCTTGAGTTACTCAATGGCTATAGCATATATGACATAAATCAAACAAATGCTGCTCTTGTTAATCAAACACCACAACCTATTGGTGAAATAAATACAGAAAAATTTTATCTCATTGCTGAGATCATAATGCCAAATATCGAAAACTATGCGCTTGAATGGCGATTTATGGATACAACAGGAATTCAGTGGGTGTTTCGCCATAATGTGATGCAAGAATGGGCACTTTCCATTGAAACAGCCCAAAATGAACCACTGCAAACTTACTCTGGTAAAAGCCAATGGCTACCTTACCCCAGTGAAACAAGTGGTTTAATTTTTCACCGCGATCAAAGCACGTTCCGAGTGCTTTATAACGATCAAGTTATTGCTAGCGCAGTAGCATTACAACCACTTTTATCTACTGGTACAGGTTCAATTTCAGTCGTGGCCAATGAGAATGTGGATACATTACTTAACAACATTCGCTTAACAACTGCATATTATGCAGATGATCCAAAGCTGATTGCACTCCCCCCTACCCCCAGTGGACAGCGAATTTATAATTACAAAGCCTCACCTACACAAGTGATAAGCGAGTTGCGCTCGTTAGGATATTTACCCCCTCCCACTGCGAATAGCGGCTTACAAGGGGATATTACAAGTGGATTCATTACAAATGACGAGCCTAGCTTTAATGCTTATCCGCTTATTGAACGCCCATTTCAAAATTTTGTTTTAAGTTGGACAGCACGTTTTGTATATGGTACATCTTCATCAGCTTGTGGGCTAATTTTTCGACAAACAGATAGAGATAGCTTTGCCACTGTTTTACACACCCCTGCAGCAGGACTCTACTTCTTTGAGGTGCAAGATGGCTCTAGAATAGTTTCGGACAGCATCCATACCATCACCCCTTTACTAGAACAAGGTATGCAAATTGATAATACATTCACCGTAATTGCATTAGAAGATAAGGGAATATTATTTGTAAACGGAAGATATGCGGACGAAATTACGCTCAATGAGGCAAGCGGGATAATCCTTGCACATTTAGTCGTGGATAATATCACTCCTACTTACTGTCAATTAGATCGTGTTTGGTTGTGGTCATTAGAGTAGAAAAATTTGCCCTTTAATTGGGCAGAAGTTATGCTTGATATAGGGAATGTTCATCCTCATAAAGTAGATAGAATATAGCCTATGTTGAAAACTCCGCTTATTTTTGGCAATTATGAGCTTCTGGAAGAAATTGGCAAAGGTGGTATGGCACGTGTATACCGTGCTCGTCAAATTAATATTGAACGTCATGTAGCCGTAAAAGTCATCTCGTCTGCCATCTCAGATCAAGAAGATTTTCGGATACGCTTTAAACAAGAAGCAGACTTGTTCGCCAAATTAGAGCATCCAAATATCCTGCCAATCTATGATTATGGCGAACAAGATGGACACCTATACCTTGTTCTTCGTTTAATGGAAGGTGGCACCCTAGAAAAATTAATACGTGGTAAGCAACTAGTCCTAGACGAGCTCGAAAAACTGGTACATCAATTGGCCCAAGCGATTGACTATGCTCATCAAAACGAAATCATTCATCGCGATCTGAAACCCAACAATGTTTTATTGGATAGATTCGGAAACGCTTATCTCATGGATTTTGGCATTGCCAAAATCATTACTGATGCACAGTCTGAGCATGTTAGCACCATGCTAGGAACGCCAGCGTATATGGCCCCCGAACAATGGCGCATGGAGCGCGTCGATGGGCGAAGTGATATTTATAGTTTAGGTGTCATGCTATATGAAATGCTGACAGGTGAAATGCCCTTTAAAGGGGAAACCCCCTACCATCTAATGTATGCCCATTTATATAACGAACCAGCATTGCCAAGTAAAATCTTTCCGGGACTTTCTGCAGAAATTGACAATGTGGTACTTCGCGCTCTTGCTAAAGATGCAGATGCACGCTATCAAACAGCGACAGAATTAGCAGAAGACTTGTCACACGCCATTCGCAATCAGCAACAAGATACACGGGATAATCCAACCCGCTTATCTGAAATCGAATACTCAATGGAACAAAGCGCAACAAAACCTGATGTTTTAGGTAGCATCTTATTAGCATTAGATCGCCCTAATAACCGTGTATATGCTGTTCCTAAAATAGAGGATTTCTTAGATGTAGTTAGCAAATCTGGCAGTAGTAAAAAGCAAAAAACAGACCCAGCAAAGCGCTTTGTATCATGGAGCATGGATGAAATTTTGCAAGAAATATCAGCGCCCACTACTGTTCCACAGATCAGTATGAACACAATGCGCCTTAGCGATCTATTCGCGCCAAGTGCGCGCCAACAACATTATTTGGGTGTGCAATGCTACGTCGTGCGATTACCAGAAAAACTTGCTGTATTAACAAATCAATCACATGGTTTATTGATCGCAGAGGTAAAGCCTCAAAGCATAGCAGAACAAATCGGATTGATATTGGGAGATACAATTCTCACATTAGATGGAACAATGATGACGAATCAAGATGCGCTCAATAATTTCCTTACAGATGAACACATGAATAAAGAAGTAGCGATTCGCTTCATCAGAGCAGGTGAAGTTCATCTCATACGTCACAAACTGGGGTCAAAAACATGAGTCTTCCCTCTAACAACACTTTAGAGGAAACTATGCCACAATCATCAGTTGCGCAAAATATGCTAACAAAATTCCGCCCTCTTGTGCAACGATATATGAATGTTGAGGCAGAGCACATTGGCAATATGACGCAAACCCATGAAACAGCAATATGGTTTGAAGGTCATCTGAAACTTTCCGCAGAAGAAGTGTATAAAGCCTTAGCAGAATTATTGCTCCAGCACCACGTAAGCCTATATCTTTCACGTGAAAATAAGCGTGATCAGATATTGATAATCAACGACGTTACTCAAGAACGTACATTTAAGCTCCCGCTGTGGCTGCATATTATTTTGCTTATGTTGACAATGCTCACTACTATTTTTGCTGCAGCGATGCTTTATGGTTATACTGCCGAGTCATTACAAGCTGCTATTCTTGAGCAAGATCGCGTAACGCTTTTACCAAAAGTGCGCCCAAAGCCCCTAGATTTATCTATGGGGATGTAGGGCGCTTGCTTCTGGTATAATACAACCTAGACGCGCCTCAAAGAAGTGACCTAGTAAGATGTAAATGTATTTTATAATTACCTCACTGCGTTAAATTTATTGCCGATGGGGCAATTCGATGGTGGGCATATTGCCTATGCTATGTTTAGTCGGCGTATTGCTTGGCCTTTAGCAAGCATAGTTGCTGTTTTGTGTTTTTTCATTGGTATTAGCGGTATTATAGGGCTAACTACAGCATGGCCGATCTGGTTCATTTGGCCTATCTTTGCAATCTTAACAGGACTGAAGCATCCACCCCCTCATAACGATATTCCCCCTATCGGTAAAGTTCGTTTCATACTTGGTATGATTACATTTGGCCTTTTGTTAAGTATGATCGTTATAGCCCCATTTTATCAACGCTTTTAATAGGTACTGTTTGCCAAAACTATATAATTACCTCATAATTTGAAGGAAATATTGCAAATTTATCAAAGGATTTTTGAAAAAATGGTTAGCATTCCTTTAACAATTGGCATTGAGGAAGAATATCAAATTATTGACCCTGAAACACGCGAGTTAACATCTTATGTTCAGCAGTTGATGAATCAAGGGCGCGTGATCTTAGGTGATCAGCTAAAACAAGAATTTATGCAATCGCAGATTGAAGTCGGTAGCCATGTTTGCCGTAATATAGAAGAGGCTCGACAAGAAATTATTCGCCTTAGGAGAACAGTATCTAAGGTGGCTGCTGAGCACGGTCGGGAGATTGTTGCAGCTGGCACCCATCCTTTTTCACGTTGGCAAGATCAAAAATTTAGCGAAGGGCAACGCTACGACGACCTACAAGCTACTATGCAAGATGCAGCTCGCCGAATGCTCCTTTTTGGAATGCATGTACATATTGGCTTCGGCAAAGATAAAGTAGGACGAGAACTCACCGTTGATATTATGAATCAGTTGCGTTACTTCTTGCCACATATTTTAGCCCTTTCAACATCATCACCATTTTGGCATGGGCGCGATACTGGGATGAAAAGCTATCGTAGCCTTGTATTTGAAAATATGCCACGCACAGGAATTCCACCAGTTTTCAACAGTTTTAACGAGTATGATGCCTACGTTGAGACAATGGCAAAAGTAGGTGCTTTAGGATTACATGGCACGCAAAAACCTTCCGGAGAAAGCGGTACAAAAGACGCTACTAAGATTTGGTGGGACGCACGGCCTCATCCTAATTGGGGAACTTTAGAAGTACGTGTTGCTGACATGTGCACCACTGTTGATGAGTGTATTAGTATTGCTGCACTCATTCAATCGCTTGTAGCCAAACTATTGAAACTACGCAATCAAAATATGAGCTGGCGAATTTATCCTACTCATCTTATTGCTGAAAACAAGTGGCGCGCCGTTCGCTATGGAACAGGTGGTAATCTCATTGATTTTGGTATCGAAGAAGAAGTACCTATGCACTTTTTAGCACGCGAACTCGTAGAGTTCGTAGATGATGTACTAGATGAATTAGGAACACGTGCTGATGTAGAGCGTATCGTGCATATTGCTACCGAAGGCTCCAGCGCTGACCGCCAACTTGAAGTGTATCGGCATGTTTATAACGAAACACAAGATAAACAAGCGGCTTTATTCGCTGTTGTCGATCATCTCATTACAGAAACTAAAATGGGGTGGCATAAATCAGTAGTTGAACAAGAAGAAAAATAGCCCTATGAAATCTATTCAGCGTGCTTTTCTACTCGCTACTTTGACAGGAAGATTATTTCTTATTGGGTGGCAATGTTGGCAATGGTTGCGCCCTGTATTGCCTTATTGGCGAACTTTTAACCAAGTTCGCCCCACCCTAATACAAACATGGCAAGAAGTACGTGGTATTCAACA
>RFGP01000129.1 GCA_003697365.1 Chloroflexota bacterium | reverse complement strand
GGGCATCAACCCTGTCGGAGACGGTGTAAGACGTGTTTCGCACGCGACCGTTGTGGATGGCAAGAATCCCCTGCCTTTAGGCATGGGGAGTATGTCAAAAAAACCTCGACAACCTTATTTGACGGCATCTTCTACATTCGGATACGGCATTGTATCGTTTGACTTGCCTTATCTTTTCAAGACCCCAGCAGGATATAACTTACAAGTACGCGGGGCAGCAAATTATGTCAAAAAGGGGATACAACCTCTAGAAGGCATTGTTGAAACAGATTGGTTACCTATGCCTTTTACGATGAATTGGAAGATCACGCATCCAAATGAGATGATTGTTTTTGACGTAGGTGACCCAATATGTATGATTGTGCCTTGTCGTCGGCACGAAATAGAATCTTTCAATACACAATGGGGGCATTTATCCGACTTGCCAGAACAAGAGGAATTAACTTTAGAATGGCAAGCATCTCGAACTCATTTTTTAGTTGAAGGTAATAAAAATCCAGAACTCATTGCTAAACATGCTTGGCAAGGAAATTATTTTCGGGGAAGGTTGCGCCCTAATGAACAAGCAGACATTTTTGAAGATCATCAAACAAAGTTGCGCTTAGCCCTATTTAAACCAGAATGGACTCCTGAAACGCGATAACGTTTTTTTGCGAAAGGTTTTTCTAACCAACTCCGCTATTGTATGAAGGGGGGAAGCATACTGTATGATTAGATGAACTTCAATGACATTGCTGAGGATAGTTCATGTTAACAGAATATATGGTCAAAGTTTTGGTGGTCGAGGATTCTATCACGACGCGCCGATTTTTGGTGAAACTTATTAACGATATGCCGGGTTTGATGGTTTGTGGTGAGGCTTATGATGGGTTAGAAGCTGTTCGCCTCACGGCTGAACTGCAGCCAGATGTGATAAGCATGGATATTCATATGCCTCGTATGGACGGCGTAGAAGCAACTCGGCAAATTATGATCCACACGCCAACCCCAGTAGTCATTGCATCCAATGGTATAGGACAACGAGAAGTAGATTTTTCAATGCAAGCCCTAGCGGCAGGCGCTGTAGCAGTGATTCAAAAGCCCACTGCAGCCCCTAGTGATGATGCAAGGCGCATGGATTATGTGCGCTTGTTGCGTTATATGGCAAAAGTAAAAGTGATCCGACGTTATGCTTCTTTACCCTTAGCATCCTTGCCAATGTCTTTGCAACCCAGAGTAAATGCCAAAATGGTTGTTATTGGCGCTAGTGCTGGAGGCCCAGCAGCATTGGCTGAAATTTTAACACATTTGCCCGCCGATTTTCCTTTGCCAATCATCAGTGTGCAGCATTTAGACCCTGATTTTGTTGAAGGATTTGTGCAGTGGCTCAATAACCGCAGCGCATTAACGGTAAGAATTGCGGTAGAAGGCGAACATCCAATGGCGGGCCATGTATTGGTTGCACCCGGTGGCGCGCACACTGTGATTCGTTCTGATGGCACAATAGGCTTAGTGTGGGACAAAGGCAACTATCGGCATCAACCCGCAGTAGATATGTTGTTTTTAAGTGCTGCCGAAGTATTTGGTAAAGAAGTCATCGCAGTGTTATTAACAGGTATGGGAACTGATGGTGCTGAGGGGATGGCGCAATTATATAAGCTGGGAGCACATACGATTGTTCAAGATGAAGCAACATCTGTTGTGTATGGAATGCCTGCTGCTGCGATTAAACAAAATGCTGCCGAATTTGTTTTGCCTGATGTGAAAATTGCAGAGGCTTTAATAGAATTAACACAACAAACTTTGATTCGTTAGAAGACTATAACCATATTTTGGCCAAAAACTGGCACAATTAAATTGAGGAGATGACGCATGTCGTATCGGGTATTAGTTGTTGAGGATAGCCCAACACAAGCCGCCCAAATCAAACAAGCACTAGAGGCGGTTGGGTTAATTGTGCAAGTTGTGGCAGATGGCCCAGATGCTATCCGCGAGGCAATGTCACAACCACCGCATCTAGTTGTTTTAGATATTAACTTGCCTTCGATGGATGGTTATCAAGTCTGCCGTCGGCTGAAGCGCAACCCAAATACAAAAGATATACCCGTGATTATGCTTACCGAACATGCTAGCCCAAAAGAAACGATGACAGGGCTACAATCTGGTGCCGATGATTATATTCCGAAAGATGTTTTCGCTGGAGAACATTTACTGGATAGTTTACGAGAATTAGGACTTATTGATTGAAACGCTTATGACTGATCAACTACCCGATGCCCAGCGCATCAAAATTCCTCCTGTAATGATGATCGATGTTCGTAGCAGTACTGATATAGTACAAGCACGTAATATTGCTCGCCGTGCTGCTTCACTTTTGAATTTTAATACAGCAAGCCGTGCACAATTGGCTGGTGCGGTAGCGTCTTTAATTTCAATTATTCTAAATGCTGGCCAACAACAGATTGTTCATATACATGGTATTAAACAGGGAGGACAAGTTGGCCTTATGGTTCGCTGTGATGCCGCATGGTTGGCACTCAATAACCTTGAAAATGCAAGTGTGGCACTAAAATCCAAGATTGGTGCGATGATGGATGAAGTGCGAGTCATAGCGGGGGATCCACCATCTATTGAAATGGTGCTGTGGCGAACCCCTGAACGCACCCTTCCTGCTAAGCCAATCCGTTATTGAGAGGATTTTAACTGATGGGTGGGGTTGTTGTCTTTCAGTTAGCTGATCAAGTTTTTGGCATTCCAATTGAACATGTGCGTGAAATTTTGCCTATTATGCAAGTGACACGTCCCCCACAAATGCCCTCAGATTGGTATGGTATCGCGACGATCCGAGCCATTGTGACCCCTATTATTGATCTGCGCTTACATATGCGCCTTGAATCCAAACCACTTGAAGTGGATACGCCCATCATTGTTTTACAATATGAAGGGCGACAAATCGGCATTTTAGTGGATGCAGTTCTATATGTGCTAGGATATACTAGTCAAGCTGCTGTAATCCAACATGCTGGCCAACTCATTATCACTCTAGAAGTGGCAACCATTTTCGCCAAAACGCCCGACATTGCCGAGCGATAGGAGATATACGAATGACTCAATCTAAAAAACGTATTTTGATTGTAGGGCGCGACCGTGATCTAATGACTCAGCTAGAGGATTTGCTCAGCAGCGATTATTTGACTGTGCAATCCCTTTCTTTTGAAGATGCCTTGAGCGAAATCTTGCTGGGGGAGTTTCAACTCATTATCACTGAAACTAAACTTCCCGATCTTAGTGGCATGGATTTATTATCTGTTGTTGGCGGGTTACGTCCCGGTACACCTGTAATGCTTATTGATGATCAGTTGTCGGCCAAAAATGCGATAGCTGCGATGCGTTTAGGAGCTTGCGACTATTTACACAAACCTATCAACTTGCAGCTTTTATTGATGCAAATTGAGCGCCAATTTGATCTACAACGCCGAACACAAGTGGCTACGGCCTCATTGCAATCGTCTACGGCCTCACAAACTGAAACCCTCTCTATATCTAAGACTGCAAATACATCAAGCACAGAGCGCCCCGCAACATTACTGCTCACACGTCAACAGTTTCAGCATATTAATATGGAACTCACCACATTACTGAATCATATTCGAGCACATTTTGTGGGCCTTATTGACGCTGAAGGTAATTTGGCTGGGGCTGCAGGAACTTTAGAAGATTATGATTTGGTATTGCTTACTCGTGCGCTTTCAATTGATCATACCGCAACGAGTTCTTTGGCGCGTATGCTAGATGAAGGGCAGTTTCAAGCTGCTTATTTGGAAGGTGTATCGAGCGGGGTGTATATCATCGAAATTCGCGAGCCATATATGATGTCATTAGCGATTATTTGTAGTACTGAAGTAAAGCCCGGCATGGTTTGGTTATATGCAAAGCGTACCGCTGAAAATATCGCAAACTTTTTAGCGAACAGTAAATCATCTGAGACACCTATCTCGCCACTTCAGATCACTGGTTGAAATAGGGTATAGCATGAGTGAATGAGGGAGATTTGCGTGAAAATAGGTGTTGTGTTCCCGCAAACTGAGATAGGAGATGATCCTTCTGTCTTACGAGATTATATTCAGACAGCAGAGGGATTAGGTTACGATTATGTTCTTTGTTACGATCATGTTTTGGGTGCAAACCCTGAACGTGAGGGAGGATGGCAAGGGCCTTATACCTATCAAGATATGTTTCATGAGCCCTTCGTCACTTATGCTTATATGGCTGCGATCACGCAGCGCATTCAATTTGTGACGGGGATTCTTATTCTCCCACAGCGTCAAACAGCGCTTGTTGCTAAGCAAGCGGCTCAACTAGATCGACTCTCTGGGGGGCGGTTGCGCTTAGGGATTGGCATTGGCTGGAATCGTGTTGAATATGAGGCTTTAAATGAGGATTTTTCTAATCGAGGCCAGCGTAGCGAAGAACAGGTGATCGTTTTGCGAGAATTGTGGACAAAACCACTTGTTAACTTCAAAGGAAAATATCATACGATTTCAGATGCAGGGATTAATCCGATGCCTATTCAGCAACCTATCCCAATTTGGTTTGGTGGAAGTGCTGATGCTGCATTGCGTCGAATGGCGCGCTTGGGTGACGGATGGATGCCAAATTCTGCCCCTATTGAGAGACTAAAACCCACCTATGAAAAGTTGAAACAATATCTAACTGAAGCGGGGCGTGATTTTTCTCAATTTGGCTTGGATATAAGAATTCACTATCATCAGCATCCCCTCGCTGACTTCCCGCGAGTTATAGACCATTGGCGGCAATTTGGCGCGACTCATTTATGCGTGAATACAATGGGTGGAGGAGCGCAGGGTTCAGCGCATATTCAACTTATTAAGCAATTTTGGAACGCGCTCCATCGCTAAATGGTTACTGACGAACGCTTTCTAGCCCACGTTAAATTACCCAACGCATACTAGGATCGGTTGTGTCATGAAGTGCGCGCTGAAAATGTGCCCTCGCCGCCATTAAATCTCCTGCGCTTGCGGCTTGGCTGCCTTCAAATACATGTGCCAAAGCGCGATAGGTGGGGCGTTCATCTAGGGTCGAAAGTTGCCCTGCGTTTTGTTCTAAAAGTGTGAGCAGCTTATCAATCGCTAAATCTGACTGTGCATATTGAGAAAGCCCCGCATGGCTAGCAGCAATAAGCGCATAAACATAGACAAGGTCTTTAAGGTCGGCTTCACTGTTTCGCAGCAATACTTCTAATGAGGCACGAGCAGCTTCTAATGTTTGTTCATAGCGTTCGATTTCACTTAAGGTTTGCTTCAGTTCGGCATCTGCTGCTTTACTTAAATTGGCATAGGCTGCCATGCGTTGATAGGCTTCAGCCGCTTTTTGTAAATGCCCCTCACGTCGATATGTTTGTGCGATCATTTCTAGTGTTTGGGCAATGCGATGATCAGAGCGTGGCTTGTGCGCAATTTCAATGGCAAGTGCTTCTTCAAAGGCTTTATGAGCTTCTTTCCAACGCGCTTGTATGCTATATAAGCGCCCTAATAAGCGATAACGATTGGCCGTTTGGAGGGGTTGCATATTGCGATCTGTATATACCAAAGCCTCATGATGGCTAGTGATGGCTGCTGATATGTCGTTACAATGCTCATAAGCCACAGCCAACAAATCTAGTGTTTCAACAATGCGATTGTTGACTTGTTGCGCAAGCCCTTTCTCAATATCTAATGATTTTTGCAAAATGGGTATGGCTTCTGAAAATCGCTGCGCGTCATTAAGTGTGCTTCCTAGCAAGCGCAAGGTTAGAGCAAGTTCAGGGCTATTAGGCTCATGATAGCTAATCGCATCTTGAAAGGCACGTTCTGCCTCTTCATAACGACCTTGTGCACTAAAGGCTTGTGCAATTGCACGATGTGTTAACGAGATTTCAAGCGCTGGTGCATCTGT
>RFGP01000128.1 GCA_003697365.1 Chloroflexota bacterium | reverse complement strand
TGATAAAAACGCTTAGCAGCATCAACATTTGTAGAACTATTGTCCGCCCAACAAAAAGTACCTTGTGGATATTTAGTTACGGTAAAATTCATAAGATTTTCTCCGGAAAATGAACATTTGTTCTGATTAATATACATATTATAGAACAAATGTTTTCAAAAAATGTTATGGAATTGTTATGAAATAACCAATACACTCCCAAATATTTTTCATTTTTTAGAAGTGTGTTATTTACAAAAAGAAAGTATAATTGTGGAGTAGTTTATAAATTTTGTATCCGCTCAGCAAAATCATACGGAGAAAAACCATGCGTAAAATTACAATTCTGCTGACATTATTAATACTGATGGCAATACCTCTATTGCCCACAAGTTTCGCACAAGATAATGAAACTTTTTCTTTAACTATCCTCCATACAAACGATACTCACAGTCATCATGAACCACAACGTAATGGAAATGGTGGTGTTGCTCGTCAAGCGAGCGTTGTTAACCAAATTCGTGCCGAAGGCGGCAATACAATTTTATTAGACGCTGGTGATCGTTTTACGGGAACTCTATTCCACCAACAATATCGCGGTGCTGATCAAATCGAGATTATGAATGCACTTGGTTATGATGCCATTGCGCTAGGGAATCACGAATTTGATGATGGCGAAAGTACATTAGAGGCTTTTGTACAAGGTTTGAATTTTGCTGTGCTATCCGCCAATACTGATTTCAGTGCCTTTCCAACTATTGATGAGATTGTTGCGCCCTACACCATACTAACCGTAGGTGATCAACAAATTGGCGTTATTGGTCTTACAACCCCTGATACACCTATCACCTCCAGCCCCAGCGATGAAGTTATCTTTAATGAAGACTTGGTCGGGGTAACTCAACAATACGTTGAAGAGCTAACAGCAGCTGGTGTTAATAAAATCATCCTGCTTACCCATGTAGGCATTACCGTTGATACTGACCTTGTCTCTCAACTAAGTGGTATAGATATTATTGTGGGTGGACACAGTCATACATTACTCAGCAACACATATGCAGATGCCGAGCTTGAGTATCCTCTCGAATTTGAAGGGGCAGATGGCAATCCTATTCTTTATGTTCAAGCAGGTGAAAAGAATATTTATTTAGGACGCTTAGATGTTACCTTCAATAGTGAGGGTGTTCTTGTTGATTGGGGTGGCGATGTGATTCTGTTGAGTCGCTATATCACGCCTGATCCCGAAATGCAAGCTCTCGTTGATGAACTCGCAGAGCCTGTTAACGAGTTACGCAATCAACCCATTGGTGCAGTCGCCACTGAGTTACTTGTAGGTGATCGTTCTGTTTGCCGTATTGAAGAATGCGCATTAGGCAACATCATCACTGATGCTATTCGTCTTGAAACAGGCGCAGATATAGTCATTCAAAACGGCGGCGGTATTCGAGCAGACATTGATGCTGGCGAAATTACAGTTGGGGAAGTGTTAACTGTGTTACCTTTCGGCAATACCATTGCAACCGTCACCTTAACAGGTGAGCAGGTTATTGCTGCCCTAGAGAATGGTGTCAGCGCAGTCACAGTTGGCGAAGGTGGTGTCATTAGTCGCAGCGGTCTGAATGGTCGTTTCCCACAAGTATCAGGGCTACGCTATACATTTGACCCAACTCAAGAAGTCGGTAGTCGCATTGTCAGCGTAGAGGTTCTCAATCAAGAAACCGGCGAATACGAGCCCATCGATCCTGAAGCTGTTTATTTCGTCGCAACCAATGATTTTATGCTCAATGGTGGTGATGGTTATTCCGTGTTTGCAGAAGGCGCTGGTCCCTATCCATTTGGTCGTCCTTTAGAGGATGCTACCATTGATTACCTCGTCAGCTTGGGTGAAGTAAGCCCTTATATTGAAGGACGTATTACACTCGTTAACGCTACAATTGAATAACCCCTTATCATCCACAAGGTGGCCTCGTGCCACCTTTATTTATTATTCAGGCGGCAATAATGCCCCCTCTTCAAACGCAGATTGTATGTCTTGGGGTCTATTTAAGTTTAACAATGAAAATAATTGAGGATCGATTTGCCTTAATTGAGGTTCCTCCAAATAGCGAACGCTCAACTTTGAAAAAATATCAATAATGCGCAATTGCTCTTGCTCTATTTGTTGCCTTATCACAGGTAGGCATGTTTTAGAATAGACAGCATGTAATGGATGTAATTTTCCTAGCGCATTTGGAACTACGGCATCGTGATTTAGTCGAAGGTCAATTAATGTTTTTAACAAATGCACATTCAGGAAAGGCATATCACAAGCAACGCATATAAGATATGGTACATGAGACTTTAGCAGTGCTGTGTACAAGCCACCAATTGATCCCTTATTCGGGATTTCATCGACAAAAGTTGAGCATCCTAAAAATTGATATTTTTCAATTTGGTCGGTGATAATCATTATTTCTAAATCGAGTTTTCTAAGCTGTTCAACAACGTAATGTATCATGGGCTTGCCATTCAATAAGACAAAACTTTTATCTTGCCCCATGCGCCTTGACTGCCCACCTGCTAGGACTGCAGCTTGAATATCGATATTATTCTTCATAATTTTAAGTACCTGCTTATTAGGTTACTCAGTCCAACTGTAATATCCCCCATCAGCACATGATGCACAAAGGTACATACCATCTCGAAGCACTTCGCGCTGGTTAATAATCTCCTCTCCACAGAGACTACAATTAACGCGCTTCCCCGCATTGCCAATCAATTGTTTCATCGACAAATTCAGTGTGACTGGCTTCCAGCACAATAATAATTCTGTTGGGATAATCTGATATGCAACTAACATCTTATGCCAACGGCTTTTTTCATTAGGGACATACTGTTCGGCAATATACCTTGCGTCAGGATTAGGCCAAATGCGAAACGCACTATTCATCTTCGTATCCACAAATGTAGCCGCAACTTTTCCATAATCAATAAGGCGCATAGTCCGTCTTCCAAGCCAGCATCCCGTAGCCACCGAGACTCCATCAGCAAAGCAACCATCAGTTTCTACAAAAACGAATAATCGTTTATCAGACTGTGGCAAAGATAACATCAATAACTCAGCCGCTAGTTGCCCCATACGCACGCCAAGCACTTGACGCGGGCAAAGATGCCGATGTAGTGCTGCAGATTGTTCTAGCAATGATGATAGTTCTGTTTTGATGACCATAATCCACTCTGTTATCACTAAAAAGCTGAGAGATATAAAAATATACCTCTCAGCCTACTGAATGAACGTTAATCTTCTTTAGTGAGCTTAACTTTCGTGTCGTAGAAAACAGCACTCGCACCTACAGGATCAACAAGTGTTGTATTTCCTAGATATGGATCAATACGCATGGCAGCATTCGCATGAATACCTCGAATTCTTCGCTCATCACCTTTGATTAGCTCACCATTAATCTTAAAATCTACACCACCATATGACCAGTGACCAAATCCCAAAGCAAAACTGATCACACCGGGACGAATGCCTTGCGTTAATTTCACCTTGCCAACCATTGGCACCTTACGCCCATTCGCCAAATCCCAAACACCTTCTGGATTTGATGCAGAGCGAATACGTGCTAGATCACCATCCTTCAAGCCACGAGCCTTCGCATCATCTGGATGAATGAGAATCGAATTCTCTGGTAATAAGGCAAGCAACCAATAGTTAGATGCTGTACGGCTCTTGGTTTGCATAATTTCTCGATGTGTGATGAGATGCAAATCATAGCCTTCAGCTTCATCATTGAGCGGCTCACCTAATAGTGATGTGCCCGCTGGTCTGTAATGAGGATAGCCTACTAGATGTTCACCGGTTATTGGGCTTTTAGTGCTATAGGTTTTTTCTTGGTAAATGTTGATCAACGTTCCAAAAGGATGCGCTACTTGCACTGGGTTAAGCCCAAAAGTATTAGGGCCTTCTTCAGGGAATACGCCTTGTGTATAACCCTTAGAAAACGGCTCAAAACGACCACCACGATTTAAGACATATACTACTTTACGCCACATGTCGCCGGCTATAGCTTCCCAACGTTGTGGATCAAACACGCTGGGTCGTAGATGACGGCGAGATTCTAGGAAAATACGTAGTTCCTCGTCATCAGCATCAGGAACAGAATCTGCCCCCTCAGCTTTTTCACCATATGCCAAATTTGCCACCATTTTAATATAAAGCTGATCTGGATGTGTGAAATCACCATATTCTCCAAAACCGCCTTCACCAAAGGCAGGTAGTTCTAAGCGCTCAGCAATCGCCATCAGAACGGCCTCAAGAGACATTGGCATTTGTTGACCGAACACCGTGACATCTGGCACAAGCGGATCAATAGCTGGATTACGAACAGCTTCGATCTTAAATGGCACGCTTGGGTGGCTACCTTGAAATTCCCAGCGCTCCATATACATGGTATCTGGGAAGATATAATCAGCATACATGCTGGTTTCACCAATAAATGGGTCAATACAGATGAACAAGGGCAGCTTCTTAGGATCAGCGAGAATTTCTATATTGGTGTGTCCAGCCGGCAATGCGTATACAGGTGAACCCATATACAGCATTAAAGCCTTCGCTGCATAAGGATAAGCATCTCCGATTGAGGGAATGATCTCTTGGTATATATCACTTGCCAATGGATACCAATTACGTTTGGCAGGATAACCATCTCGCGCAAATAGTGTGCTATTTTCATATTTCTCGCCAAAACGGATGATATTCAGACCAAATGGGTGCATGTCTCCATTTGATTCTTTAATCTTAAAAGGCTGGCCGGGTTTACTTCCATCCGCCTTATATGTACTCGCCTTGATAAGCCCACCTGCACGGTCATAGTTGCCAATTAGCGCATTGAGCGTATACCAAGCATACACGTTATAAAAACCATTCGTGTGTTGGCTCACACCACGATGAATATCGGCAACTGCGCTTGTGCCATGATTCGTAAACTCAAATGCAACATCAATGATGTCTTGCACATCTAGGCCACAAATTTCTGCCCATTCTTCAAGGGTGTGTTGATTCGCAGCATCGAAAATAATTTGCAAAGCTGACTTTACGCGAATACCTTCAATTTCTGTATCCACTAACAAATCGCCATATATGGAATTTTCTTGATCGTAAGGATCAAAAGCAGTTGGTTCGCCCCTTACAAGAGTGACGAAATAATCAAACATGTAGGTTTCATCAGGATTAGAAGACTTTGGACGCTCTTCAGGATCGCGTAAACCAATCTCGCTTGCTCGCAAGAAGGTGGTTGGATTGCCTTCTTCATCGATTTTGACTAGCCAAGCTGCCTCCGTCCATGTAGGATCGCCATTTGCTTGCGCTGCTGCCTCATTTACTGCGGCAAGATAACGAGGATTGTAACGCTCTTGAGCGATAATCCATTGTATCATTGCCATTGCCAGCGCGGCTTCTGTACCCGGCTTGCCGGGTAGCCACTTCCACGCTTTAGCAGCAGTCTTAGAAAAACGAGGATCAACGACGACAATTTTAGTGCCATTTTCTAGCATATTTTGCACAATACGCGGTGAACGTAGTGGTGGGCCATAATTGCCTTCAAATGGTGATGCGCCAACAAAAATAATGAATTTACTATTACCAACATCTCCTTGCCAATAGAACTTAGAGCCACCTTGCCATTTTCCATCAACATATTGCTCGGACATGGCTTTTCCGGTGAAGTAGAGACTGCCTTGACAAACAGTAGTATGCCCATGAGCATTGTTTGTTCCATATGCATGTAGGAAGCGCTTGATAAAATCCTTACGCGCATTTTTCAAACGCCCCCATGCAAACACAAATTGATTATTTTTAGGGCCAAAATCAGGATGATCGGGATCAATCATCACGTCCAAGTAGTCTGCAAAACGCTCTTTAAAGGCTTCGACGAGCGCTTGTTTTGCCTCAGTATCCTTTTCTGCCAAAATTTCTTTAATGGCAGCATCCATCTCTTCAGCAATTTCTTCATCACGTAATGCATAGGATTCTCTTAAACCGGGAACATATCCCTCACCAAATAGATCGCCACCTTCTACAATCTCTTCAATGGCTTGATCAAATGAGATAGTAATCCATTCACCTGCACCACGTTTTGTACCGGGTTTGCGCTTCAACACACTGACGAGTCGATAGGGGTCATAGACGGACTGCAATCCAGCTTGTCCTTTGGGACAAATAGCACCTTCTGTTGTTCCAAGTTGGGCAACTGGCGTTTCATAAGGTATATGTGGATACATCGCCATTGGATGGAAAGGACTACCATCAATCTTAGCAGCAACGCCATCTAATAGCCGAACCTTAATGCCACAACCGGTATTGCATTGCAGGCATACGGTATAAATTTGATTGGCTGGTTCGGCAAGTGGATATTCAAAAACACCTTCTTCGCCCTGTGCACGAGCTTTTGCAATGCTACGAAAAATTGGCAAGCCCCCTAAAAAGGCTGTCGCACCCGTTACTACGGCGCTTGTCTTTAAGAAATCTCGCCGAGAAACGCCTTGAGATTTTTCTTGTTCTTCGATGATCTGTTCTTGTAGTGGTTTATCAGTCATTATGACCTCCCTGCGGGCTTTTTCAAGAAGTTGATGTAATCAATGCCGATGAGAAATGATAGTATGGATAAGCCAACGATTCCGCATGTGACTGACCATTCCATTAAGCTAGGTACATAATCAAAGTTGAGGTGTGGGCCAGTAAATGCTTCGGCAAGGCCTTCTAATTCAGGAATTGCCAGTGCCGGAAAGATAATTGCCGTTCTTCCGACAGCCAATCCAATTAAGACGAAAACACTAGCAGCACCAAATAAGAATTGGTTTTTAATCGTATCGTTCTGTACAAAAACTATCAGCGGAAAAACCATTCCGAGCGCAATTTGTAAAATCCAAAACGCCCATCCATAAGGGCCAAACAACACTAAGTTAACAGCATCAACCGCTTCGGGCACGCCACTGTATAGAGCCTGTGAGTAGTCAACCCATAAGAAATAGGCTTTAATGACAATTAAAATGCTCAATAAGCTGCTCAATAAGCGGATAAGTCGGCGACGTTGTTGCTCATCACCCACCACATTAAAGAAACACACCATGACTATCATCAGAGCGACCCCAGAAGAAAGGTTCAAGATGGGGAATTGTGCAGGCAGCATTGCTGTATGAAGCGTCGCACGGCTTGCATTCACACCTAACAAAGCGCCAACACCACCACTCACAAAAATAGAGAGCACTAAACCAATGATCATGACGGGCTTCAGCAAGTCCCAATTTTCTTTATACACAGCCCAAACTGATAAGAAAATTACAATTAGAAAAAGTGTATAGCTCCATACCAGTTGGGCTAGCAATGAAGAGAAACTCGGATTGAGATAAACCTTCCAAACACGCTCCATATGCCCTAAGTCAAAACCAATGAAGATCAGTGCAGCGGGCAAAGTTACAACCGAACCCCAAAGTGCATATTTACCTGTTCCTTTGAAAAGCGAAAGATGAAAGAGGTAATCACAAGTTGCAATCATGTATGATCCTGCAGCCATACCGGCAAAGAATAAATACATGGCAACCCATAACCCCCAATTGACATAGGAGCCATAATTGACATCGCGTTCACCAAATAACAAACGACTGTAAAAACCATATACACCAAGTATGATGGCTAAAATTGCGATTCCATAAAGTATTTGTTTTAGACGTTTTTCAGACAACATTTATGCCACTCCTTAATCACTAAACGAGATAATAAACACGTGGCTCAGTGCCTAATTCTTCCTTAAGACGCATAACATTTGGCTGAGCAATCATCTCAGAGACGAGACTGTCAGGATCATTTGCGTCTCCAAATAGGGTGGCACGCCCAATACAACTTGTTACGCAAGCGGGTAACTCACCTACACGCAAGCGATGTGTGCAAAAATGGCACTTACGTGCGTTACCTATTGGTGACTTGTGCCCTTCACGAGCATATTGTCTGCCATATTCAAAATTGGGTACACGCTCATAGTCGTCAGCTTTTTCTCGCCCAACAATGAGTCCATCAGCAACAGGCAAATCTTCAGTGTAGGTTAAGCCAAAGTCAGAAGTACGAGCACCATATGGGCAAGCGGTTAAGCACGCACGACATCCGATGCATTGTTCATAATTCACTTCAACAATGCCTTCTTCATTCTTAAAGGTTGCATCAACCGGACAAACCGGCGTGCAAGGCGGGTTATCACATTGCATACAAGGACGGGGAACAAAACGTCGAGAAACGTTAGGGTATTCTCCCCACTCTTCTTCTAGTACGGGGCGATAAACCACACCCGGTGGCAATTTATTTTCTGCCACACAACTAATGGTGCAGGCATGACAACCAACACACTTGCGCAAATCAATGACCATCACCCAACGACGTTCTGAAGCTGGCTTTTGAAGAGCACGCTTAAGCTCAACACGCATTCTTTCCAGAACATCCACCCGTCCACCTTCACCTGCACTGCTTAAAGGCTGTGCAGCGCTTGGCACAGGCGTTGCTTCTGGTGACAATAATGAGGAAGGGTCACCTGCGATAGCTTCAAATGCAGCAATAGCAGCGGCAGCACCAGCCCCGCCCATTAAAGCCTGCAGAAAATCACGTCTTGTTACAGCAGAGGATGATTGAGCATCATGCTTAGTATCATTTACATCACTCATCACCTTTAATCCTTTCAGATACTGAAAGACAATGTGCCAAAGCACCTTGAGATATTAAAAGTGTATGGCAAGGGCTTCATTAGGTGTATCGGGAAAAATACGTTAAATGTGTGGGGATTGTAGGGTTTTTCCCTACAAATCATTAGAAAGAAGATGATGAGTTAGAGCGTATTGAACAAGAGCAGCACGTGACCGTAGCCCCAGCTTTTCCATCCCACGTGAGCGGTATGTATCCACTGTTTTAGAGCTCAAGTTGAGTTTTGCAGCAATCCGCGCAGAGGTATATCCCCTTGCGACCAAAAGCAAGACTTCTTTTTCTCGATCACTTAATGTGTCCCATGGATCAGATGCAGATGCTTTAGTATTTGGTAGGATGTTATCAAGCAACTGTCTTGTTAAAGCGGGGTGTATGTAAATTTCACCGCGCATTACAGCGCGAATAGCGAGAATTAACTCGGCATCTGCAGCACGTTTAAGGACATATCCAGCAGCACCATACTGAATCGCCTGACGCAAATAATTTTCATCATCATACATGGTTAAAATGAGCACGCGCGTTCGTGGAGCACGTTTCAGAATTAAAGGCAATGCTTCTAGCCCACTTAAGCCCGGCATTGATAAATCTAATAACAGTAAATCGGGTTGAAGCTGCCCAACTATTTCTAAGGCTTGACTGGCATTATCCGCCTCTCCAATAACCTTAATATCCTCCTGCGCTTCCAACAACATCCGCAGGCCAGCGCGTAAAACGGTATGGTCGTCCGCTATGATGATTCGTATCTCATCCATAAAAAACCTCTTTTGTTGTTGCTGCGAGTGGAATATTCACATATATACTTGTTCCATGCCCCAGCTCTGACTCGATCTCAACTTGTCCAGAGAGCAGTTCGACACGTTCCTGAATGCCATATAACCCCAAGTGCCCGTCTTGATAAAACTTTGAGGATACATCAAAACCTTTACCATCATCATCGACAATAGCAAGCACTGAGTTCGCGCGACATTCTACAAGAATACTAGCGGTTTGTGCCTCAGCATGACGTATGATATTGGTCAATGCCTCTTGAATAATGCGATACAAAGCCGTTTCCACTTCAGATGGCAAGCGTCGATTTTCAAATCCTGTAATGGCTAGATCAATATTCAATGAAGGATAACGCCGCTGAAACTCAGCAACATATCGTCGTAAGGCATCTGGCAATCCAAGATCATCCAACACGCTGGGTCGTAGCTGAATAGCTAAACTATGAACATCTTCCAATGTTTGACCTGCAATGTTGCGCAATTCAGATACTCGCTCTAGTTTACGACAACGTTGGCAAGTTTCTTCTAGCATTTTTAAGCCTATCATCAAAGAAGTTAGGCTTTGGCTGGTGCTATCATGTAATTCGCGGGCAACACGCTTACGTTCATCTTCTTGAGCAGCAATCACACCTTGAACATACTGAGCTCGTAATATCTCACGTTCTGCTCGTTCTTTTTCAGCTCTTTCTAATGCCTCGATCATCATATTGAATGCTTGAGAGAGCCGACCAATTTCATCTTCTGCCCATACCCGCACACGATGAGAAAAATTTTGTTGGCTTACAGCATGTGCTGCATCTACAAGCTCAATAATGGGGCGAGTCAGCACCCACATTAAAAAGATAGCAGCAGAAATACCCAAAACAGAGACTAAAACCGTAGTAAGTAGAAGTTGTCCGGTAATACTATTGACCGTTTGTTTTACTTGGTAGTCAGACAAACCAAGCCGTGCAATTCCTGCATTCCCTCCAAAGATAGGAACGGCTGTATCCCATACATACCCTTCTGAAGTCTGTAGAATCACAGTATGTTCATAATCATTGTTCTGAACAATATTGGCATCAATTAAATTTGGTGGCATTCCTTGATCAAAAGTATGAGCGATAACATAACCATCTTTATCAATGATAAAAGCATAAAGGACATTAGGATAATTACGCTGTGTGTCCTGAAGTAACACTTGTAGTGCATATAGATCGTTGATGAGGATCAAATCTGTTGCGCGGGCAGACAAATCTCGTGTTAGCGCAACGGCTTCTTGGTGCTGTTGTTCATACAGTGCTTTGACGAGTAATTGGCGAACTTGCCACGTTAGGGTAAACCCTAACAGAAGCACAAGGCCCAGCACAATTCCCATGATTTTCGTGCGAACACTTACAGCACCCGCAGAGGTAATGAACTTGTAAAAGCAACGACGGAAAAAAGCCTTAGTCATAGTCCTCATTCTACTGTTGCATATATAACATCACGAACATCGTCATAGGCTTCGTCTTCAATAATGACAAACTTATCAAACCCCAATGAATTTAGGGCCTCTCTACCCAACTCGGACTCATGCATAGTCAATAAAGCATCTTGTAAAATTGCGCGTTGCTGAGGGCGCACACTCGGCGAAATTACAACAGGAGGGATTGCAAAAGCTGGCGATTGATGAATAACTTTAATTTTCTCAGATAAAGACGGATCGCGCGATAAGGCAAATTTATACACTAAACTATCAACCGCAGCACCATCTGCTAGTCCACTAGCAACGGCATAAATGGCTTTATCATGGCTATAAGTAAAAAAAGTACGAGAAAAGAATTCATCTGGTTTTCGCCCTAATGACATCACAAGATAAGAAGGATAGGCTCTTCCTGTATTAGACATAGGGTCTGTAAAAGCAAAAACCTTGCCTTCTAAGTCTTCCATAGAGGTCGCAGTACTGTCTTTGGGTACTATTAGCAATGAATAATAGGAAGATTCACCTTGTACTTGTGGAGCAGCTAAAAGCTCCATTCCAAAAGTGTCATGTCCTAAAACATAAGCACTGGTACATACAAAAGCTAAATCAACCTCACCATTACGGATAAGTTCATTTGTTTCTTGGTAAGTGCGTCGCTGAACTAATTCAACAGGGCGATGAAGTACTTCGCTCAAATAATCCAATAGCAACTGATAACTTGCCGATGTGCCTTGAGGAGAAATAACAGCTGCTACGGACACGTGCAATGGCACAATATCATTGTTTGCCCGTAGCGGTATGGGTTCATGAGCTCTCAAATCAATAAACTGGTGCTCTTGTTCAGATGTATTATTACAAGCCACTAAGAATAAAATCAAAGATAAACATATCAGGTAGCGCATCTTTCAATTGCCTATGAAGACTGATCTTTAACTATATCTTCAATCCATGTATAAGCGCTCACAGTTGTTGGAAATCCTAGCGTTGTCATTGCTAATAGCGCAACATGCTTAATTTCCTCAACCGAGATTCCCATTTCTAGAGAGCGGCGAATATGAGCATGAGCAGCCCCCTCTAAGCGCGCTCCAATAGCAAAAGCTAGCTTAACTAATTGGCGTGTTTTATCATCAAGTGGCCCATGCTCATGGATTTGTTGCCCTAACGCATCATAAGCCTCAGCAATTTCAGGAAACTCACTGCGAAAATTTTGATATGAACGTGGTAATTCAGACATAGGTTACAATCTCCCAAAATTTCAAAAATAATTCATATTTTTAAAATATAAAAAGGGATGACCATCACAGTAGTGTGATATGTCATCAAAATGTACTAGAAAAGCACTACGCTTATAAGTAAGTGACAAATATTTAGCAGAACATGAGCTTTAGTCTTTAAATTATTCAGCGTGGATTGACTATGCTAACCCTATGCCTGAGAAATAGGAATCTATAATCTCCAATGTATGATCGATGTCTGAAGAAGTATGTTGGCTGCTCATAAAAGCAGCTTCAAACTGACTTGGTGCAAAATAAATACCATGCTCTAGCATATAGTGGAAAAACATTGCATAACGTGAAGTATCAGCATATTGTTTCGCGGTCACATAGTCGACAATTTGCGCCTTGTGATCTTTTAGAAAATAGAAGCCAAACATTGTTCCGCAAGAAGCTATTTGCATAGGAAAATCGTAATGTTCAGCCAGTGCTTG
>RFGP01000127.1 GCA_003697365.1 Chloroflexota bacterium | reverse complement strand
GCGGCAAAAGCATCCCAATCAGCATCTGTAGCCGTATCATAAACATAGATACCCCCCCCAACAAGATAACGACTAGATTCACTAGCATTGCGAACCCCTTCACGTGCACCACTAGCCGCATTAATGACTGTCTCAACACTGGGATCATGAAAGAGTTCTTGGGGGTATGTAGGAAAAGCAACAACTAATTCAACATCAGCTTTTACACGAGCTACGGCTCTAATATAAGTGGCAACTTGATAAGCCACCCACTCCTCATAATCAGCTGCGCGCTCCAAACCGGAAGCATGGGGCATAATGACCATTTCATCTACTAGCTGAGCCATGCGCCCTTTATATGTTGTTCCCCAACTTAGGCTCGGATTACCCGCGCCTAGTGGCACACTTGCATCAGCAGGATTATGGTCAGGAGGTGCAGTGATGGATAATATACTATTGTCAGGCAAAGCATCTTTTAGGCGTTCAACAAACAACAAATAATTTTCGCTTTCATTAAATACGCTATACCCTTGAAGGTGTATGCCATCATATCCCCAATTTTCAATGGCATTTTGAGCATATGCTATCAGAGATTCTTGACTTGTAGCGTTGGCATGACGAGATGGTTCATACCATATCCAAATGAGAACTTTAACCTCTGGCGCTATCTCCGCTAGGCGTGCGCGAAAATCAGCGGCATTGGGCCAAGCGCGATATTGGCCATCTTGTCGCCATGCCCCCGTCTGTATGTAAATCATGTGAATACGATTATCGCGCAACCGACTTACCAATTGTGCTAGTTGGCTATTGGTTGGTGGGTTTTGTGTCCAAGAATCTGTTAACCAAGTACGGTTACTCTGTGTGGCTTGAGTGACCGCATCGTCTCCAAACAAGCTCAGCACTGTTTGCACAATTAAAAAGCTAGCAACAGCAGCAACAATAAGAGCAATACCAATAAACCATGAAGGAAATTTTTGCTGACGACTTGGTCGGCGCACATGGCGGCGGTTGCCACCGCCCCCTTTTTTATAACGCGAAGAATACTGTTGGCTCATGCAGACAATCCTAATCGCACCAATAGCGGCGGCCCAATAACCAAAAGCCCAACAATAATTGATACAATCACGCACAATAATACCGCACCAGCGGCAATATCTTTGCTCACTTTGGCCATGTCATGATAAGTTGGGCTCACTAAATTGATCAACGCTTCAATGGCGGCATTCACAAATTCAGCAAACCAAACTAACCCTGTTACAAGAACAATTATCGCCACATCCCGTAATGGCAACTGAACAGCGATACATAACAACATCACTAAAACTGTTGCTACTGCTTGAATGCGCACATTCTTTGAATAGCGCAGCATATGCAACAAGCCCGCCAGCGCATAGCGATAACTCGCTGTGCGATCTGTGCTTACTTGATAGCTATATTGGGTTGGATCAATGCTCAACGTCTTCAAAATATCTGGATGCAACCAACGCCTCATGGCTCGTCATCCTCACCATGCACAAAATCAGGTACGACAATATTGATCCCCAATTCATCTAGCAAGGCTTGCTGTTGTTGCCACATTTCCTGCTGGCTTTCAGGTGTATCGTGATCATACCCTAGCAAGTGTAAAATACCATGCACGACCATAAGCGCAAATTCATCTTGTGGAGAATGCTCTTGAGCTTGTGCCTGATTGAGAGTGTAATCATAGGCAATGAGTATATCGCCCAAATAATTTGCGTCACTCTCATCGCCAATGTTTTCGGGTAAGGGCTCTGCAGCAAAACTTAAAACATCTGTAGGACGATCTATGCCACGATATTGTGCATTCAATGATTGAACGTTTGCATCTGTTTCAATGATAACTGTCAGATGTGCATTGGGGTACCCCATCAATGCTAAAACGTTCTCGCCAACTTGAATTAAATTTTCAAGTGCCACTGCATCCATCGCCGCTGAAAGCGATACTTCATCTTGAATCCACAAGTCAATCGGCATTTTTAGGCGACTCCTTAGGTTGTTGTCCCTCTTGCTCAGATGTTGACGATTTTTCGGTATCAGCAGCGTGATTGGTTGCCATGTTTTCTGTGTCCGAAGTCGTGGGTTGACTTATGCTTACGGCATCTTCTTCAACATCAACGCGCTCAACTTCAGCAGACATACGTTTGTATTGATCGTTGTTACTCTGAGGTTTCTTCTCTGGCGATGTTGGTTGCGAGTCTGATTCCGATGTGGATGTGTCCAATGGAGGAAGTGCGGATTTACGAGTCATATCTACTTCTTGAGTTAATTCATCAGCAATAGCATCATCAGCAATGATGGCATCCACATCACTTGTTTTACGTTTGCGCTCTTGGCTACGACGTTTATCTTCGTTCTTAATTGGTTTTGAAGGGCGTGTAGGAGAGTCTACAGCTTTTAATTCTGTTGTCTTTTTGGCGAGTGGTTGCTGAACAGCAGAAGCTATTGCCGCAGGCGTACTTCCTTCAACAGGCTTTGGCTTCGGTGGAGCGATTTTCTTATCATCCCCGTTATTTTCTTGACCGGGATATTTAATACGTGTATGGTAAATGCCTTCAAGTGTGTCAATGAAAACTTCGCGGATTTGCTTAAGATCATTCAAAGTGAGACCACTTTCATCTAGCTGGCCATCTTGTAACTCACGCTGAAAGATCATATCAACAACACCAGTAATCTCTTCCCGATTCGTCGGTTGAATTGAACGAGCAGCACTCTCAATGCTATCTGCCAGCTTCAGAATCCCCGTCTCTTTACTCTGAGGGATCGGGCCGGGATACATATATTCTGTTGGGTCTACTTTTGAAGGATCACCCCCTGCTAGCTCAACCGCCTTGTAGTAAAAATAAGGCTTGCTGGTGCCATGATGCTCACGAATAAAGTCACGAATACGCTGTGGCAAACGATAACGGCGCGCCATGCGATCTCCTTCAATAACATGGCTAATTAAAATCTGCGCACTCCGTTTGGGGTCTTGAATGATGTCATGGGGATTAAAGCCCCGTTGATTCTCCACAAAAAAATGTGGATTAAGCGTTTTGCCAATATCGTGATACATCGCTGCCACACGGACTAGTGTCGTATTCAACCCAATACGTTCAGCGGCAAGTTCAGCTAAATTTGCAACTTGCAAACTATGCTGAAAAGTGCCCGGTGCTTCGCGCAAAAGCTGTTTGATAGCGGGTTGATCGTTGCGCGCGAGATCGATTAAGCGTAAGCTAGTCGGCAGATTCATGATCGTGCTAATAATACCGAGCTGAACAAAAGCTATCCCTGCGGCGAAGAATCCCCCCAACACCGCAAGCGCACTCCCCGTCACAATAGACACTAACGCTGAGTCATCGTTCGTCCACAAAGACATAGCTGTATGGCCAACAGCTGTTACGATACCGATTACTACAGCAGCCTTAAAATAGGCATCTGTGCGTTCTTGGTTGTCAAAAGACAAAATGCCCGCAAAACCACTGATAATGATTAACAATGCGAATTCAAGCGCACCTTCTCCCTGTACCATAAGCGCCGCCAAAATGGCGAGCCCAGCAGTTAAAATTGTCGAAAGGTGTATCCCCACCAACGACATGGTTAAAATAGCCAGCGCTGCAGCCGGAAAAACTGGGAAAATAGGGACATTATCCGCAAAAAGCCGTGCTAATAATAAAAATTCTAGAAATAAAAAGGCAATCATTCCCAGCATGGGGTAATCATTTAAAGCCTTTTGGTGGAACTGTGCAACATAGGCTATTGCCACAAACATAAATAAAAGCAAGATAATGACTGAACTCGCAATTCGCCCCACAACATTTTGAGATTGTTGCAACAAACCATATTCTTTGAGTGCTTCAATTTGTAATTCAGTAACAATATCTCGTCGAAGCACAATAGGATCACCAGCTTTATATGAGTTTTGCGCATCCTCTTCGCTAATGAGTGCAGCAGCATTCTCTTGAGCAACCCGTGTGGCTTCTTCATCCACCATCTCTGTAGGCACAATAAGTTGACTCACAAGAGCTGTAATAATGCGGTCTTGTGTTTGAGAAAAACTGCCCCGAATATCAAAATTTGCAATTGCTGAAAGAACATCTTCTTCAGTAATCAAACGACGTTCGATGGTGCGATCTAATAACTGACGAATTTCGGTTTCCATCGCAGACCATTCTTCATCAGAAGTTTCAAGCACACTACGCCAACGTGTCTCCGTAATAGCGGACATTGCCTCAATAGCTTGCAAATCCTGAATTTTTTGGGCCTGAGTGCTGTAAGGGTTGGCACGGATCATGCCAATATAGATCAAGATGTCGTTCATTAGCTTACGTTGATTATCACGCACATTGGGAATATCAACGTAACGCAAGCCAGCGTTTTCGCGCGCACGCTGACGGCGTTCTTCTAATAAAACTTTGCTGTTATAGGTAAGATCATAGGGCGCAAATATATCTTCAGAGGCAATATCCCCTACTTCTAAGGCAACGGTATCATCACTTGGTATCAAAACATCGATCGATAAAATCACTGTCCCAACTGTTAAAAAGGCTGCTGCAATAGCAAACCACAGCAAGCGCTTAATATAACGTTCAGGTATGTAGAGATTACTGAAGATGCGCCCTAACATGGTCAAATGACCCTTCTAACTCAACAATTCTCTGACAACTTCATTAACAGCGCGGCCATCTGCACGGCCTTTTACCTTCGGCATCAACACAGGCATCACCTTACCAATGTCTTTAGCACTAGTAGCGCCAACCTCTGCGATAACTGCTGCTGCAAGCGCTTTTAACTCTTCTTGGCTTAATTGTTTGGGTAAGTAGGCTTCTATCATGGCCAACTCTTGGTGTTCAGTCGCGGCATCTTCTCCACGCCCAGCTTGCTCAAATGCTTCGATAGTCTCGCGGCGGCGCTTGGCTTCTGCCATCAAAATTTTGATGACCGCATCGTCGTCTAGTTCAATGCGTTCATCAACTTCTTTTTGCTTAATTGCCGCCTGCAAACTGCGAATGAGATCGCGGCGCGCTGTATCTTTGTTTTTCATCGCCGCTTTTAGATCAGCTGTTAGTTGTTCTTTTATGCTCATCTATTCAATACCTTATATGAGTTTTCTGAATAATCTTTAACCCAAGCCGCGCATTTTGCGACCACCCAAAAGATGCATATGTAAATGCATGACTTCTTGACCGCCATCAGGGCCTGTATTAATCACCAAACGATAGCCGCTGCTATCAATCCCCATTTCTTTGGCAAGTTTTGCTGCCACGACTAACATTCGGCCCGCAATATGCTCTTTTGCCTCATCTAGATCATTCACACTCACTAATGGCTCACGTGGAATAATCAAAATATGAGTTGGTGCAATCGGGTTTATATCCCGAATGGCGAAAACAAGATCATCTTTATAAACGAATTCACCGGGAATTTCACCATTCAAAATACGAGTAAAAACACTAGGTTCACTCATGGTAGTTCAATCTCCTCAATAGATGGTAAGTCTAACTGCTCAGGTGATCCAACTATAACAATATTATCGAAAGCAATGGTAACAGGATAACTCGGATCGCTGGTTGGTGTACGATCTACAAAAAGACCTATCTTTCCTTGCCGATAGTCGGGGTCTTCAAATGTATATGTGAAGATATTGCCTTCTACACACCCTTCACCAACCCACATACTCGTACGGCGTGTACCTTTCAAACATAAAGGAAGAGGAACACCATTCACAAAAAAGGCAAATTTTTGATCTCGAACAATAACTCGAATTTCATTTTGTGCGTCTTGCACGCTATTTATCGGATTATAACTGCCGGGGCGAATAATCGTAGGATTTGTGTTATTAATTTCAAAATCCTCGTCTGGTGCGGTTGTTAAGCGCCAATCACTAATAATCTCAACTTCATTTGAATCGCCATTCGGTGCTATTTTTAACAAACGATAATAGCCATCTCCACTGATTTGAAATTGGTAGTAAGTCTCATCATTACGATACCCAAAAATCACACCAAATGCATTATCATGCAGAGGATCACTAGCAAGTTGAGTGGTCGTTAAGCGCAAATCAAAATTACGCAATTTACGATTCAATAACGTGAACACTCCTTGTTCAGCTTCTGGTGTTAAATTTATGACGAGTCGGTTGTTTCCAAGTTCATCTGGCTCAATCACCGCACTTGTATAACTATCTGTTGCGTTTTCAATATCCCACTCATCATTAAAGGCATCAAATGTCGTTAAATAAATCAGTTCGCCTTCAGGAACATCACCAATATTTAGCTCAATCACATCAGTCAGAATAGCGTAAACAATACCTAATACGACAAGAACCGTTAAGCCCACAACTATCAGGGCATATATCCACCAAACATAAGTTGGTGGTGACTGACGATGAATACGCTCAGCACCTAGTGCCAAACGAAAATCAGCTTGATTAAAGCGCAACCACAATACAACACTTGCGACAATTAACAACAGTAAAACAAGCAAAAAAATAAGCAAAAAACGCACTTCTAGCCATATCAAAATAGCGGCAATACTGGTTAAACTGAACGCTGTAGCGATCAGTCCAACATAACCAGCTGACCAAGCCGGTGGCTCTTTTGCTCCTAAGGCAGCACAAGCCCACAACAATCCATACCCCACAAAAGCTGACAAAATACCCACCAATAACACTAACGGGGTAGTGTATGTTTCACCTGTGAACCAATTTGCAATACCACTTTTGAGCGCATCATTGTTAACGCCTGTGAGCGTTTCACCAAATTCAAGCGCAATGCGCAAAATTCCAAACAGAAGCAACAACAATCCTGTGAAGAAAAATATCAGTTGTGTAAAGCCAATTGTGAGATTTTGACTGCGTTCCAAACGTCGTAGGCCCATACTTGTAGTTGTCATAATGCTAATATTGACCTGTGTATTCAACTTGAACAGATAGGTGAGTGTACTATGCCAGTAGATGCAAGCTAAGACAAGACCCGTAAACGTTGAAGGGCTCGTTCAGCAAGAATTGTGTAGGTGTTCGGTGAGGATACGCGAAGCTCATAAGCAGCCCAATAACCACCAATGGCAGCGCTCAGATCGCCAAATTGTTCCATTGCGACCGCATAATAATATTGAGTACGCGCAGAATTGGGGTCAAGCTCAACTGCTTGAACGAGATAAGTTCGTGCCATGACATAATCGCCTAATTGATAATAGGCGTACCCTAAACTCGTGAGTAAATGTGCGTCGTTTGGAAATAATACTAACGATTGCTCAATAGGTCTTATATCCACTACCTCTACATCACGTTCAGCATAAAATGCTGCTCTTAGACGATGCCATTCAACCTTATGGGGTTCTAGACGTAGAGCAGCATCATACCAAGTTGCTGCTAGATCATCATGCCCCATTTCTTGATAAGTGATAGCAAGTTCAATAGCAATTGAAGCATTTTGCGGATCAAGTTTGGCAGCAAGTTCAAAAGCAGCAACTGCTGCCTCTAAATTTTCATCGATAGTTCGCCAATGAATTCCCAAAAAATATAAAGGTAACGCGGGGTTATCTGCTAAACCGAGAGCGATCTCTAAATCAGAGAGCCCATTTTCACCTTGTTGATCGCGGACATAACTCCGATATAAATATGCCTGCCAATGCATAGGTTCAACGCTAATCAATGCAGTCAATACACGTTGCGCTGTTTGCCATTCTTCAAATTCGCTCAATAGCAAGCCCAAAGTCAAGAGATCATTTTGCTGTAATGCCACTAAAAGCTGATCGGCTTGCATTCCTAATTCAGAAGATGATTCATTAAGAGAAACAAGGTAATTCATCGCTTGCGTTATATCATCTGGTATAGCTAATAATGCCAGCTGATAAAATGCCTCTTCATCATTCGGCGCTAGTTGGAGCAGCTGCTCCCATAGATGCCGCGCTTGTGCTAGATTGCCTTGCTTCATTTGTTGATATGCGAGCATTTTCAAGAAAGGCTCATCACTCTCAATCAAGGAAATATCACTATTAAACAAAGCCAATAATGGACGATAATTGTTTTGCTGAGCCAATAAATATGCATACTCTCGTCTCAAAGAAGAAGTCCAACCTGCTATGTTGGCTTGTTGCAATATATAAACCTCTTGATTTGCGGCGGTATTGACTGCGTTATATATCTGATGAAAATCGCTTGTATCGGTAGAAGTAAATATAGGCTCAGTGGGCGATAAAACTACCCAAATGAGCCATATTCCAACAAGACACAAGCTGATGATACGCAGCAACAAGCAACTATGAATCGTTAGTGGTTGACGTTGTAGACGCATCAGGCTTATCATCCGACTTCGTGGTTGCATCATCTTTTTGTGTTGAAGTAGATGATGCGACAGCACCCTCTGACACATTACCTAATGATGCTGCCGCTGCTGCTGCTTGTTGGCGAATTTCATTGATAAAGCCAAGCACATCTGAGATCGTCTCATCGGTAGACTGCTGAGGCAGATCAACTTTTTGTTCTGCATTCAAACCCAACGCACCAGAAACAACAGCCTCTACTTCATCTGGAGTAAAAGGCTTGATCAAGTATCGTGTTACATCTTGCAACTTGCCCATTAATCGATTCGCAGGATCACCATACGCAGATATGATGATCACTTTGGGCATTGTTGCACCCTCGTTTTGTTGGGTATAAGCCTTGATCTGTTCAAGCACCTTCCACCCTTTTGTATCAGGCAAGGCAATATCGAGTAATAGCAAATCGGGCTGAATTTTCTTATATAACTCCACCCCACGCTCACCGTGTGTCTCATGGAAAGATTCAATATCCATCGACTCTAGCGTGGCCTGAATAACCTCAGCAAGCTCGACCGTATCTTCAATAATTAACACCTTCGGCACGAGTTGTTTCCTTAATGACTGCATTGAGAATTTATGGTCATTATAGCATGGTATTATTGGAAGTCACACAACCAACGTGTTATAATTGTGAAAGCCTTCTCAGGTTAAAAACCATAAGTGAATTTTAGCTTTATCTAAAGGACTATAGGCGATATGGATTTCGCATTAACTGAAGAACATAAGATGATCCGCCAAATGGTACGCGACTTCGCCATGAAGGAAGTCTACCCAACCATTAAAGAGTGGGATCGTCGACAAGAGATGAATCCTGAAATTTTGCCACGTATGGCAGAATTGGGCATTTTAGGAATTAATATTCCAGTACGCTATGGCGGGCAGGGGATGGATTATATTTCACTCGCCCTAGCCTGTGAAGAATTGGAGCGAGTCGATACTACTCTTAGGGTGATCATGTCGGTTCACATGGGGCTAAATAGTATGGCGCTGTTTCAATGGGGTACAGAAGAGCAAAAACAGCGCTTTTTAGTGCCACAAGCACGCGGTGAAAAGTATGCCGCTTTTTGCCTAACCGAACCCAACGCTGGAAGTGATGTGGCCGCTCTGCAGGCAACTGCTCGTCGTGAAGGTGATGTTTATATTTTGAATGGTGAGAAAATGTGGATCAGCCTCGCCACTAAAGCCCACCACTTCCTCGTAATCGCTAAGACCGATCCTCATGCCGACCCACCCCATCATGGAATGACGGCTTTTATTGTCACTAGTGACATGCGCGGTGTCAAAACAGGCGATATTCATGGTAAATTAGGAGTTCGGGCCGGTTCAACTGGTTGGGTTGTGATGGAAAACGTTGAAGTTCCGCTAGAGAATCGTTTAGGCGAAGAAGGTGAAGGCTTCTACATTGCGATGTCTGCGCTTGATAACGGGCGCTATACAGTGGCTGCAGGTGCAACAGGTTTGATTCGCGCTTGCCTAGAAGACAGCATTAAATATTGTCACGAACGCTCTACCTTTGGTAAACCTATAGCCAAGCACCAACTCGTACAGCAGAAAATTGCTTATATGCAACAATGGTATGATGCGGCTTTCTTGCTAGTTATGCGAGCAGGTTGGATGAAAAATGCGGGTTTGCGCAATACACGTGAAACCAGCATGGCCAAATGGTATGCTACCGATATGAGTGTTCAAGCCGCCCTAGAGGCTGTACAAATCCATGGGGCCTATGGCTTTAGCGATGAATATGATGTTGAGCGCTATTTGCGTAACAGCAAAGGCGCTGTGATTTATGAAGGAACAAGCGAAATTCATCAACTCATGCAAGCAGGATATGCATTAGGGCTACGGGAAGACCGTCCTTTGCGCTGTGAACTCCCTGCTTATGATCCGGAATATTGGCAAGCCGAAGCATCTGAAATTGCTGTTGGTGATTAAGCGTTAGTTTTTAGTGTCAGGTTCAGCAATGAGCCTGACTTTTGAGCTTATTATCTTATTCCCAATGTGCAGATTTGAAGGAGGATACAAACTTGCATATTGTTGTTGTTACTAAAGCAACTCCTGATACAGGAGCGAAGATCACCGTTGAAAACGGTGTGCCGACATGGAAAGAGGCTATGGTCATCAATCCTTGGGACGAATATTCTGTTACAGAGGCCGTCGTTCTGAAAGAAGAACATAAAGCCAAAGTAACCATCATGGCGGTTGGGCCAGCAGAGCATGATGATGCACTAAAACAAGGCTTGGCAATTGGCTGTGATGAAGCAATTCGTGTTTGGGATGAAGCACTAGTTGGACATGATAGCTTACAATATGCACGAGCTTTAGCCGCAGCCATTAAAAAGTTGGGTGACGTGACGTTGGTTATTTTCGGTAAAGAATTTGCTGACAGTGGCAGCAATCAACACATTTACCAAACAGCACGGCTACTTGGCTTCCAAGTGCTTGGCTCTGTGTCTAAGCTGATCTCGCTTGATTTTGGGGCAGGCACCATTAAAGTTGAGCGTTCCGTAGAACAGGGCAAGCAAACTGTTAGCAGCAAACTCCCCGCTGTACTAGGTGTATTAAAAGATATTACTGAACCACGCTATCCATCTTTTATTGGCATCCGTAAAGCGGCAAAAGCTCAGATTCCAGTTTGGGGGCTGTCAGACTTAGGCATTGAGGCAGGTACACCTAAAGCCACAATCCTTAGTTATTCAGAGCCACCCAAGCGTGAAGGTGAAGTCGAATTCATCGAGGGCGAATCACCGCGTGAGATTGCTGAGAAATTGGCTGAAAAACTCTTGGAGGAAAAGGTATTATGAAAATTTTCGTCTGGACAGAACATTTTGATAATAAACTTGCGCAAGCCTCCAAAGAAGCCATTGGTGCAGCTAAATCACTAGGTGATCAAGTAACAGCGCTTGTCTTCGGACAGAATGTTGACGCTATAGTACAAGAGGCCTTTCATTTTGGTGCAGATGCAGTCATAAAAGCTGATGATGCTACCCTTGCTGACTTTCGGGCTGAGCCTTACATTGCACTTGTTGCGCAAATTGCCCGCGACCATCAACCCGATGCGATTCTTGCTGGGGCAACCACACGTGGCCGTGAAGTGTTAGGTGGAGTGTCCGCCGATCTAGATGCTGCATTACTTGATGATGTTCTTTCATTAAGCATCGAAGACGGCAAGCTGACAGCTACGCGCGCCATGTATGCCGGAAAAGTTTTAACCAAAGAACAGCTATCGGGTGAAGGTGTACAACTTGCTACGCTTCGCAGTCGTGCTTTTAAGGCACTTGATGCTGATACTAGCCGTAGCGGTGAAGTCATTAGTGTTGAACCAGTTCTCTCAGAAGATGAGATTGCCACAAAATCTGAAGGCTTTGAGGGTACAGTAGGCGAAATTAGCCTAACCGAAGCCGCGATTATTGTTTCTGGGGGACGCGGTGTGGGTGGCCCAGAAGGTTTTGAACCTATCCGTGAACTTGCTAAAGTACTTGGCGGCGCAGTAGGGGCAAGCCGCGCCACTGTTGATGCTGGCTGGATTCCCTACGAACATCAAGTAGGTCAAACTGGTAAAGTTGTAAGCCCTGATCTCTACATCGCAGCAGGCATTTCTGGGGCCATTCAACATCAAGCTGGTATGAGAAATAGTAAGGTTATCGTCGCTATCAATAAAGATGCTGAAGCGCCAATCTTTAAACTAGCGCGTTATGGTGTCGTTGGTGACCTATTTGAGATTGTGCCTGCCCTGACTGAAGTTTTCAAAGAAAAATTAGGCAAATAGCCTCCCTATTTACCCCTGAATCTTAGTGCGCATCGTCTGTGACAAGTACTGTAGCAGACGATGCTTTGTTTTGAGTACAATACAATATAGTGATACTTTTGATAAAATAGCTAAATGAGAACAAGAATGCCTAATTTATCAACGCGCTGGCAACAAGTTCACCCAACATTACCGATATATCAGTATGACCCTACCCCCGCTACAAAAGCTAAGGCTTGCCCACCTATCCTCATGCTACACAGCAGCTTGAGCAGTCGGCGTTCATGGGGGGTAATGAGCGCCTATTTCAAAGAATACGGATTAGAAAAGCTATATGCATTAGAGCTATCAGAACTTCAAAATGGCTTACCTCCTCGTCAAGTGTTTGAGGAATTAGAAAGCACCATCGATTTTCTACTGAATGATCGCCATCCACGCGATCAACGTATCATTCTTATTGGACATGGAACGGGTGGGCTAGTAGCCTATCGCTATTGGCAAGCAAGCAAGCAACCCAATACAATTGGGGCGCTTTTTGTGATCGGTACCCCACACGACACCACTGTATTTCCGTTATTGCCAGAAGAAGTTGGCCGCAAGGGCCCCATTCCTCCAATAGATGCTAAAACCACTATGACAATACCTATTAACTTTTCCAAAATACGCGCCTTATACGCTTCTAGCTCTACGCTAGTTATAAACATTATAGGGCATCAAATTGGCCCAGATTTTGATGGAGTGGTACGAGGAGAACACACCTCAATTGCATTTGAGCATTTGTCCCAAAATCCTAATATACGCGATACTTTTGATGGCACGATCAATGGGCTTCGGCTGCCTGAAGCCGTCAACGAAGTCTTTAGGGTTCATCGACAAAACGAGCATTTTCGACTTAATAAAGATAAAAGAGTATTTGATTTCATTTTAAGTTGCCTGCGCGGGGAATACTATCAAGTAAAACTAAAGCTCGTTGGGCTACAACTAAAAAGCACAGGCAATAACGATTTGATTGGCCCGATTGCTTTCGAGGTAAATGGTAATCGAATGCCAGCGGACAGTGCTTTTTATGGAGAACCTAATCACCTCTATCTTTTTGAGGATAGTGTTCCGCCGCTATGTACATTACATTATCCCGTGACAAATATTTCGTGTGCCATTACCTTACACCTCAAAGACCTGAGCAATCAACGAGGAAAACGACGAAGAATGTATACCAGACTTTATATTCCATTACGGCAAGAAGGCAGCATCGCCCATGCCATGCAAGATAGCGAAGGTTCAGACTATACATGGCGAATTGTTGTCGAACGAATGCCACGCTTATTGCATGATCCTGCTATCCCTGATTTACGTCCAGAATTACCCAGAGGAATCTAGACGATGAGCATTCAATATGAAGCCTTAATCGGGTACTTATCTGTGGTAGGAGGACAAGCAAATGATGAAGCCCCACCGGGGGCAAAAATCCAAGTGCCTCCGCGCCGCGCGCACCGTTCACGAGAACATGATACTTTCTTTATACTAGTGACACCTGCAGGACAGGTTGGCGCAAAGCCAGATTTTTACGAAGGATTAGCCGCTTTAGCTTGCAATGTGTTTTTCAAATCTCGCTTAGGTGTTACAGGCGCTTTACGCGAAGTGGCAAATGCCCTCAACGAAGACATTATACAACGCAACCAACAGCAAGGCACTGAATATCGCGCTGGTGCGCTCGTCATGGTAAAACGTGAGGAAGAAGTATATTTGATGCGCGCAGGCACAGCGATTTGTGTTGCACAACGCCATAAACACTATGAAACTTTTCCGCTTGATCCAGACATGCTGAATTTAATGCCCTTAGGGGCACGCTCAGAACCTCAATTAGAGTTCACACGATACCCATTAGCGCCTAATGATATTTTCATCTTAGGTGATGGCAACATTGCCGCTATTTCTGATGCTATTCTGCGTGCAGCAGTTGCCACACAAAACATCAGCATGGTGCTTGAAACATTAGAGCGTTCAGTTCAACGTCAAGCCTTTGCTATGGTGATCCAATTTATTGATGCTAATGCCCCTACGCCTGAAGCTAATACAGCCGATGTACCACACGAAACAGGAATTGCTATTACTGACCCTCAGGCAATTGAACAAGTAGAAACACTCTCCACACAAACAGTTGATGAAACCAACACCACAGAATCATCATCTGAGCCGTTGGCAGAATCACCGACACCTTTAACACCTAGCGAAGAAGATATAACAACAACTGATACAAGCTCATTGCAAGAGGAAGAAACCTTTAAGCCAGAAGATGCCGAGCAAATATTAGCACCACGTCGCCGTCAAAATATTCTACAAATTTTATTCGCAGGTTTTTTGTTAGTCATAGCTGGTATATTGCGCGCGCTTGCCAATGGACTGAATGCTATCTTAGATCGTCTATTACCTGAACCAACACATAAGGAAAAAAATCAGCAGTTTGTCCCTATGAATATCGTCGCATTAGTAGCAATTATTGTGCCAGCAATTGTGGCCGTGATTGTCGTTGGTGTTGCGATTTCCAATCGCGATGAAACAGCATTTGAAGGTCTGCGCGAGATAACTATACAAGCCCGCCTTGATGCTTTACAACTTGAAGATAACCCTCAAGCCTCTAAGCGAGATAAACGATTCGCATGGTTAGAAGTGCGTCGTTGGGCACAACAAGCCCTTAACGAAAATCCAAAAAGTGAAGAAGTGATTGACATACTTCTAGAAGCACAAAATAAGATCAATTTTTATGATCGTGTTGTGCCAACTCAAGTTACAGAACTACGTGAATTTGAACCTAATGCCGATTTACGTGGCCCTATTGTCGGCGGGCAAGACATCTATACCCTAGACCGCAATCGTAGCCAAGTTTATCGTGATGTTTTAGATGGCGCAGGGCGCACCATCATAGAAAAAGGCGAAATCCCTGTGCTAGAGCGTGGACGGCGCGTGAATAATTTTATTGTCTCTAATATCATTGATATTGAATGGATCACAACTCCCGGTGCTGCTCAAACTCGTGCTTTGATTGCGCTAGATGATAACGGTTTATTGCTATCTTATCATCCCACTTTTGGAGAAGGTGCGATCCAACTAGAACTACCGCCTGAATGGAGCCGTCCTGTTGCCATAGCGCTTTGGGATGTGAATTTGTATGTTCTTGATGCGGGGGCAAACCAAATCTGGCGCTATCGCCCGGAAAACGGTTTTTTCCAGAACCCACCAGAAGAATACTTTACAGGCAACAGTCGCCCTGAACTACGTGCGGCGGTTGATTTTGGCATCGAACAAGGTGGCGATGTTTTCATCCTGTTTAATGACGGTACAATTGCCCGCTATCGTGGTGGAGAACCGATTCCATTTGAGTTAAATGAGGAACTCGCCCCAGTTGAGGGTATTACAAACGGCACCGCACTCTATGTTAACAATGATGATGGGGACTATGCACTCTATGTCGCTGATCAAAATAATGCCACTGTCTATAAAATTTCATTGGGTGGCTCTGTCAGAGGTGGCTATCGTCCTCTTGACTTGCTCAGCGACATCTTTAATGAGGTAACAGGCGTTTATGACGATCCTGCACGTGGCAATATTTACATCTTATCGGGGAATAAACTCTATCATGCCCCACGTATTACGGAGTAACCCATGATTTTAGGTATTGAAACATCTTGTGATGAAACTGCTGTCGCAATTGTGGATAAAGAAGGGTACTTAAAAAGTAGTGTGGTTGCATCACAAACCGATCTACATGCGCAATATGGGGGTGTCTTCCCTGAAGTCGCTGCACGTGTCCATATTGAAGTGATCGGTGCTGTATATCAAGAAGCCTTACAAAAAGCAAAGCTCACCCTTGATGACATCAACGTCATCGCAGTCACTCGTGGGCCGGGCTTAGTGGGCTCACTGCTTGTTGGCGTAAACTTTGGCAAAGGCCTAGCCATTGCAACGGGCAAGCCTATCATTGGTATTAATCATCTAGAAGGTCACATCTATTCTTTATGGATCGATCAACCACACCCTATTGACTTTCCAGTAGTTAATTTGATCGTTTCTGGTGGGCATACAGAGTTGGTTCTTATGACCGCTCATGGACAATATCAACATTTAGGTGGCACTATTGATGATGCCGCAGGCGAAGCCTTTGATAAGGTAGGCCGCTTGCTTGAACTCCCTTATCCCGGCGGCCCATCAATTCAGAAAGCAGCCATGAACGGCAATCCTACCGCTTATGATTTTCCGCGCGCAATGATGCAAGAACCTAACTATGATTTTAGCTTTTCAGGATTAAAGACGGCCGTCTTGCGTGCAGTACGCCCATCAGTGAAAGGACGCAAAATTCAGCGCGGTGAACAAAGCCTCAAGCAAGGTGAGCTGCGTGATGATATTTCAATTGCTGACATAGCTGCAAGCTTCCAAGCTGCTGTGGTTGATGTTCTCGTCCAGAAAACAATCCAAGCTGCACGCGACTTTAAGGCAAAAGCGATCTTAATATCAGGGGG
>RFGP01000126.1 GCA_003697365.1 Chloroflexota bacterium | reverse complement strand
GCGTCCTTCCCTTGATGAAATTAAGGCTGTATGGCAAAACTATACAGGCAGCAGCATTGTGCGCCAATTACCCTCTGCCCCCAAACATCCCGTTATCTACATAGATACGCCAGATCGCCCTCAACCACGTCGAGATCGAATGGCAGGCAATGGCATGTCCACCGTAGTGGGACGTTTACGCTCATGGGCACTTATGGATGGTGGCGTGCAATTTGTGGCGCAAGCGCATAATACCATTCGCGGCGCTGCTGGTGGTTCCATTTTAAACGCAGAATTGTTAGCGGTTAAAGGTTATCTTGAAGGGCTACGATTAGAGGAATTAGTACATGGATAATACCTCGCAGCAACGCAGAAATTCAGCGTTTGACAATTTATTGACGCTTTATCGACGTTCAATCAAGCGTATTTATATATTACATGCTGCCACCCATTGGAGCGTATCGCATACTCTTATACCATTGCTAGAACGCATCAGACGTTTTAAAACCATCCCTGATGATCCATTTTGGTTTCGCTTAGAGCTATTACTTCATAAACACGAATACGCGACTGTCGCTCAATTACGTCAACTGATACAACCTAATATGATCGCGCTAGATATAGGAGCACACGTTGGTTATTATGCGCAATTTTTAGCACGGTTAGTTGGTGATAATGGCAAGGTTCTTGCATTTGAACCACATCCACGAACATTCCAAACGCTAAGCGCAAATGTTCAACGCTATACTCCTGTAACTGCTTATCCTCTTGCTGTTTCCGATCGAAGTGGAAAAGCCGAGTTATACGATTATTTGCTTATGTCTGCTAGTGGGTCTTTGCATTTTGATGAAAGCCTACGCAATCTTCAACAGTCGCAAATTTCCGAGTATGATATAGCACCACGTGCCAATCACTTTGAAACACAAACATTTGAAGTTGATACAGTTATACTTGATGAGTTTCTGCCACAACACGGCATCACACAAGTGGACTTCATTAAAATGGATATTGAAGGAGCTGAAATATCAGCTTTAAGAGGTCTAAAGCAAATCATTCAAAATTCGCCACGCTTAAACATGATTATGGAATACAATCCCCAAGCATTAAAAGCCTTTGGCTATGACCCTATAGAGGCACTTCAAGAAGTTATGGCTTTGGGATTTTCAAGCGTTGCGATGATTAATGATGATGCAACTCTAACCGATCTCACCGATCAGCAAGAGCAAATAGTCGAATTAACAAATTATTTAGGGCAAAATATGGGTGTAGTAAATTTGCTATTCAAGAAAACTTCATAAGGAGATATTGTGCTCAAAAAAATTCGCAAAGCGATTCGCATTTTGGTTTTTAGATTAAGAACACAAGGGCTATGGGTCACTCTGCAGTGGGCAGTTGGGCGCGGCATTCCTAAATTAACCGGCGTTCCCTTAGAAATGAACAGCGCAATTACCCCTACAATTTATGTTGGGCCACAGTATAACGCTCGTGGCAAACGATGGTTAGAAAATAAAGGCATTAATGCAGTTATCAATATGCGCACTGAATATGATGATGCCAAGCATGGACTAGACCTACAGCACTATTTACATCTCCCGACCATTGATGATGATGCGCCAACAATTAAACATCTACAAGCAGGAGTTCTCTTTATTCAACAAATACTTGATGAGGGAGGTAAGGTCTACATTCACTGTATGGGAGGGATTGGGCGCGCCCCCACAATGGCAGCAGCTTACTTTATATCAACGGGAATGACCACAGATGAGGCAATTGCGTTCATTAAACGCAAACGCCCCTTTATTAACATTACGCCGCCCCAATTGGAGCGGCTGAGGGATTTTGAAAAGTTAACTCAACAAGAACCCATACATTAGCGTGGGCGACGTGCCCATGCAGGCAGATCATCCCGATATTCTCCGCTGCTGTAGACATAGACATAGGGGCTTTTGTCTACAGCACCTTCACTCCAACGATAAAGCCACCAAGCATCTAAAATTGAAAGGTTAACGCATCCTTTTGATTGGCGATACCCAAACAGATCATGCCAATATGCCCCGTGTAAGGCTATATCACCATCAAAATACATCACCCAAGGGACGTTCTCAATGAAATAATAACTTGGCTGTCCAGAAGCTCCTGTCATGGGTGTTGACGTTGCACGAATATAGACTTTAAACAGCCCTTCATTTGTTGACCATTGAGGCAAACCGCTAGAAATCAGTGTCGCAAAAACCATACGATCCCCTTCATAGGCAACGGCAGTTTGCTCAAATAGGTCAACGGCTATCCAATAGTCGTTTGGGCCAATTTCGGCTGGACGTTGCACAGGCTTCAGCTTTGCAACTCGTGTCTGTTGCAACCATTGCTCTGGCCCTACCATATACCATTCCCAACCATCCACAAACTCAGTAGCGTAAATCGTCAGCAGTGTATATTGACGAATTGGTGCCTGTTCGCGATCTTCAGGGCCGCCCGGATAACGGCTAGGGCGCGCAGTACGAATCATCCATGCATACGAATGCGTTAATGGTTGAAGAATCTCTATACCCGTAAATGAAGAAACATCAGCTTCTTGAACAAATTCTGGCGGCACCCATTGATTGTTAGTCAGTTGAACCCAACCCTCAGCGTTAATTAAGCGATATGACGCAAAATTATAGCCACGTGATATACTCCCCACTACATTACCATGTGGAGCATCATAAAACTGGGCATCTCCAACAATACGAATATAACGTCGTTGATACAGAATTTCTTCATTAATTGGTAATTGGCGAATCTCAGTAAAACTCGGCTCAGCCATTTCGCCATAGGCTGCTCGCAGCTCAATAGCACTCCGTCCGGGATCACTTACACAATCAGGTTCTTCTACTTGAATTCCCGCTTCAAGTGCTTCAATAGCGGCTTCTCGCAACGCTTCACAGTTTTCGTCTTCATCTCCCCCGGGATAGGCATAGATGCTATTATAAGGAACAGCAAGTAGCCATAGAAAAACAAATAACCACAACCATCGACGCATAGTATATATACCTCGTCTCTCTAAAATTTTGCTTGCTACTTTATAGTAAAACGCACCTTTTACAAGTAACGGTTTACCAACGCTCAGCTGTCTCTTTTTTGCGCCACTACAGCAGTGCGACGAAACAGTCGTTCATATTCCGAATGATAATCTTCAATTTCCTGATGATATACAATATGCCAGCCTGCATACTGAAAAATATGGCGTAACTCAAATGGTTCAAGAAACCATGCTTCAGGTGAGTCGAACGGTAAACGTCCACGTGAAGATACCACACAAAATCCTCCCACACGTGTATGCTGTTGCCATTGCCGCAAGAAGTCATACGGATTTGGCAATAGATGGATGACATAACTGGCCACAAGCAGATCAACAGAAGGTGGCAATTCATATTCTCTTAAATCAGCAAGTACAGTATGCGCTGATAGCCCAGCATCTGCTAAACGCCGTTTTATCTTTTCAATACCAACGGGAGCAGCATCCACAGCAATGACTTCAAATCCTTGTTGTGCCAAATAGAGCGTGTTACGCCCATCTCCAGCGCCTAAATCTAAGGCTAGCGCAGAACCAATACTATGAACTGCTCTAAATGCCTCTACAGCACGCACTACTTCTGGAGAGGGCTCAGCACCAAGCGCCCATTCGTCACCTGCTTCGATATAGCGCTGGTTCCAACGTGTATAGGATTTTGCCCAGACATCTTCTTGTTTTTCTTGTTGTTTAAGTGGAACTTTTTCCTTATCACGACGAACAGATAGCTTACGACCAACTGGATGGACTAAAGGAGCACTTTCCTCTCCCCAAATTTGTGATTGGTTGCGTAGATTTTGAATAACAGCGGTATCGCTTAATGCTTTCTCTGCAGTCATCAAATTTAATATCACCACGCCCACAATACGTTCAGGTACTTCAGCTCTACGAAGCATATCCGCCAAAACTGCAAAGTTGTTATTCTCGTGTGTTCTCCATTCTTGGACAACATGTTGAATTGTAGTAAGAACCTTATCCTTATCGAGTTGCATAATGACTCATTTCATTGATTCATGAAAATCAATTTTAGTAATAATATACACTGTTGTTTCCTGATCAACGGAAAAACAGTGGTTAAACAAGCCTAGACGAATCACAGTAGACGATTATACTGGAGTCCGTTTGTGAAACAATTATTGATAAATGAGGTTTTCCATGAGACGAGTCTATCGCGGATTACGGCGATTAATGAGTATTGCATTCATCGTAACTAGTTTGGTCGGGGCAGCGTATTTCGCTTATATTGCCACAACTGGTATTAACGATGAAATTGAATTTCGGCGCGAGCAAAATCGTCGTGACGAATACCGTGCACAGACAGGAACAGTTATTGCCCCAACCATTATTGAGGAATCCGAATCGCTAAGCGCCGAACCCACATTGGAAACAAATATACCATCAAGCGATGTCAATAATCCCACGCTTGATCCGGATATTTCCGCTATGCTTCAAGATGGGCGTAATCCGGTGGTTGTTGCACAGGCAGTTTCAATAAATCCTTATCAAGTAGCTCAAGATAATCCAACAGCTTTCCCAACCAATACGCTACCACCAACACTAATCCCAACGAACACTCCATTTCCAACCATCACGCTTACGCCAACCAACACTTTTACACCAACCAATACGCCAACGCCGACCAATACCAACACACCAACCAATACACCAACGCCAACAGCAACTTTTACACCCTCTAATACCCCTACCTTTACAAATACACCACTTCCCACATTACCCATCGAGGGTACGTATGCTACCCCCTTGCGTCCACCTGTCATAGCGATTCCAGAGCGAGCTCCATTAGCTGAAAATGATCCCAACATCGTGAATATTTTGCTGCTGGGCAGCGATATATCCAGCTCTCTCGCCAGAACCGATGTTATTATCGTAGTATCAGTTAACAAATCATCGGGCACAGTCGCAATGTGGCATATCCCCCGCGACTTAATGGTCTACATTCCCGGCCATACAATGGACAAGATCAATTTAACCTTCCAAATTGGCCAGCAAACATGGCCGGGGGGTGGCCCAGCACTTATGCGAGAAATGTTCTTGTATAATTTTGGGCTAGAGATTGATTATTATGCACGGGTTGATTTTGATGATTTTCAAGCGATTATTCGTGAACTAGGGAACGTTACTGTCAGTGTTGACTGTGAGATTACTGATTGGCGTTTAATTGATCCTTATAATGCACCACCCGAAGCCTTCACAGAAGAAGGATGGGAGCCTTATTGGGAGCGCTATACGCTTCGAGTTGGCCGCCAAGAACTTGATCCTTATATGGCCTTATGGTACGCCCGTAGCCGTGTTACCACTAGTGATCTTGATCGTGGACGGCGACAGATGGATTTGCTGCGAGCCATGTATCAAAAAGCACGTGAAGACGGCATCTTCAATGATTTATCATTGTTCCCAAGAGCACTTGAAATCATTGAGACTGATATGACCTTTGAAGCAGCTGCCAGCCTTGCTCCCTTAGCATTATCACTTGATTTAGGCGATATAGAACGCTTCAGCCTACGCCAAGATGTGCATATGTATAGCTGGACAACACCCGATGATGGTCGTTTTGTCTTTCGCCCAGATTGGGAAGCTATACGTGCATTAGTTCAAGATTTTGTAACTCCCCCAGCTAGTAATCGCCTTCGTAACCAAGCGATTAGCATAGAAATACAAGATGGCACTCTATATGGGCTTGGTTGGGGCTACGTTGCCGCAGATCGTCTTGCTTGGGAAGGATTCAATCCTGTCGTTACAGGAAATACTTCAAATGCCGTTGGGGTTACTCAAATTTATGATTTCACAGGACAAGCTAAAGGCAGTGAACTAAAACGTTTACAAGATATTTTGCGCGTTCCGGATGAAAATGTGATCAGCCAACCTGACCCTGACCGCCAATATGATTATCGCGTTATCATTGGGCGCTCGTATCAATCTTGTATCTACGGAAGTAGTGCTGACGAAGTTTCATCCACACCTACTGACGTTACAGGTTAACATCTCTCACAAACTTTTACTGCTACACGTCAGAATCTTCTGGCGTGTAGTTTTTAAGAAGATGAAGCATCTGTCCAATCAGGGAAAAAATCGCCTAGCGGGTTACCAATGGGCAATAATAAACCATCGATAATACGGTACCGATAAAGCCCATAAACACCGTCTTCATTACGCCGCTGAAAGACTATTTGAGAGCCATCTGGTGACCAATCAGGAAAAGAATCATTGCCCGGATTTTGCATAAGAGGGCGGATATTTGAGCCATCAGCATTCATAAAGTAAATTTGGGCCATATCCCCATTCGTGACGTGAAAGGCAATCTGTGTGCCATCTGGTGACCACGTTGGAAAACGTGCTTCTAAATTATCAGGTGTAAGTTGGGTGATTGTTCCTTCTATTAAATCCATAACATAGATATGCCAACCATTATCATAGCTATAGTAAGCAATCTTTGTGCCATCTGGTGACCAATCAGGGCCAAAATCATTGACTGTATTATCAGTAAGCTGTTGTATATTGCCGCTTTGTAAGTCGTATAAATAGAGCTCGTAATCTCTTTCGATGCTATCTACACTCGTGCGACGATTGCTGTGAAATACGAGTTGAGTACCATCAGGCGACCATGAAACATAACGCTCGTCTTCATCTGGTGTGTTTGTAAGATTTTGAATGTTTGTTCCGTTAATATTCATAATATAAATATCATGGTCATCGCTATTGATAGGCGCAGCGTAAAATGCGATCTGACGACCATCGGGAGAAACTGCTGGCCCTGTTTCATTAAGTGCAGCATTGGTGGTCAGTTGTAAGCGACTACCCAAAGTTGCATTGGGGTCTGTCACATAAATATCAAGATTACCTGTACGATGAGAAGCATAAATAATAAGCCCCTCATTATATAAAGGAATTTCATTAACTAAGGTCGTTTCAGGTAAGGGTTGTTCTAATGGTGGGACTTCCTCAATCGGTGTAATAGTAGGAATGTTTCTGACAACAGCACTATCATCACCACTATCCCCAATAAAACCACTCATATAAGCTAGTAAAGCTAGAAAGGATATGAGAATTAGTGCAAAACCGATCACCATCAAAATAATATTACAATGGTGTTGACGAGTATAAGTTATCGATCTTTGTTTCTGCGCAGATGAAACTTTAGGAATAACAACACCCGGTGGCGTAGGGTTCATGATGGATACTTCATCAGGGGATAAATATTGAGGAACTCGTGCATAACGACCGCTAACCACCGTTGAGGCATGACCTTCCAATACTTCCGGTGGGAATATGGCCTCAGCAGTTTCTTCTTCATTCAGCGCTATTCGGCGAACACCATTTGTTTCTTGCGTTTTGTCACTATTGCTTTGATGTGGATCGTTAACTTCAACTAATTTTACAAACTGAGAAATTTCGGGCAAAGTAATATCAGGAGGTGTACCTTGCTGAGAGGGAGGTAATGGCGTTAAATCTGATGGCTCAGCTCCAATCGCTTCAGCAAATTCATCATAAACATCACGTACACTAGCCGGACGGCGCAAAGGATGCTTTGCTAAACAACGTAAAATAACTTCCTCAACGGCCAGTGGAATAGTTGCTATGTGATTACGTGGAAAAGGTGGTTGAATGTGTAAATGTTCGTAAGCTATGCGCTGAGAGGGTGTATTACCAATCGCAACCGGAGTTGTTCCAGCAAATGGCACTACACCAGTCAACAGCTGATAAAGAATAACACCTAATGCGTAAATATCAGTAGCAGGTGATATGGTCTCATTTAAAATTTGCTCTGGGGCCATATATAGAGGGGTACCAAAATTAGTATTTGTGATAACATTCCCCGACTCATCTAGAATCTGAGCAATGCCGAAATCAGTGACTAATAATGTTCCGTTTTCATGAATTAAAATATTACCCGGTTTCAAATCTCGATGAATAATACCTTCACCGTGCGCATAATGTAGAGCAGCCGTGAGGGGTTTCAAGTAATTAAATACCTCATCCACAGTCATTGGGCGACCTAAATGATGAAAGTAAGATTGCAAAGTTTGTCCGGGAATATAATCCATCAGAATAAAGACAATTTCATCTGTTTCGATCAAATCATAGTAACGCACAATGTGGGGGTGCTGTAGCCGTGATAAAACTTGGCCTTCGCGCCTAAAACGCTCTAAGAATTCGGGATTATCGGCGACATCGGCTTTCAGTACTTTTGCAGCAAGATCAACATTGCGGCGCATATCATGAACACGATAAACTTTAGAAAAAGTGCCTTCGCCTAGATGAATATCGAAGCGATAGCGCTCATGAATCATGTGTCCTGCTAATTCTGTCATAATGATAAGTATACCTCTTTGCCTATGTCCAAAATTTTGATCAGTAGTTTACCCGCATCAGGTCATATCAACCCGCTGATTGCCATTGCGCAAGCGCTACAAAAACGTGGGCATCAAGTGCTCGTTGCCACCGATCAGTCTTACCATTCTCAACTAAAGCGTGCTAATCTTACACCACTACCGCTATACTATCCTGATGGGGCAATATCAAACATCCTATATCAATTTCAAAAGCCCGCGCGTTGGATCTCGCAGTTACAAATAAAGCCACCCCAAACTTATTTTTTCGACTATTTAGAGCAACTTACAGCGCAGCTCATACATATTATAAGAGACCAAAAGCCAGATGTCTTGCTAACTGATCTCAATTTTTATGCTGGCCCCATTGCCGCTGATGTGTGTCAATTACCCTATGCTACTTACTGTGCAATTGTCAACACACATCGTTCCTCCGATTGT
>RFGP01000125.1 GCA_003697365.1 Chloroflexota bacterium | reverse complement strand
TTACGCAAAGCTACGCGCGCGCCACCAGATTTGGGCGGTGCTTCCATCGCCTGATACAGCCCTTTATATTTTCCAAGTACTTCGGCAGCTTTATCACGAACTTTATTGTCGTCTGCTTCTCTGTAAATTAAGCTGACAACTTCAATTACCTCTGGCTCTTGCAAAAGCCACATAGCTTCTAGGGCATTAATGCGTTCTTTTCGATTACGCGCGCTTTCGTATGCTGTGACAACAGCAACGAATTCTTCGCTTGGCATACCCCTACATACCTCCTAGTTTGCCTCTATGACGACGAATGTGCATCGTCCACTTTCAATTTCATTTGCCGTTCCCGGCCCAAACTCAGCACGTCCATCTGAGATGGGCTCTGACCATGTAGCTCGATATTCAAGTGTATGCTCACCTGCTGAAAGTTGTCCTACGGGCGCATACCAATAAACTGTCCAATTATTATTTTCTAGCGGATCACGGAACATTGTTCCCCGATAGCGATCCCAATCGGTGATAAGGAATCCATCGAGTAATATTTGATATTCGACCGTGCTAATATGATCTTGCATCAGTTCTGGATCGTAAACAAACCAACTCCAATAGATGCTCACTGTATCATTAGTAGTAATTACAGGGCGTGAAGTTTCGCAACGTGCTGGGTTACCGGGTTCTGCACGAACATTTACATTACTGAGTTGTGAAGGTTCTACTGTTGCGCCCGTCGGGGTTGGAGAAGCCGTTTGTGCAGGGGTTGCGCTTTCAAATGGGCGCGGTGTAGGTGTAGGGCCTTCAGTAGGTGATTCTGTGGCATCTTCAGCATCGAGCGTGTTTTCACCAAAAGTTACTTCTGGCACAAGATTTGGATCATCTAAAGTTACCAAATCGCTTCGTATCCAACCTGTCACGATGTTATCTTCGTCATCAGTGAAACTGATGAGATACCATGTTTCACCCCTGTCATTGATCACCAATCCTAATACACCTATTTCTGCCCCAGCTTCCAATGCGGCAATTTGCTCAAAGTCAAAAGCATCTGGGCCGCGACGGACACGCTTGGTAGCAGCCCCTGTGGTTGAAATGAGACCAGCTAATGTAGGAGTAGGGGTGGCGGTGAAAGTGGGAGAGGGCGGCGCTTCTGTGAATGTAGCGCTGGGGGTAGGCGTATCAGATGGTGTAGGAGAGATGCTGGGGGTTAATGTAGCTGTGAATAAAGCTGTCTGCGTCACTAAGGGCAAAGGGGGTTGTAGTGTTGTTGTTACCAACTGTGCAGCTGATATGGTAGGAGGCTCCTCAGTAGGAGCTTCTTCACAGGCTACGATAGTGATCATAAAGCATAAACTGAATAATAGTATTGTGAACTGACGGACAACAGGTGAAACCATCTCGCCACTCACCTCCTCATTAATTTTTTCATATTTTGATATTGGGCTGCTGTGTGTTGCAAAGCCCATCCCAAACATAATACTAAGACTATCTCGCTGATAATAACGGCAATTGGTGCCCCATACAGCCCGTACCATTGTACCAAGCTGTAGCCAACAATAAGTTGAACTAGTAATCCCATCAATAATATAGCATTTACCCATTGTTGACGATTGTAAGCATAAAGTTGTAAGGTCAAAAGGGCACGTCCATTACTTGGCAATAATACCCAGATTAACATATTTAACACACGAACAGAGGGTTGAAATTCTAAACCAAATACAAAAGGAATTACCCAACCACTGGTGACAGAAGTAATGATGCCGACCAAAATGCTGTAGCTTGAAATAAAGAATATAGCTCGATAAGTTACATGGCGAAAAGATGCTGGATACTTGATAAGGGCGGAAAGGCGTGGGAATAAGGCCACAAAAAAAGCGTTTGGGGCCAGACGAGCTGCTTCCACGAGTCGAAAAGCAACCGCATACCAACCTATCACTTCAGCAGGCAGTTGATGTTCTAAGAGAAAGATCATCACTCGCATGTTTAACATTGCCAACAATCCAGCAATGGCGAAGGGATATGCCTGACGTAGTAAAATATGCCATACTTGTTGCGTGGCTTGGGTTGATGACGGATAGATATATCGCATTTTCAATCGCCATAGCAACCATGTTAAAAACAATTGAATAAAGTCTGCCAAGACAATGAAATACACTAAAGTGACAACATCAGCATTGCTATAAATAACCCAAAAAGCGCTAATAATTTGCAGGCTGAAGAAGAGCGTATTGAGTAATAAAATCGGCCAAACAATCTCCCATGCTCGAAAAATTGCTGTATAACTGCCGAAGAAAGCATCGATCACTGCAAGCCAAATACCGATGCGAACACCTGATACTATCAATGTATCATCGCTCAATAAGGGGGCAACTATCCACGTAACAGCCACAATAGTTAAACTGATGAATAAGCGTATTGGTAAGAGCATGTGCAGCAAATATGCTGCACTGTCTGGTGTTTGAGCAACATTACGGGTAATGAGAGTATTTAATCCGCCATCTGCTAGCATTGTGAACGGCAATATCCACGCCATGATGGTTGCATAACGCCCAAAGCTCGCATCTCCTAATCCCCGTGAAATAATTACGGTGAGAGCAAACGCTAATGTTGCCGAAAGTATATTGTTTGCTAGCAAGATAAATGTGTTATAGGAGAGGCGTTTCATTTGCCGTTTTAGT
>RFGP01000124.1 GCA_003697365.1 Chloroflexota bacterium | reverse complement strand
CGCACCACTTTATCGTGCTCTTGCCATAGCTGATCCAACAAGGGTATCACCGCCTGCGGATCACCTCTTCGTGCGAGTGCTTTAGCAGCGCGCTGACGAGTGAGCGCACTCGAAGATCGTAGATTGGCAAGATGCATACTCAGATCGCTCATAATTAAAAGGAATGACGTTGCAAAATTTGCTGGATGTATTGCGCCAATGTGGCACCGCGTGCGTCCATGCTCTGTTGTGCGACAGCATAATTTGCCCCCAACGCGCCCACCGTAAACGCCAAAATAATCAGGCGCATGATGATGCTTGCGCCCGCCAATGATGTGCCAATTGCCACCAATAGAAAAATAGCAGATAACCACAAAATCAATAGATCATTACGGCGTTGTGGTTTTATTTCTAGGCGTGTTTGCTCACCATCAATCGGAATGAGCTCTCCCCCTACTGTTGGCGGCATGAAGACCCAGTGATAGAACAAAATAGGGTTGGCTTGTGCCCGAAAGCGTATGCGCTCACCATCGGCAACATGCTGCACTGATAGCGTGCTCGGCCATGGCGTGGTGGGCACACGTTGTCCATTCAATGCTTTGAGATCATCCATCAACGCTGACGCTGGCCGCGCTAAGGTTTGTGCTATTGGAGCAACGGGCAATGTCAAATGGGGCATTGCATCATCGGTGAGAGCAGCTTGAATTTTTTCCAATAGATCATCACGCACAGCTTTTGCATGTTCCATCATCGTAGGCACCATATAAAAGGTGAAAAAAGTGGCGGGGAACATCAGCAAGCACGCCGTCGAAAGATTTTGCAAGGTAAAATAAAGCGCAAAGAAGATCGCACTCACAGTCCCCAATACCATCATCACATAATAGGTGCGATTGGTGAATGCCTTGAGGATCACTTGGGTGTGCTGCTCATTTTCCGCGTATAGCCTAAGCGTTGCCTTTGCGGGCACATAACGAAATTCATAAGGCGAGGCAGCACGTGACCGCACACTAAGCAAAATATGTTGCGGATCATCAACATGCACCTCAACGATATAACGACGTTGCCAACGCGGCGCGATGAGTTTTGCGCCAATGTCTAGAGTTTGAATGCGCCGAATCGCATCCTCTATTGAATACAAGAGCGTCATCCGTATTGCTTCAGGATCAGCGTCTTGTGCAGCGATAATTGCATCAAGTTCTATGAGCAAGGCGTGCGCTTCAGGATCATCGGCAAACGGGCTCAAGCTGCGTCTTGCCGCATCATAACGCCCATATTCCATCATCACACGCGCATATTGTAAGGTTTCAGATAACTCTGACATTATTCATCCACCATTGATACATCTTCCATTAAAATGGCGGACATCGTATGCCCGTCAATGTTGCCACCACACAGCAAAACCCCAACCTTGCCGTGCGCTTGTACCACACCACATAACAATGCTGCCAATCCTAACGCGCCAGAGGGTTCAACTACTAATTTTAGGGTGTAGAAGGCATAACGTACAGTATCTTTGATCGCCTTTTCTGTGACTGTCTGCATGTCATCCACATATTGCCGAATAAGCGGAAAAGTCAATTCGCCCAAAAATGGTGTGCGCGTGCCGTCGGCAATCGTTGGGGGATTATAAACGGTATGCAATACGCCTGTACGAAAGGAGCGCGTTGCGTCATCTGCCACAGCGGGCTCAATGCCAATAACCTTACAACGCGGCGAGAGCGTTTTGGTAGCAATAGCGCTTCCACTCAAAAGCCCCCCACCCCCACATGGCACAAGCAACATATCCAATTCGCCGCCATCTTCAATCAACTCTTTGGCTGCTGTTCCCTGTCCAGCGATAACGTGTGGGTGATCATAAGGCGGGATAATCACATAACCATGCTCAGCTGCCAATTCTTCTGCAAGTGCTTTGCGATCTTGCTGTTCGGGATCGTAGAGGATGACTGTTGCGCCATATTTTTCAGTGGCTTCACGCTTGATGCGAGGGGCATTATAAGGCATGACAATATAAGTTTGAACACCTAACCAATTGCCGCTTAGCGCGATAGCTTGGGCGTGGTTGCCCGATGAATACGTGATCACGCCACGCTGCCGCTCCTCTTCAGACAATTGGCACATGGCATTATAAGCGCCACGAATTTTAAACGCCCCCATTGGTTGAAAAATGTCACACTTTAGCAAGACTTCGGCATTTACCGCTTCATCTAATCTTCTAGAACGATGAATTGGTGTGCGGACAATGGCATTTTTGATGCGTTCATGTGCCAAACTTATATCGGTAAAAGTTACTGTCATCTTCGCTCTCAATAATCCAATTCACAGAATTCGGCTCGTTTTGCATTCGCACACGCTCTGGCCCATATTCAATCATAATGATCGCCAATGCAATGAGCATGATGAAGAAAAATATCACAAAGCCTATCAGCATCCAATAAAAGGGGCGCAATTCATGACGTTCACGCTGTGTTGAGCGTTGTGCCACCATATCCCGCGCGCGATCATAGGCTGCTTGGGCTTGTTGAACTTTCAACTGTCGATCATACACTGCGCGCAAGTTTTCATCAATAAGCGTCTGATAGGCTTCCGTAATTGCGACAAATTGAACGCTATCAGTGGTATTGCCGCTATCTGGGTGATATTGGCGAGCAAGTTGGCGATAGGCGCGTTTAATTTCAGGCGGTGTCGCATCAACAGGAATACCCAATAACTCATAGTAAGTAGGCATGGGTCCCCTTCTTTACCTTGCACTGTGATTGAGTTGTGTTTTGCTTTTATAGTAGAGGGATTTTGGATGAGCGACAAGAGTTCTAAGCATTAGAAAATGCTGAAGAACATTCTAAATTGAAGCCTCCCCATAAAACATTAGGCTTTAAGTTTGGGCGGGAACAACAAACTGAACATGAATATGAAGTTGCCCCAACGTCAGCTCATCGCCATGATATACATCGTAGGATTCATAGGGGTTTAATGGTGAACCATTCAGGAAAGTACCATTTGAACTTGCTAAATCCATGACTTCTAGGCGTTCATCTTGGGTAGGGCGTAATGATGCATGTATGCGACTGACTCCCAGCGCGTAACCTGAATAGTCTGTGAGATTAACGGGGTATACATCGCGCGGAATATTGACCATCTCCCCAAAGCGGCCAAACACGATCTCAGTTTCTGGTTCATCAATGGTGATTTGCCGACCTTGTATGGTCAATAATAAACTGCTACCGCGTGGGAAGCGTGTAATGTCCGTTGGGAATTTTGTTGCTGCTGCTGTTTCGAGCTCAGCACGCAATTCGGCACGAACATCAAACCTCTGAGTAACCCGTGTTTCGTCCAACTTTTCCGTATCCATACGCGACAGAAAATTAAGTAGCTTTTTTATCAGAGCTTTTTTGGGTGGCTCATCCGTAACGGCAACTTGCACACTGCGATGAAGTGGTGCTCCACAATTGCCACAAATCATAGCATTTTCATGATTGATATATCGGCATATGTTGCATTGCATAACAGCATCTCACTTTACAAAATTTATTATTGTATAATTGTATATAACATACCATGTTCTCCACAATTTTTCCTTAATTCTTAACAAAAACTAACAGTATTCACATTTACCTACCGAATTCTCGTCAGTTTCCCATTTTCTTCTAAGCTAGGCTTGATAAGGTTGTCAGCATGATTACAATAGAGCCGAGAAATGAAATCTTATGCAAAACAAAGTCGAAACGTTTTTCCAACAAATGTATCAGTTCACTAGTCTTGCACGTCCAATTGATCCTAAAACTCCTAGCAACCTGATCGCAGTACTAACTGCTTCTATCGTCTTTATCGGTGCTGCAATACTTCAGCTGAGCGATGGAGAAGCGGTTTTAGCGTCACTATCAAACGCATTTTTAGGCGCTGTGACTGTTTTCGTTGCATGGGTGATCGCTCGTGAGATAGACCCCGATCATCAAGGCTCCAGTTTATGGACACTTGCCATTGCTATTGTCATATACGCTCTGCTTGGTGAGTCAGCGCTGTTTTCTGTTGTTGCGCTTGTGATTGCATCACGTTTTTTGAATCGGAGCGTTGGCCCCCCACCGAAGATAGGTGATGCCATCGCTTTGATCGGCATTGTTGGGCTAGCCGTAGGTATACATGGGCATTGGGTGTTGGGTGTTCTCATCTTTGTAGCCCTAATGTTTGAAAATACTTTGCCTATGTCAGATCGCAAATCGTACTTATACGCTATTGGCGTAGTTTTGGTGACAATTCTCGCCATCTACTTCACAGACAACCCCGTTTTCGATTGGACATTGGATGTTCCCGCCATTGCAATAGCTTTGTTAACAGGTGTGGCATTTGTGTTTTATCTCTTGCGCCAACCCCATCACTTACAATCATCGTGTGATGACGGAAGCCGCCTCATAGAATGGCGACGAGTTTTTGCTGCAGAGCTCCTTGTTTCGATGGCTGCATTAAGTTTGTTGATAGTTGAAGGTGCAAATGGAGTAGCTGCTTTGGGCTCGGCATGGGCAGCACTTGGCGGCGTGGGCTGGTATGCTATTTATCGGTATTTTTCTGGGCAAAAGGAACAACAACCATCACAAAATTCAGCGCAACAAGCTATCAATTAGCTTAGAAATTTCGCACAAAAAAACTGCCCGATGTTCTTCGGGCAGCCATGCACACAGGAGGATATAACTAGCGTAACAAATTCAACAAGGTCGTCTCAAATTCATCGCATTCTGAGACTAAGGCACTCACAACCTTACGGAAATATTCTGTATTCATCAGTTCTAACTCGGCATTATGCATTGCCGAATAGACATGCTTTCCTCCAATTTCTTCGATAGACCAAAAACCATACTTGCGCTTTGCATTGCGCTTCAGCAATAGTGTTGATATGAAATGAGGCACCTTCTCTTCACTATCAAATGCCGCCAAACTAGGCACTGAAAATTCGAGTGTGGTGTCATAGCGGATAATATAAACTGTTTGGGTGCGCCCAGATTGCATAGAAAACTTGAGAATAGCTTTACGACTGTCAATCTCGGCGATCTTCCATCCAATAGTATCGCAATATTTTTGAACTGTGGTCACGAAATTAGCAGAGGAGAAAAGCGACGAAAAACCGGACATGGCACCACACCCTTTCTGAAGGAAAATTTTAAATTAAAAGTAGTACTTATAACCTAATATGATAATTATTAATGTGTCAAGTTACTTGGTAAGATATTTTTTGGATTTGCTTAAACAAGTCAGTAGGCTTAAGAGGTAAAATCTAAAAACGTCGTATCTGCATCTAGATCAGTGAAGGTGATAGCATATATCTGAATGCGAAGACTCACGTCACATTGTTCTTGTAATGTTTTGATGAGATCATCGCGCATTTGGTTCAGCAAGCCTAATTCTGCAGCCTTACGCCGTTCCGCAGCGGTCTGAAAAATGAAGGTCACATAGCGCGCGGTTGGGTCAAAACCATGATGATATGCTCGCCAAATAGGGGTCATACTGTTACGCCATTTGTGCACCACTGCTTCTAGCACAGTATCCATAATATGAGCACTACGTTGTTCAATGTTATGAATAAATGAAAACGACATAGATTTTTTTCCTCCATGTCGCAGTATAACACGCTTCACCTATAAAGTGAAATCAAGTTGATCGTGTATAGGCTATTTATCCAAATCTTGATCAGAAGAAATATCACTTTCTATATCGTCTAAAGTCAACCCCAAAATCTTATTGGTTCTTGCTTTGTATAACCAGTATTCCTTTAAATTCGTGTAAGGTGGTTTATCAAATCCTGCATCGCGTGCCATTTGAGCATTCATGTAATGCATCCAATAATCATCAAACACTTCAATACCTAATTTTGAGAAAACACCTGCCCCTGCAACGAGTCGTTCTTCTAGGCGCACTGAACCAATGTTTTTTGTGTTTCCACTTCCGGGAATATCAGAAGCAATACGATATTTTTCATGAAAGAACAAACGAAAATCACGAGCTACGGAAGGAATAGAAGACAAGTCTTCTAATGAATATACTTCTTGCTCCTGAACATCTGGCACACGGGTATAAATCACGCCTAACACGTAATGACGAGTATAACTATTATATGGAAAGGTAATACTGAGCAGTTTTTCACGTTGGCGAAAATAGCCGCCAAATGTGCCTAGTGTCATTCCACTAACGCGCATTTTTCCATTGCTATCCAGTGAAGTGCGATAAGTCGATTTAATATCAATAGCATAGCGAGAACTTTGATCAACTTGTGAAACAAGGCTAATATCTGGATACTGGTTTTGAGCGCGCGCTAAAATCACTTCATAGTTATGATCTTCTGCAAATCGCATTATAATTGGCAGCAGTAAAAGCTCTAATACCTTTGACAACACTTTTGTATCTAATGATAAAGTATAAATGCGTTGATAAACATCTATAAAACCCTTAACCGTCCAATCACCTTCGGCGGTTGCAATACGTTTTTGAAATTCTTCCATGTATGCGAGCATTAACTCTCGAAAATTATCTTCTGGCATATCTAAATCCTACAGAGCTATGAGAAGCAGTTCCTTTGATTTTCGCTTAGAAAGTACGTATTGCTTAGGCAAAGTTGCTGTGCGTACGGTATGTTTATAGCTCCTCAATATTGAAACTAATTCATTTTGAGTAGGAATGCCATCATTACGATACGACACAACTAAAATGCTATTCTGATGACGAGCAACCAAGTTTTCAAACGACTGAAGAACAGTCCGTGCACTACTCCATTCTGATTTTTGGCGCTTTAAGCGGCGATGTTTACTATTGTGATCGATCATTGTTGCCCAATCATCATAATGCACAATGCCTTCTAGAAAATGGTAAAAATCGCGATAGTCAATTCCTACTCCATTTTGATTGAAATAAGGCGGATCGATATATACTAAGTCAGCGGTGACAGGTAATTCTAAGGCATCACAACGCATAGCTTTATTAGAGTATCCGTTATCGAAAATAGCATGATTCGCTTCAGCAACAAATTTGCGAAAATGCACTTCAAAAGGCGTATCCCATGTTGTTTTATTACCAAAGCTACGTGTAACATCACTCATGCGCATGTACAAATTCGCACGGTGAAACAAATTATAGGGACGCTTAATAATACATGCTTGAAACAATGCAAAATAAGCAATAGCTTGTTGATAAATAGAAGTGAGTTTATAGCGAATGTTTGTTATGACATGATCAAGCCATCGGTTTTCTTCATCAGTGAAGTAAATACCATGAAAGTTCCGTTCTATAAAATTAGGATAATTAGATAGATCAAAGGTTAATATATCATCGACCACATTATTAGATAAATATACGCTTGCATTTTCAACAAGTGCCAAGCCAATATAGTAATTAAACAGAAGAATGTCATTATAAATAACTTGTTTGCCAGCGTTTTTAAATAAGTGGCTGATAGCTCCTGTACCACCAAAAACATCTAAAACACTATCAAATGATAATGCACAAACTTCTTGCCATATCCATTCTTGTAAATTACGCTTACTCCCCTGATAACGTGTTGATGGGAAGGGATAATTATAGCGGCGTTGTTTTGCTTCAGCGGAAAATAACGGTATTTGATAAGAATTCATTATCTATTGCCCATGAACTATTTACATAAGCATAAAAGAATCTCTCATAAATGTCTAGTTTAGTGCTGGTGTGCACCATTGCCCGATGCGTTCGCCGTTCAGCGTCATGCCAACCACGATTGCTGCGCCTTGTGGTAAGGCTGGTGGGCGCGGGATGAAGTATGTGTCTTTCACAATTTCGCCACTATGCCAAACAGTTGTAGGATGCATGTTTCGTACGGTGCCGCTGCTATCATCTTGACTGATTAAACCTTGTAGTGTGCTTTCATCACAGGCAACCCCATAAGCACGCAAATGTGTGAAAACGCTATAGTGCGGCATAGGAGCACTTTCAGCACGCCAATAGAGTGTTAAAACAAAGTAATCAGGTCGTGGTTCTAATATATAGCTATATAAAGTTACTTCAGGCGTGATAGATATATCCAATACTGTTGCAGCATCGGCTTCAGTAGTTAAGCGCAGATCGTCATAAGGGCGCAATTGAAATAAATCGGGGCCGCCTGTACCAGAAAAGCTGAGACCGCGTTCTTGAAAAAACAACGAACCACTATAGAGCCCAAAAAAACCACGTAAAAATGGCCCAATAATGATCGGGCGATCGGATGTTTGCGCACGTGAAGCCACACCTTCAGCGCTGTCAGCACCCATTGGCAATACATCCATCCTACCGCTGTCATCAAGATATTCTAGCGCGATGAATGCATCGGGTGTCCAGCCGCCGCTTTGGAAAATAGCATTTGGTGGCAAAGCGTCCAATTGCGCATATAATCGATCCCCAAAGCGATCGGATGAGAGATCGCGCGCCTCCAAATGTTGGGCATATGTCCACCTTGTGCCAATGAAAAGCGGAACACTAAAGATCAACATCCCCCATAAATGCAATTTATGCCGAACGTTGGGAAAGGCGTAACGCGGAAGATCAAAAAATGCTGCCCACCCCAATGCCATTAAAAGCAGCAAAGCATGTTGATAAATGACAGCTTTCCAATCCAAGCGCCAACTCATCAAAAAGATGATCCATGCCAAAGCCATCATAGCCCCCCCGATCAACACAGAAGGACGCTTGATGCCAATGAATAACCATCCTGCCCCCCCAATAATGAGCCACCATTTGCCAATATCTGCGCTTAAATTTCCATAGACGAATTCAAGGCGTTGGGGTGCATCATCGCGTGGGAATACAAGGTTTCCTTCTAAACCTTCGCCACTTTGCAACGTACCACGAATGAGATCGATCACAACTTCGTTACTCATCTGAGCAGGAAACCATGTGGGGCGCGTACTATAAACTACGTGTGGGTCTTGGGCACGAATGAATAAGTAGCCATAGCTCAATAATGGAATGAACAACAACACACCCAACGCGATCCAGCGCTTCCATGACCACGCCCGCCACGCTCCCCGCCACAAGACAACGATCCCCGCTGCACCAATGCTAAAAACAATAGTGCGATGATTCGCTAAGCCAACGCCAGCACCTAAGGCGATAATCGCCAGTGGCCAAAAACGTTGCGGCTGTTGTATGTGCGCTAAGATACCCCACCAAATCGCAGCCATACAGGCAAAATGCAGCGCTTGGGTTTCAGTAATAGTGGCGGTGTGCCAAAGTGTATCGCTAACTGCGAGTAATGCAGTCGCACCCAATGCGCTAACCACGTTCCCTACTTGACGCGCTGCTAGAAAGAAGAAGGCTAAACCAATAGCTGCAGCAACACTACTTGTATAGGTGATCGCTGTGTAAGGATTTTCTCCCAACCCTTCTGCCATGCGGGCGGCAAGATAACCGAGCATTGTATGCAATGGATAGCCGGTGCTATGTGCAATGCCCAAACGATTCGCCACACGTTGTAGTTGTGCTGATTCGCTTTCTACCCCCCCACCATAAATCAAACCCTGTGCTGCGGTGGAAGTATACAACCATAATGCTCCTAAAATAATCAGGCACACACATACTACAACAACGTGATTTAGCCGCAACTTATTTTTGAACATAGTACAACAATCTGCCCCTAAATTTAGCGATAGCAAGCAAAGCTACTGTACAAGATTTTTCTATAGAATACAGGTATCAATTTATTTAACTTATGCATTATGGCATCGATTTAAATTTGTAAAAAAAGTAAAAATACTCAACATCAAATAAATTTCATGTTTTTTTAGGTAAAAACCATGATAAGATTAAAAATAATGCTCAAGGTCAGAAGGGTTTAGGATGGCTAATCGAGTTCCAACTATAGAAGATTTAGGTGAAGGTGTCATTCGTACCTACTATTATGACGGCAGCATTGTCGTTTATCGTCTTAGTGTGGTGAATGAAGCCGCATTGCAACGGCTATTTGAAGCAATTCTAGAATGTTTAAAGATTTGGCCCAAAGACAAACCATATCGCTGTATGATTGATATGTTCTCTCATATGATCATCTCGCTTGATCATGTAGCTTCACAGGCCTATCTTTTTGCAACCACACGCCCCGAATTAAAGGGACGAGTTGCCGTCATTGCGCGCGGCGGCAATCATCAATATGAGCATTTACATCGCTTAGTTGAGAATGCATTCGCAAACAATCCACGTAAAATTCAAGTGTTTCGTGATGATGCCACAGCCTTAAGCTGGCTTTCAGAAGCAGTGCAACTCTCTTAGCATAAATTGCATCACCTAGAATTTCCTCTATCCAAGTCCTTGATCCCAAACATCATCAGGGGTATATTTTAAATATGCTGTTGCCTATACACAGCTTGGAAGGGGAGAGGCTCTATGACGCGCGTTATCGTAGTTTCATCAGACTTTAGCAACTTGCATATCATCTTGCCAGCAGCAGATGCCCTGCGTCATGGAGAGCTAGTAGCCTTTCCTACAGAAACGGTTTATGGCTTGGGGGCAAATGCCCTAGACTCAGCAGCAGTTGCTAAAATTTTTATAGCGAAGGGCCGCCCTGCAACTGATCCCCTCATTGTACATCTCAATAATGCACAACAAGTATCAAAAATAGCACGCCTAGAAGACCCACTGCTCGCTGAACAAGTGCAAATGCTCGCCTCTAACTTTTGGCCGGGGCCGTTGACATTGGTCTTGCCCAAACAACCCACGATTCCATCCAATGTTACGGCGGGACGAGACACTGTTGGTGTGCGTGTTCCTGCTCATCCAATCGCGCAAGCCTTATTGCGATATGCGCGCGTTCCTGTTGCTGCCCCCAGCGCCAATCGCTTCAGCCATCCTAGCCCCACCCAAGCGCTCCATGTGTACACTGATTTGGGCGAGCGCATTGAGTGGCTCATTGATGGCGGCCCAACTTTTATTGGGATCGAATCTACAGTATTAGATATGACTCAATCGCCGCCTACTGTTCTGCGGCCGGGTGGCGTTACTATTGAAGCCTTGCGCCAAATAATCCCATCTATCACTTATACACCGCGTGTTATTCAAGATGATGAAGCCGCTGCTGGCCCCGGCATGAGCCTGAAACACTATGCCCCCAAAACACCCCTTTACCTCATTGAGGGCAAAGATGAAGAAGTCATCAAATTGATCAAACGCGAGATCGCTCAGCGCGTTGGGCAACGCATCGGCATCTTAGCACCAGACAGCATTGCAAGTATTTTGGACGATCCAACTCTTTTCATTTTAGCCTTAGGCAATACGCCAGAATCCATTGCTGCCCGTCTTTATACTGCTATCCGCGATCTTGATGCTGCCGCATTAGATGTGATCTTCGCCCTACACATCAAAGGCGAAGGTGTACTAATCGCTATTCGCGATAGACTATTTAGGGCTGCTGAAGGCAAGATTATCACTTCACATTGAGCCCCCAAATCACTTAATGGGTAAATACTATGCATAGTAAATATTTTGAAACAAGGAGCATCATTGAATGGCGAAACGAATTTTTTTAATTATTTTATTTGGATTACTTAGCACTTTACTCATCAGCGGCAGCTTTCTCCCCACCCCTGTCAATGCACAAGAGACCGAAGTTCAGTTCAGCTTCATCAATTGCCCGAACAACATTGAATATCCTCCCAACCGAAAAATAGATTGCGGTAGGCTCATCGTTCCTGAAAATCGGCGCAATCCCAATGGTAATGTTGTTCAACTTACTGTGTTCATTGTGCGTGCCCGCTCAGAGAATCCATTACCCGATCCTATCGTATATTTAACAGGCGGTCCGGGAGGATCGATTTCAGCTTACTTGCGATCTTTTGAATATGTCTTTGGCGCATATGCTCTGAATCGCGACATGATCTTGATGGATCAACGTGGCACAGGGCTCTCTGAGCCTAATCTCAAATGTGAAGAATTTGGGCTAGCAGATTTTGAAGCCTATGTAGGAGGTTATACCTTAGAAGAAGGTGCACAACACGCCGCTGATGCCCTAGTCGAATGTTTAGAATTTTATAGGGAACGCGGCATTGATCTAAACGCTTATACAAGCGCAGAAAATGCCGCAGATTTTGCGGACTTGCGCCAAGCATTGGGCATTGAGCAATGGAATTTGTACGGCGTATCATACGGCACACGGCTTGCGCTCACTATCATGCGCGATCATCCTGAGGGAATACGTAGTGTTGTGCTTGATTCTGTTGTGCCCCCACAAGCGAGACTTTACATCGAAACCCCTTTAAATGGTGCAGCTGCATTAGACCACTTTTTTGATTTATGTGAAGCTGACCCAATTTGCAATACGACTTACCCCGATTTAGAGCGTAAGTTCTATGAATTAGTCGATCGCCTAAATGCTGAGCCGCTACAAGTTGAAGTTCGTCGCCGCGCGGATGGTAAATATTATACTGCAAATTTAAGTGGCGATGTCCTCGTGGGTGTGATGTTCTTCAATATGTACTCAACAACCGCGCTTCAATACTTACCCTATATGATTCAACAAGCCTATGACGGCTTCATTGGCCCCTTGCGCCAAGATTTTTTGCCGTCGTTCTTCGCGTGGGATGGCATCGCCACAGTGATGCACTACAGCGTAAACTGCAACGAAGAAATTGCTTTTGATACCTTCGCCGACATTGAGACCGCAAGCGATACACTCGATCCACGTTTACAATTATTTTATGATATGGATAACTACATCACTTACTACATTTGCCAAAATTGGAACGCCCCACCTCCCGATCCTATTGAGGATGATCCTG
>RFGP01000014.1 GCA_003697365.1 Chloroflexota bacterium | reverse complement strand
CGCCCTGTTATACGGCGTTCAACTAATGCTGAAACTTCTACACCTCAGCATACCTCTTCGATGGTACAGCGTAGTAGTAGTTCAGCAGATTATATTCAACGTGAAGTTGCTGATGAGATCACAACATGGCAACAAAGCCAATCTTCTATGCCAGATTTCGCATCAGAAGCACCAGATTGGCAATATGCTAGCTCTGAAGTTGCTTCTCCCAATATAGGAGGAGCAATTCAAAGAGAAGCCACAGAAGACTTAGAAGATGTGGAAGCATCGCCACTTGCCCAAGATTTATTTGAAGCAGGCTTTATTCAACAAGCGCCAACCTCAACTCCATCTTCTGTGCAACGCAAAAAGTCAGCTACTGGCAATAGTTCACTAACTAGTGAGCTACTAACTATGCTGGATTTGCCACCTGATACACCCATTGATACTGATAGCCCATCCATAACGGTTGGTGTGGATGCAACATCTGTCCAGCGCATGGTTGAAGGCGCGCCCATACAACGAGATTCAATTGATGATGCAGCAGTGTCTGAACCCGTTAGCGATGATGCAGGCGGAGATGATAATTCAGCTCAAGATGCCGCCAAATCCGGCAAGAATCAAGACCAGCAAATTGAAGAAATGGCTGAAAAGGTTTACAGCATTTTGCGCCGCCGTTTCCGTATCGAAATTGAACGGAATAACGGACGTTAGCGCCTAATCAATAAGAGCATTTGAGGAGCATAAGATTATGCCACAGACTAAAGGCCGATTAGTTCCCGGCAAAATCACCAATCTTTCAACAGGCGAGATAGCCTATTTTATGTTCAACCCCACAGAGTACTCCATTTCTAAATCTAACTCGTGGGAGCGTAAGGACAAAAAAGGACAAAATACGCCTTCTATCACCTTTAAGCAAGGTGGCCCTGCTACCCTGAAACTTCAGTTGTTCTTTGATACCTATATGGATGATGCACGAGAAGATGTGCGCGGTTATACAGAAGTTCTTTGGAAGATGATGGCCATCGATAAGACGAAGAAAAATCCTCGTACTAACAAAAGCGACCCACCATTAGTGGCGTTTGAGTGGGGAGGATTATATTTTGAAGCGGTCATTACGCAAATGTCCGAAAAGTTTACACTTTTCTCACAAAACGGTACGCCGTTGCGCAGCACAGTTGACATCACCTTACAACAAGTGAAAGACCCTGAAGATTATCGTTCTCAATCTACTGCAACGGTTCCAGCTGAAACAGCTAAATCAATGCGCGCATCACTCAGCAGTCGGCTTGATCAAATTGCAGCATCGTCAACAGGCAGTGCTTCTAACTATCGTAGTATTGCTGAAGCTAACAATATTGATGATCCGCGCAAAGTACCACCCGGTACGACGCTTAGTATTCCTAATAGTTAAGGAAGGGCTAAGTCAATGGCTATCCATAACGAGGTTCGGATTTACAACCCTTATGTCAAGGTGAATGGCACCGATCTAAAACCAGAAGTTATTTCTGACTTAATTGATATTGTCGTTGAGAGCAGCTTACATCTACCTGCAATGGCTGTGGTTCGGCTTAATGATCGTGAATTGAAACACACCGATGATGAATCGCTGTTTCCATTAGGTGCGACCCTAGAAATTGAAGTCTCGCCACCGGATAATCCTCAAGGTGCAGAGAAAATATTCAAAGGCGAAATTATTGGCATAGAACCAATGTTTGAAGAAGGTGCTATTGGTCGCCTTGTTATTCGGGCTTATGATAAAAGCCATCGAATGCATCGTGGAACTAAGACGCGCACCTTTCTAAATCAGAAAGACTCAGATATTGCACAAGCTATTGCCAGCGAGTATGGTTTGTCTCCCGTTGTGGATAGCACATCTCAGGTTTATGATCACATCTATCAAGATGCCATCAGTGATATGGCCTTTTTGCAACAACGCGCCGCTCGTATCGGTTATGAGGTATTTGTTGACGAAGAAAAGCTCTATTTTCGCAAGCCTGATCCAAAAGGCCCTGTTGCTACGCTAGAATATGGCACTGACCTAGCTTATTTTCGACCACGTCTAAGCATTGCTGATCAAGTAGACACAGTTAAAGTGCGTGGCTGGAATATCAAAGAAAAGAAAGCGATTTTAGGTCAAGCAAGTTCCAGCAAAACATCACCAGAAATTGGTATCAGCGGTTGGGGCGGCTCTAAAGCGCAATCAGCGCTAAGTGCTGCAACTGAAATTGAAACACGTTATATTGTCTATAGCCAAGCTGATGCAAATGATGTTGCTACTGCCATTTTGAATGATCTCAATAGTGGTTATATCGAAGCCGATGGTGAAGCCTTTGGTAATCCAAAACTTAAAGCTGGTGCAACGATCCAAATCGAAAAGTTAGGCACGCGCTTCTCTGGAAAATATAAGTTAACAACAGTTCGTCATGTGCTTTCGCCCGGTCATTATGTTTGCTACTTTACTGTTGAGGGGCGCAATCCACGCACGCTCACCCAATTATTAAAGCGTTCAAATGGTAATGAACGATGGAGTGGGGTTGTGCCTGCTATTGTCACTAACAATGAAGACCCAGAACAAATGGGACGGGTTAAAGTTAAATATCCTTGGTTGGATGAACAACAAGAAAGTTGGTGGGCACGTGTCGTGACGATGGGCGGCGGTGGTACACGTGGTTTCTACATTTTGCCTGAAGTTGGCGATGAAGTGTTGGTCGCATTTGAACAAGGCGATGTTAATCAGCCTTATGTGATTGGAAATCTTTATAACGGAAAAGATAAACCCCCAGCACAAACTGTCGCCAGTGGCAAAGTCAAAGAGCGTTTGATCCAAACCCGCACTGGTCATAAAATTCGGATGGTTGATGAAGACAGTGGCGATGACTTCATAGAAATCATTGATGCTCATGGTCATACGAGTATTAAGTTTGATGCTGCTAGCCAAAAAATTATCCTGAATAGCACCGGTGACATTGAACTCACCTCTAAAGGAACTATTAAGATGAGCGCCACACGTAACATCCAAATGGAGGCCAGAGGCTCGGTAAGTGTCAAAGGCACACAAAATGTTGATGTTGAAGGCACAACGGGTGTCTCCGTAAAGACCAATGCCAATTTGAATTTGACAGCAACAGGACAAGCATCCTTAGAAGGTAGCGCATCAACTAAAGTTGCATCCTCAGGATTGATGAACATACAATCAGGTGGCGTGATGACTATTCAAGGTACTCTTGTGAAGATTAACTAAGAGGATTAGACAATGAGCGATATTATTGGGCGTGGTTTTGCCTTTCCGCCACAAATTGATAGCCAAGGCAAACTAGCACTTACAGGCAACGAAAGTGAAATAAGCCAAGCCATTCATGTTATCTTGAACACGGCTCCCGGTGAGCGTATCATGCGCCCTGACTTTGGCTGCCGTATTCACGAACTTGTATTTGAGCCCAATACAGAAGAAACCCATGCCAAAGCCGCACGTTTTGTGCGCGAAGCGCTCAATATGTGGGAACCACGTATTGATTTACAAGATGTAAAGGTTCGTGCAGATACAGAGAATATGGGCATGATACAAATCGAAATCACCTATACTATCAAAGGTGATCTTGACCCGCGCGCTTTGGTATATCCATTCTATATACTGCCCGACCAGCCCTGATTGAAGGAGGCAAGATGTCGTTTGAAGCCCCGCGTCTTGACGACCGAACATTTGATGATTTAGTGCAAGAGGCGCTGAAGCGAATACCACTCTATACACCAGAGTGGACAGATCATAATATGAGTGATCCGGGTGTTACCCTGATCGAACTGTTCGCATTTATGACCGATGTGATGCTTTATCGCCTTAATCGCGTTCCAGAGCGTTTATATATTAAGATGATGCAGCTACTCGGAATGCAGCTCCGTGAACCACAAGCAGCCAAATCACGTGCTACTTTTTGGCTTTCTGCACCTCAGCCAATTGATACTGCGTTACGTCAAGGTACTGAAGTTTCAACTACCCGAACTGAAAATGAAGAACCTGTTATTTTTTCAACGGATTATGATGCTGTTATTCGAGTCGCTGAACTCACACATTTATTAACGAGTATTCGCTTGCCCGATAAACGCACATATCAGTCACATGACGTTCGCCAAGCTAAAAATGGTTTTGTTGGGCGCGGTTTTAATATTTTTCAAGAAAAACCACAACCCGGCGATGCGATTTACTTTGGCCTTAAGCGTGACATGAGCGATCACATCTTAGGCATTGATATTGTAGTAGATCGCGCTGCGGGGGCAGGTATTGATCCCACTAATCCACCTTATATTTGGGAAGCACTGTCTAATGCGAACCCAGTAGAATGGCAACCTTGCGAGATCGATGTTGACGGCACAAAAGCCTTCAACGTACCGGGGTTAATTCGCCTGCATCTCCCTAAGATGGTGGAGAGTGAAATTGATGGGCATCGTGGGTATTGGTTGCGGTGTCGTTTATTGCGCGTACCTGAAGGTGCACCGCAGTATCAAGAAAGCCCATTCTTCAGTCGCGTTAATGCGGAATCTTGGGGAATCACGGTTGACATCACTCATGCTCAAACTGTCAAAAACGAAATTATGCCAACGCGAAGTGATGGCACTCCGGGACAAAAATTCAAACTGCAAAATACACCAATTCTGCCTCGTAGCAAAGACGAATATATTATTGTGCGCGGTAAAAAAGATGAAGTGTGGACTGAAGTTTCAGATTTTGCCTCATCAAGCGAAACAGATCGACATTATATGCTTGATGCGATAACAGGAGAAATTCGTTTTGGCCCAGCTATGCCACAACGAGACGGCAGCGTTCGGCGATATGGCGCTATTCCTGAAAAAGGTGCTTTAATTATCATGAAGCAATACCGTTATGGTGGTGGCATACGTGGAAACCTGCAAGTAGGGGCAATTAATACGCTAAAAACAAGTATTCCTTTCATCGCACGTGTCACCAATCGACAACCCGCAATTGGTGGGCTTGATGCTGAAAATATCGAAGATGCGAAATTGCGAGTGCCCGGCCATTTACGCACACTTGAACGCGCCGTTACCGCAAAAGACTTTGAATATTTAGCCATCAAAAGCGCACCCGGACGTGTTTCGCGTGCCTTTGCTCTACCAGTAGCTGCTGATACCAGTAGCCGTGTTAATGTTTTTATTGTGCCCCAAATTACAGACCCAAATCGAATCATTGAGCGTGAAGAGCTTGTGCTTGCCGATGATGTTCGTCAGATTATACATAACTATCTAGATGAACGACGTTTGCTCACGACTAACCTCGATATTATGGAGCCACAATATTATTGGATTTCTACAAAGGTACGTTTCAGACCTAGCACATTTGCAAACCCCGAAGAAGTAGAAAATGCAATTTCTGCGAGGTTGTACCAATACCTCAATCCAATTATTGGTGGCCCAGAAGGCAAGGGATGGCCATTCGGTCGAGATTTAGTTCAATCGGATATTATCGCTGCTTTGCAAGATATTAATGGCATTGACTTCATTCGTTCGATAGAATTATATTGGATTCAATACTTACCAGAGGGAGATATTAATCGTGAGGGGCCTTTGCCCGTTATTGAAACCGTTCAACACGGGCTTATTGCATCCTATCGCCATGATGTTCGTGCAGCAGATGCTTAAAAAGGGGATTATGAAAATATGACTACCCACCGTCGCGCAATTTTGCGTATTTATGGGCCAGACATTCAACAAGATACTGTAGAAGTCTCACAGACTGCACCATTGACGGTGGGCCGTCTTGATAATAATGATCTTCCTCTAAAACATACAAAAATATCACGCAACCATGCGCGCTTTATTTTTGATGGTGAAACGCTCACCGTTGAAGACCTTGGCAGCTCTAATGGCACACTTAAGGGTGATACACGCCTTGAACCTAATCAACCTATACCATTGGCGATAGGTGAATCGGTGACAATGGGGCCTTTTTCACTCTTTTTTGATCGTATCGAAGAATATGAGGAAAAGCCCAAAGCTGCTGCCAAACCAGAAAAAGAAACCACTGCCCCTCCCCAACCCTCAACTAAAAAACCTAAATCTCAAAAAGAAACAAAGGATGCTCCTGAGCCGCCTAAGGCTGCTGTTCAAAAGACAGAATCCACTACAGAACGCCCAGATGTTTCCCCACCCATTATTCAACCTCCAGCATCACCTCCGCCTTCTGCAACCAATGGGAAAAGTAATGGCGTACCGAAGCCATTAGAGGGTGTTCCAACCGATGCCAGCACTTGGATGCAATATCTGCCAGAAATCTATAGTGAAAGTGATTTCTTCAAGCGCTTTTTACTCATTTTTGAAGCAGGATTTGCACCTTACGAATGGATCGTGGATAATATAGACTTATATTTAGATGCCAAGATGGCCCCGCCAGAATGGTTACAGTGGTTCGGTAAATGGGTAGATATACTGGTACCTGATAATATTCCAGAAGAGCGTCAACATGCCATTGTGCAAGAATTAGGAATGCTCTTCAAAGCTCGTGGTACAAGAAAAGCGCTTGCAAGGCATTTAGAGCTCGTTTTCGGTAAACCACCAGAAATTAGTGAACCACCAGAACAATTTTCTACCTTTATTGTCCGTTTGCCAATCGGGCGGGATCAAGACACGGCTCAAAATCGTGCACTTGCAACACAGATCATTGAGTCGCATCGACCTGTTCATACACGCTATCAATTGATAATAGACTAAAATATGTTTTCTCCCGGACAAACTATAGGTAACTATCAACTCCAAAACCTTATTGGGCGTGGTGGCATGGGAGCTGTTTATCAGGCTCTTGATCTACGCCTACAACGCATTGTTGCCGTAAAGGTCATGCAACCCGAAGTTGCCCAGCATGAAGAATTACGTCAACGCTTCATACAAGAAGCACGGGCAGCGGCTGCTCTAAATCATCCTAATATTGTGCGCGTGTTTGAGTTTCATGCAGACGCAAATCAGCTCTATCTAGTGATGGAACTGGTACAAGGTGGCAGTTTGCGGGATTATCTCAACAAAATGGAAGCGCAAAATTATGTTATGCATGTTGATGAAGCCACCTATATTATGCAACAGGCATGTACAGCGCTCTATTATGCCCACAGTCAGGGGATGATCCATCGTGATATTAAGCCTGATAATGTCTTACTAAAACCTAACCCTATTCCCGGTGGAATGCCTTATACCATTGTTTTAACTGATTTTGGACTAGCAAAACTTGTAGATGCCCAAAACTTGGTTAAAACACAGCTAAATCGCCCACTGGGAACTTTACCATACATGGCCCCGGAGCAATTTCGCGGTGAAACCGATAAGCGCAGTGATATTTATGCGCTTGGCATCATGTTTTACGAGTTATTGACAGGGCGCTTACCGTTTTTGCCTAAGAATATGGCAGAAGCGATGACAATGCATCAAACCATGATGCCGACACCACCCAGTCAAATACGCCCAGATTTACCTCCTCACATTGAGCCTATTCTTATGAAAGCGCTCGCCAAATCTCCAGAAGAGCGTTTTCAAACCGCAGCAGAATTTGGTAAGGCACTTGCTCCTGAAGCGGCGCATCTTTTTTCCACACCAAAGCCACCAGTAGCGCCGATTGCCCATGACTCTCCAAAGCCTCAAGTAGGGCGTGTGGCTGAGGGAGAACAGTTTACTGAAGACACTATTATTGTCGTTACGCCTCAAGGACAAATTTATCGACGCATACCTATACGTAAAACAACATTATTGGTTGGGCGTGATCCTAATTTAGATATTCCATTACCGGGAGATAAAGTTTCACGGCGGCATTTGAAGATCGAGCGCCAACCTGATGGCAAATTTATCGTAGTTGATTTGGGTAGCAGCAACGGTTCGTTCTTAGCAGGGGCAAAACTCGTCAAAGATGTTGCTGAGCCATGGCCCCCTGAACAAGAATTAATCATAGGCGAATTTAGCCTACAACTTTATAAAGCCACTGCTGCACGCTCGGAAATTAATAAAACACAAATTGCTGGCGGCGGTGTTGTTCAACAGCCATCTTCTCAAGCCCCTGCTGCTTCTGGTAAAGGTCATGTTGGGGGCACACAGATTTTTGATGCGCCAGCAGATTATGGCGGCGGGAAAAATGCCTCTAGTGGTAGTGGACAACAATATGGCGGTTACTATCAAGCGCCAGCCCAACAGTATCCCGCACAGCACCAGCCATACCCAGCCCAACCTCCATATAACGCTCATCAAGCACCACCCAGAGGCCCCGGCGCGAATGCTATCCGCGTAACCGTTGACCCAGAACAGGTTACTGTCGAAGCGGGTGGTGTCGCCAACGCAATAGTCAGTGTCTATAACACAAGTAATATTGTCAAACACTGTCGCTTACGCATTTATGGACTTGATCAAGAATGGTTTCAAATTCCGCCTACGACGTTACAGCTACTCCCGGATGAAGGGGGTGAGTTCAGTATTTTATTAAAACCACCTCGCCAACCCACTAGCACAGCCGGCCAGCACATTTTTGATATACGTGTTTTGGATGAAAAAATGGAGGTGATTGGTTGGGGGCAAGGGATACTTGTTGTTAAACCTTATTATGAGTTCTCTATTGAATTAGAACCTGAAATCATTCGTAAGCGTGGTCTCGTTTGGCTGACGATCCATAATGAAGGTAATGCTCGTGATAGTTATATTGTACGTGGACGCGATAAAGAAGATGGGCTTCGCTTTTATCACGATCCAGCTCCACTGATTATCGATCCGCTTACAAAAGTCGCCGTGGAGATAGAAGTTCGCCCAAAGAGCCGTCTTATGATCGGCGGCTCAAAGATGTATCAATATGAGCTTGAGGTTAACACGGCCTCTAATCTAGAAAAAGCGGCAAATGGCCAACTTATTTCACCGCCGTTGTTGCCTATTTGGATATTGCCGCTATTCATGTTGTTATGCTTGTGTTTGTTGCTCTTGTTGTTATTCTTGCTCTTCCGCCCCAAAGATGAGCCTACTATCCAAGCAGCAGCTACACCAACTGCCACTGTTGATGTTGGGCCACTTACTGACTTTCTGACGGCGACGGCCAACTCATTCCAAAATGCTGTTATCCCAACCGCCACAGCACGCATTGAGGCGACATTTGCTAGTGATGTAGATGGGGATGGTCTTACATATCTTGAAGAGCTAGAGGCAGGAACATTGCCTGACTTAGCAGATTCTGATGGCGATCAGCTTGATGATGGCTTTGAGCTTAAAGAATCGAAGACGAACCCTCGCGAACGTGATACAGATGGGGATGGTCTAAGTGATCGCGCTGAAGTAGAAGATTTTGACACAAACCCAAATGAAAAAGATACCGACGATGATGACTTAGATGATGCTACTGAAGTTAGCGTAACTTATGGTGAGCAGGGTCTAAAGACTGATCCCAACAATCCTGATACAGATGGTGATGGGATTAAAGATGGTGTAGAAGTACGAGAAGGCTCTGATCCAACCAGTTTTGCGAGCCGCCCAATTGTGCCAACACCCGGTTAATAACACCTTTGCCCTTCTAAGTTGATAGAAGGGCTTTTTTATTTATATCAAAGATACCAACCAAGGACTAATGCCCAATATCGTTAAGCTCACAATTCCTATAGCTCCCAATAAATTTATTTTGAAATTATGTGAACCCCTAAGAAGCATGAGAGCGCAATAGATAACTAAGAGTCCCGTCGCCACAAGCGGGAATACCAAGATGGTTGCAGCAGCACAAACTGCAGCTGCGACAAAGTCAAACCATGCATTATGATTCATCCAATGCCACACAAAGAAACAAAATCCACCAGCCAAAACTAGTTCGGTTAAAATGATCGGCTTATTAATGCACAATATCCCAATCAAAGCAGCAAGGCCAATCCATGCCCATAGATACTGTGTTTTTAGCTCAAGTTCGCTTCCTATATCATAAGCAAGCCATAACCATATCACTTGTAAGCTGACAATCCAACCAACCAGCCCAACAGCAACATCAATAGGAAGTTGTGCATCAAAGTAAGCTAAAATTGTTGGCAAACCGGGACCAAGAGCATCAATTCTTGTGTTTAATGAAGATAAGTTCGCGTTGTGTTGAAAAGCATTTATATGTCTATGTAAAGTTGAAAAACCCTCAAGTAGTTGTTGAGGGGATGATTGAGAGCTCAAGATCAGAAGGGTAATAAGCCCCCATCCACCAAAAACACTCATAGTAAGTAGACTAGGCCATCCTAAGTGTGCATCTTTTCCTTCGGCGATTGCAGCTTCTACACGTCGCATTCCAACTGTAAGCGTTCCTCCCAAAAACACGCCAGTAATTAGGGCAAACCACAAATAATCGACAAGGAGAATATCCCACCCAAAAAGCCCCGCATGAAATAACGAACCGCTCATCACCAGTGCAAGGCACAAAACCCCCGCAACAGCTACTCTTGGATGTGAAGTTGGCAACGCTGGTGCGAGCATCATCCCGACCCCCAACGTTAGCCCTAGCAAAATAAATACCATAAATAAAACTATCATGCTAAAGCATCCCACAAGAAAAAAGCCACGTTTTAAGGTGGCTCTTTCCGCTTAAGTCTGTTGTTATCAAGATGAACAAAGTTACAATTCCTTCATCAATAAAACGGGATCATCATCTTCTATATGCCAAATCTCATCGCGCAAAACCGACAAGGAAATCGCAGCTTGGTCACGCACAGCAGCGTCTAAATCGCTCAGCGCTTCTTCTAATAGCTGAATAGCTTCTAGCAACACGGAGGATTTTAAGAAATTAGCAAGGCTGATAACAACTTCTTCGCGTACTTTTGCACATACATCTTGTTTATACACAGCTGTTAGATGTTTCAAAATCTCATGATCAGGGACTAGATTTAAATAAGCCGCATCGTATAGACTTTGGACGGCTGTCTGACGAACTTCATCGTCTTCATCATGCAGCGCCAGCTCGACCAGTGTGGGCACAACACGATCATGACGCGAATAACTCAAGCAATATGCAGCATGGAAGCGTATTTCCTTATCAGCATCAGTTGCCATTTGTAGCAACAGATCAACCGGGGCATGTTCAGCATCATCTGCAAGCCAAAAAGCAGCGGCACGACGCGCAGGCATAGAGCCCGCAATAAGTACTTGTCGAAAAGCATCAATAGTATCTGAGGAGGCTTCTAGGGATTGGATTTCAAGCCCCATTAACCATGCTTCATCATAGTCTGTTTGCACAGACATTTGTTTAATGAGAGACAAAAGATCATTGTTTATCATTTTCAAACCACCAATTATAATCTTTATACGTTCGTTTTCAGTACATTATCACCGCATAATTTGTGCGGATTATGGCCATCACATAGATAATGCGCCGATTTTTTGAGGCGCATGTTTCCGATTATATTAAAGATTATATAACAAAAATGAAGCAGTTCAGACACGAACTTTATTAGAAACAGAAAAAGGTGATACAATGCGCCTCGTAATCCAACGAGTAACCTACGGTTCTGTGGCTGTTGAACAAAAAGTAGTGGGAGAAATTGAACGCGGTTTTGTAGTATTAGTAGGCATCACTCATACTGACACTTCAGAAACTGCCGTATGGCTAGCGCAAAAAGTGGCAGGATTACGTTTGTTTGAAGATGACGAAGGAAAAATGAATCGCTCACTTCAGGATGTTGGGGGTGGAATATTAGCTATTTCTCAGTTTACTCTCTATGGAGATGGGCGCAAAGGCCGCCGTCCCAGTTTTACAGAAGCTGCACCACCGCATATAGCAGAACCCTTATTCAACCAATTTGTTAATGCACTGCGAGCAAATGGCATTCAACGTGTTGAGACTGGTGTTTTTGGGGCAATGATGCAAGTTGTTATTCATAATGACGGCCCCGTAACGCTCATTTTGGAACGTTAGCCCTAACACCCAGAGGTTATATCGATTAAAATACTATTTAGCACTACTAAAAACTTGTAGATAACAACATAGGAAATTGGCATTATGCGAAGACAGCGCATCTATCCATTCACGGCTATTGTTGGCCAAGAACTCATGAAACGCGCGCTCATTTTGAATGCAGTTAACCCCAGTATTGGTGGTGTATTAATTTGTGGTGAGCGCGGAACAGCTAAATCAACGGCAGCACGTGCCTTAGCGACATTATTACCAGAAATCGAAGTCATCGCAGATTCTCCTTTTAACGATGATCCCAATCGTCCTGATCAATGGTCAGATTTAGTGCAAGAATGGCACACAAGTGGCCGCCCACTTACCACTGAAGTACGTCAACGTCGTTTTGTTGATTTACCGGTTGGGGCTACAGAAGATCGTGTTGTTGGCACGCTTGACATCGAAAAAGCTATTAAACTTGGTGAAAAACATTTTGAGCCCGGCGTGCTTGCCGCAGCAAATCGTGGCATCTTATATGTGGATGAAGTGAATCTGCTGGATGATCATATTGTTGACTTGCTATTAGATTCAGCTGCGATGGGGATTAATGTGATAGAACGTGAAGGAATTAGCTTCCAACATCCTGCAAGTTTTATCCTCATTGGCACAATGAATCCTGAAGAAGGCGAGTTACGCCCACAATTATTAGATCGCTTTGGGCTTTCAGTGACCATTCAAGGATTAACCGATCCAACCCAGCGTTTAGAAGTTCTGGAGCGGCACATTCAATTTGATACTGACCCTGAAGGATTTATTAAGCGTTGGGAGCCTCACGAGAAAGCACTTTCTGAACGCATTGGCAAAGCATTTGAGCGAATACACCAAGTAAGATACACTCGCCGCGATTTGCTCATTATTGCGCGCTTGACCAGCAAATTAAGTATTGACGGGCATCGTGCCGATCTTGTCATTTTGAAAGCTGCCATTGCAAATGCAGCCTTTGAAGGGCGAGACTATATTTTGCCCGAAGATATTATGGTTGCTGCTGAATTGGCCTTGCCACATCGCGTGAAGCGCGGGCCGTTTTCTGATGCCACATTAAACACAGACGAGTTACAAGAACGACTTGAATCAATTGTTGACGAAGCTGATGAACAAGCCAGCGAGCTTGAGATTGAAGGAAATACTGAAGAAAGTCTTTCTGAAGCTAAAAAAAAAGCGCGTTAGCTGAAGGCGAAGAACAAGAGGAGGCAACGGGGGAAATCGAACAGCAAGAACCCGCTGCCCAATCTATTCCCCAAACCCCACAAAGTGCTCAATGGAATGAGGGGGGGAAAAAGGTAGATAGCCAACAAGAATTTACAGCACGCCGCTTGGATACACCGCTTGATCGCCTTACACGTCGCACCGCTGGCAAACGTAGTCGCACCGTTACCGATCGAAAACGCGGACGCTATATTCAAGCGCGCCCAGTAAAAGAGCGCACTAGCGACATTGCATTTGACGCAACAATACGCGCAGCTGCTCCGCATCAAATTGAACGCCAAACAGATCGTATTGAGCGCGATCTGGCATATTCTATTCATGCCAGCGATTTACAACGAAAAGTAAGGGTCAAAAAAGCCGCTAACCTCATTCTGTTCGTAGTAGATGCGAGTTGGAGCATGGCAGTAGCCGAGCGCATGAGCGCAACCAAAGGCGCTATTATGTCGCTACTCACCGACGCTTATCAGCGCCGTGATCGTGTAGGATTAGTTGTTTTTCAGAAAGATCGTGCTACTTTGGTATTACCGCCGACCAATTCCGTCATACTCGCTAAAAAAGCGCTCGCTGATATTCCTGTCGGCGGAAAAACACCGCTGTCAGCAGGGTTGATGCTAGCATATGAAGTGATCAAACAAGAGCAGAATCGTCATCCTGATGTGATGCCTTTGATGATTTTACTTACCGATGGGGCAGGCAACGTATCTATCACGAACCAACCACCGCAATTAGAGGCGCATAGCATCGCAGAGCGCTTTAAACTGGAACACATCAGGACAGTAACAATTAATATGGAACATGCTGCATTTGATCAGGGATTAGCGCAAAAATTAGCAGAACAGCTTGGCGGCCCTTGTTACACGCTTAGTGAGCTTAAGGCACAAGCCTTATATGATACGGTCAAACATGAGCTTGCATTCTAATGGTTTTAGCAGATGAAAAGCAAGAATTAGGTTGCAAGAAAACTATTCTTGCTTTTCTATCTAGGGCAACATGTTTACGAAAAAGCACCTGTTATCACTGCTAATCCAAAGAATGCAACAACAAGAAAGACGCTCAAAATTACAATCAGAGGTACAGCATTTTGACGCGCCCAGCTACCGAGTGTATTGCCTTCTGGTGATAGTGAGAACTCAAATGGTGTAGGCGGGCTTGCTTGCGCACGCAATGCTTCGCGATTGAGAAGCCAAAATAACCCTGCTAGCAATGCGCCATTGACGACAACACCGCCGACAACCAATAGTACAACAAGGGCTAATAATGCTAGTTGGCTATTAGTGGCTTCAACAGTTGAAGCTGCAGGATTACGAACTTGCACTGCTCCTTCAAATGGTGAGCCACTTGTCACCCATAAACCACCAATTAATAAAGCTCCAAAGGCTATTATTGCAATACCAATCACCACAGATCGCACGATTTTTATCCTCCTCATTCGCAGTATCGGCGGCATTATAGCGCCGAATAATCACATGCGCAATAATATCATAAATGCGCTTCTTCAACAGAAGTTTGTTCCCAAATTTGTTTTAGATAATCAGGCATATACTCTTCAGGGTCTATGTTCATCTCTTGAAAAAGCATTTGGGCTTCAAAAATATAAGAATTACTACGTGCTAATGTACTGCCACGTAAAGAAGTATGGCGCAAATACTTTCCCCACACATACAATGCACGCGCTAAGTGTAAGCGACGGCCTTGTTTCCTTCCAGTACGAACCGCGCGTTCAAGCGCATCAACAATAATTTCGTGGCGATTTTGCAGAATGATATTTGCTTCTGCAATAAGGATATATATTAGAGTCAACGCTCGTAAGTCACCATTCGGGCTTACTGAACCTAGCGCTTGAATAGCACGTGCCCGTGCAAGCTCCCATTGTTCTTCAGCTAAAAGTAATTCCGCTTCTCGCGTATGGATCAAAGGAAGATACCACTGTTTTGTTGCAGAGTCGGGCAACTCATTGAAGGTTTTCAACAAATCACGCGCTTTTTCGAGTTCGTTCTGCTGAAGATAAACTTGTATCTGAGTCAAATCTAATAAATATTGATAGGGCAATGCCAATGTTTGACGTTGGGTATTAAGCATACTCAATATATTTTGTGCATCATCTAGCAAGAGGCGATCTAGATAAAACTCACTAACTCTCAATAAATTGAGAATTTGCTCATGTTTCTCTTCATTAGGCTCACCAATATAATAGCTTTGTGCTGTATCAAAAGCCGCTTCTGCATCAACATAACGCCCTTGATAACATAAAGCAACCGCGTAATCGCGTAACAAATCGCCTAATTCAGTAAAGCTGGCATTGGGTGGTGGCGGCAAGCTGATCGCCTGCTCTAGAGAGTTAACGGCTGAATCAGCTTCACCGTATAATAATTGGATATGTCCCAATAGTTTAGTAACGCGGTGTAATAAAATCGAATCGTTAAGTACCAAAGCTCGCTGATATGCGCGTAAAACAGAGATGCGTGCGGCATCTCGTTGATAATCCGCTAGCAAGATGCTTGCCGCGTCTAATTCCATTGCAATGAGCAATGCCTCACTTTGAATAGCGTTCATTTCTAGCGCACGCATTAAGAGTTTAGCGGCCTGATGTTGCTGCTGAATGTCATATAAAACGCGCGCCTGTACCCACAATGCCTGTGAACGAATAGCAAGATTTTCAACGGGTAACTGAGCAGCTGTTCTAGCGTCATCTAGGGCAATTTCCCATTTGCCGACTAAATAATTAAGCCATGCCCGCAGTACGAGGCTCTCACCAATCAATTCTGTATCATTCAACGCTTCAGCATGTTCATAAGCACGCTCAACGCTGTTTAAGGCACGAGTATAATGCCCTTGCTGTCGCCATAACTTTGCCCAACCAAGATGCACCTTACAACGTGTCGGTGTATGATCATCTTGGCTTGTCACTAGACGTTCAGCTGCCAACAACAGTTGAGAAGCCTCTGACTCAGCGCCCCATGCTGTTGCATAAGCACTAGCTTTTACATAAGCATCTACTGCCTCAGCAATGTATCCACCTTGTTGATAATGGTAAGCAACAAGTGCATGGCTACCATGTCCCGGTTGTCTTCTGAGGTACCACTGCGCGATTTTCTCGTGAATAGTATGTCGTGTCTTAGCATCTAAGTTTCGATAAATAGTGAGACGTACTGTTTCGTGCGTGAAGTGATCCCAGCGGCGCGTGTGCCCTAAGTCAATAAACGGCTTGGTAATTTGTAGAGAACGAATTTGTTCAAGGTCTACGGTTAAATCTGTTGTGTCTAGCCAATCAAATTGGTGATAAAAGAAAGTGCCAGAGGCAGAAGCTCGTTCAATTATTCGTCGTTCGGTTGCTGAAAGTACCTTTTGTAAAATAAGTTGGGTCACCTCTTCAATATTTCGGGGCCAATTTTGCGGCAACACATCATCCTTAAAGGTACGTTGATCTTCCCCTACAATAACATCCCGCAAAACATATCCCAACATCAAAGCGAAAGTTGGCGAAACTTCTACTACTTTTTCGCTTTTAGGATCACCCAAACGTTCCTCTAGGGCTAAGCGATAGCTGTAGGGCCAATCAACATTTGGTAAGATGTGACGTAGTAGTTGCCACGCCCCTTTTGCTGATAGTGGATCAGCAGCTACAGTTTTAGCGGATGTAAAACGCTGGCTTAGGCTATACACCGATTGTTGACGATCTTCTATGCAAAACAACACCGGCACATCCTCAAATTGTTCAGCCAAACGCTCAATCAGGTTAAGTGATAATGTGTCAGCATTGTCCACACGTTCAAAAACAAGAAGTACTGGTGTGAGCTCTGCTAAATAGCGTAGCAAAGTTGCATTGGCTTCTAGCAGTCGTTGCTGACGCACAGGTGCACTTAAACCATCTACATGAGGAGGAGTTTCAGGAACTAATCCCATTACATCAGCAAATAATGAGGTAACACTTTGTGCATCGGGCAATAAACGATCAATAGCAGATTTGAGCGTTTCTAGATTTTGCTTTGCGTCATTTTCAGGCGAAAGTCCAAAAATTCCTTGCCATATAGGAATCCAAAGAGAATAAGGAACAGCAGGCACATACGCCGGCCCAATTGACAAAAAACCATTTCCATCTGCACGCAGCCATTTATCGATTAATAAATCAATCAGCGAAGAGCGTCCATAGCCACCTTCGCCAGTGATGAGCAAAAGGTGAGTTTCCCCTTTTCGAGCAGACTCAATCACTTCATCTAGGGCCTTACTCGCCTCTTCACGTTCCAAAATGGGCATCGTAGGCTTGGATTGTACCCGTGTTACTAATCCACTACCTAATGTGATCTCGCCAGTGAGAATGAACCCATCTTCTAAAGGTCGCCAACCAAATTCCTGTTGTGTTGCCTGTCGAATAGGCTCATTCACAACAATCTCGCCTTCAGGTGCTAATGCAAGTAATTGATGAGCCTGTTGTGCGGCCTGCCCTAAAATAATGCTATGCCGCACATGATGAGCACCAACCATCCCCATATAACCACGCCCAGCAGCGATGCTCATACGGGTCTCTATTTCGATGGCTTGTAGCGTCCTTTTGAGCGATAGTGCCAAACTTACGGCACGCGGCGCAATACGTCCTAGTGGAGCGTCATCAATAAAAGCAAGTTGCAAATATTCGTTTTGTTGTTGAACAAGCACGGCCCCATATCGCTCAATGATTCCTAAAACACGCCCCATGATTTGCTGCCATTGTTCAGCATCTTCTGGTGCATTGAGCGAAAGAGCTTGAAGGCAAACTTCCATCACAATGAGACGTTCTGTTAATACGCCTCGTAAGAAGCGATCAGGCTGGGCTGAAAGAGCGTGATCTACCCATGTTAATAACTGACGACGTGGTAAATCTGGAGTAGTTTGGCGTTTTTTAGGACGAAAATCTTTAACTGCTTGTGCAACCGGACTTTTAGTAAAACTTTCACTGGGTAAAAAGTAATGAACATCAATCCATTGCCCATCAGGAGGGCTACCAAGACGACGTAATACGTCACGATGAACAACAATACGCCCAGTAGTGGCAAGCTGAAGTGCTTCATCTGCTTGTTCAAAAGCTGGGCCATCATAGATCAACACTCGACGATTAGCGGTTTCATGATAAGGTGAAGTTATCATCAAAGTGCCGCTACTTACTCCAGCAGCCACATTCCAGCGAATGCCGGGATAACCGGGAATATTTTTCGTGCTTAAAGCAGATAAAAGCTGCTCTAATAATGTAAGCGCATGATACACCATACCTGCTTGTGAATCATTTGGCAGCAAAAACAAAAGCGTGACCAGTTTCTCATCCAGTTGTGTTGTAAACCCACCGGCTGATGCTGCCATTTCGCCAATCGTAGTATATAAAGTATTCAATACTACGGTATTGACTGATGGGTCTGTAATATCTTGGATAACCGCCATCACATCATTTTCAATGCGTAGGCGCACAACCAGAGCCTGTATTTGTTCAAGATGGCCGGGTGTTAACAGTCGCCGAGCCAAAGATGGATCACGAAGTAATGCAGGTACAAATGTTGTGGCAGGTGTCACCGACGGCTAATCCTTCTGAATGAGTTAGCATTGTGTTAAAAACATCTATGTTGAGAGTATAGCTAACTCATACGATTCGCTCAAGAAAATATGTTGGGCAGGTTCATAGCCCAATTATTTTAGTATAGCGAATTAATCGTTTTCTAGCTTTTCAAGCAATTGTTCTGTCTTTTCCAGCGAACGATACCGCCACCAAATACTGAAAACAAGTCCGCTATAAAGCAAAATTGCCACTGCATACCCAGCGATCATATAGTCTGTATATTTAGGCATTCTTATATCTCCTTCGTGAGTAGGGCGGCTTTACGTGCTTCTATTTGCTCTGCACGATTTTCTAACCGAATGCGATGCCATGTGAGCGTTATGGCGAGAAAAATAGATACAAAAATTGAGAAAAGCAGAGTCTGAACAACTCGTGGTGCCATATCAAATTCACCTTCAGCGCTATCGCTGGCTAAGGAAGGCCCTGCAGCAACAGGGTGAATCGTATCCGGCCGCACGCGAATAATAATCACTGTTAAGAGAACACTTGTAAACGCCAAAATTGCATAAACAGCGGCAAATCGCTTACGACGTTCAGGGTCTTCAATACCTGCACGCAACATCATATAAGCAGCATATGTTAGCCACATAATCGTAATTGTTGTCAATCGTGGGTCCCATGTCCACCATGTTCCCCAAATAGGACGTGCCCAAATAGCCCCTGTCACAATATTCACCAAAGAGAAAATCAAACCAACTTCAATGGCAGCATAGCCCAAAATATCCCAACGATTTTGCCGTAAGCGCAAATATTGAATACCAGCGACAACAGCAGCACCAAACAAAACAAATGCTCCAAAAAAAGCACCTAAGTGCACGTAGAATAACTTTTGCGCGTTGCCTTGAATTGTTTCAGGGCGTGCATAGGCAAAGATCATGAGCAAAGCTAACCCTGATAGTATGATGCTTAAATAAGTCATTCCTTTAAGCAAGCGCTGACGTGATACGCTATAAGAAGATGTTAACGCAACACCTGACAGCAAGTTTTCTCGTTGTTCTGAAACAGCCACGATTTCTCATTCCTCCACTATATAGCCATATAACAAATACGCCATAACAATAAACACGCCATCAACAAAAACTAATAACTGTAGCCAAGGAAGCCAATCTTCAACTTTTAGATCAGTAATAATAGCAATGCTTGCTCGCGTAGAGCTAATGATCACGGGTAATAAAATCGGCAATAACATAATTGGCAATAATGTTTCACGCGCACGTGCATAAACACTCATGCTTGCAACCATCGTTCCCGTAGAGGCAAATCCTAAGCACCCCAGCAATAAAACGATCCACAAAATCGGCAAAAACAGATTAATATTAAATAATATCGTTAGCAAAAAAGTCATCACAAAGGCAACCATAAGCGTAAAAATAAAGTTGCCTAGCATTTTACCGAAGAATATAGCGCTACGTGTTACAGGGGCAATCAGTAGAGCATCGAGGCTGCCTTTATCTTTTTCTGCTGCAAGCGAACGCCCTAAGCCTAAAGTGCCTGCATAAGCCACTGTAACCCATAAGACACCGCCTACAGTCTCTGATTGAGCTTGAGCATCTAGTTCTAGGGCAAAAGAAAAAATTAACACTGAAATTGTAGCGAACAATAACATTGAAGTTACAAGTTCACGGCCGCGCAGCTCTGCCCGCAAATCTTTCCATAAAACAGCCCCCACTACTTGCCAATAAGGTGTGACAAACGACATTTTTTTCATGTTATAGTTTTTGCCTCAACGGTTTCGGCATATAGAGCAGGTAGATCGTGAATGACTGCAGTTTCTCCAAAATAGCCTATCTTGCCACGTTGCAAAATAGCGACATGCGTTGTCAATTCATAAGCACGCCGCAAATCATGCGTTGTCATGATCGCAGTACGTTGGCTCGTCCCCACACCTGCCACTTCATGTAAAAGTTCATCTAATAAGGCAGCAGCATCTTGATCCAGTCCTGTATAAGGTTCATCTAGTAATAGGATTGCAGGATCAGATAGCAGTGCGCGTGCGATTGCTAAGCGTTGTTGCATCCCACGAGAAAAAGTTTGCACGACATCTTTAGCCCTAGCACCAAGCCCAACATTATTCAGCAGCGCATGAATTCTATCCATACGCTCATCAGTAGGAATATTATAAAGACGTGCAAAAAACAATAGATTTTCTTCTGCCGTTAAAGTGTCATAGAGTAAAGTTTGATGGCTCACAATACCGAGTTGTTGGCGCACAGCAGCTATTTCATCAGGAATTGACCACCCGCCTATTGTAATAGTGCCAGAAGTGGGTTTGCTGAGCCCCGCTAAAATGCGAAGTAGCGTTGTTTTGCCCGAACCATTAGGCCCCAACAAAGCCACAAATTGCCCTGCCCCTATTTCTAAATCTAAGCCCCGCAGCACTGGAAAATAGCCAAAAGCCTTCACAAGTTTTTGAATTTTGATCATTGCGTTTTTCTCTCCAACACTTCATCTAGATGTGCTTGTCTGGCACGCAATGACCACCAAACAACAAAACCCACAATAGCTAAGAGGATAATGCCGACAATAATTAAAATACGTTGAACAGCGGATTTCTCATCCTCTTCAGATGTATTGGGTAAACCATAGCGTCGTGATGTACTCTTTGGTGGTTCCCCTTGCAAAGTGAAAACTAAACTCTCATTTGGTTGTAAAGAACCGACTTGTTCATATACATCATAAGGTGGGCGTTCTGGTGATAAAATTTGATCTTCCTCAGCTAAGCTAATGTGCGTACTCTCTACAAAAACAGATTCGGCAGGTATCCAAATGCGCAAATTTGAGGTTTTGACAGGAAAAGGTTGGTCAAAAACAGCTGAATCAGGATAAGGAATAAAGTATGTCACACGAATGGTGTGTGTGGGCCAACTAGGAATTAAGGGGATAGTATCCCTTATGATAGGTATTACCCCATCTTCAATTTGAAGATGTTTTAAGTTCGGCGTTTGCTCTGGTGTAACTTCGTCTACGCTAAAAGCTCCAACCGGCAATTCTATTGCCAAAGATGTACCGCTTTCTTGATCATAGATGATGTAATCGCCACGATTAACGATCTCAAGCTGCATCAGCACAACAAGGTTCGTACCACCATCTGTGATGTTTGCAAACTCATCAATTTGAATGCTGCCGCCCACAATTTCTACCCCCACAGGATCGGGGCGGACTTCATACACCAAAAAAACGACAAAATTCATCTGACTAGCAAATAGAGGTTGTGTATTTTGGCGTAATCCATCATAGGTTGTATAGAGGATATAAAAATTATTGCCGCTTAATCTGCGCACATTCTCAAAGATAAAATGACCATTGGCATCAGCAAATGTCGTTAAAGTTTGAAGTGGTGTCGCCGTTGCGGCATCAATTGCTTGTAGTTCAATGAGCATATTAGATGGTAGTGGAATGCTATTCGGTGTACCACGTTCTACACGCCCCTCAACTCTTATGGTAGAAGATTGTTGAGCTTGAGCGCTTTGTATGGTGCCTCCCAACAATAATCCTAAACCAAGCAATAACCAGACAAAAAGCTGTATGGGCTTATATTGCCATCTTTGAACGCTTAGCAGCAATTTCGGCCTCAATTTTTGCATCAATGTCATCGACTGAACTCTGTTGATTACGGTAGGCAGTAATAAGCTCTTCAATTTTTGCATCTAAATCATCTTGTGTCGGTAGGGATTGAGATAGCGCATCTAGCTTCTTCAAAACATAAACGCTTCGCCCCAACAGCATTTTACGTTGTTCAGCGTAAATATCATCAGGAATTTTCCCCATATCATAGTCTAAATCTAAATCAAGGATACTTTCCAACAACAATTCATATTGTGCTTGCAGATTATGAATGTCGTGTTGATAGGAAAAGCGTTGTTTATCAATGCGTGCTTGTTGACGTTCTAAGAGCAGGGGCAGCAAAGCCGCGTATAACACAATAAGCCCCAATGTAATTGCCATAATCAGCATAAATGCGCTCATAACCCGTTACCCGTTTTCATTGCTTTTTCAATCTCTGCGCGCAACTGTGCTTCTGTTACTGGTCCCGCAAAATGCTTGCTAATATTGCCATTAGGATCGATGATAAACGTTTCAGGATACCCCGTTGTGCGATAAGTGTCTTGGATACGATCTCCACGATCGAGGCCATTGGGATAAGTGATGTTATATTGCGCTAAATACTCATAGGCTAGTCGATCTGGGTCTTTTGCATTTACACCAATGAACATTACCCCACTCGCTTCATACTCACGAAAAACACGCTCTAACATTTCAGCCTCTTCATGGCAGGGTGGGCAATTACTTTGCCAAACATTGATTACCACAACGCCTCCCTTAAAATCGGAGAGGCGAATCTCCTGCCCAGAAAAACGCATTTGAAGGTTTTCATCGCTATAGGGTATGTTTGCATCATCATAAATGCGCAATGTGAAATCGGGAGCTTTACCTTCGTTTAGAGTATCTTGCTGGGAACGATAAACGCCATAACCTACAACACCTATTAAACCTAATACAACAAGCATCACAACAATATTAAAAGGCGTGATAACTCCGTTGCGCGTTGTTGTGGAAGAGCTTGCTTCAACAGCATACAAATCATCGGCATAAGTATCTGGTGGCACAGTCATCGCCGTAATGCCTCCACATCAGCTAAAACACGTTCAAGATATGTAGGATCAACATTATCAGGTACAGGGCGATTAAATTCAGGGCGTGTTCCTGCGCTACGTGCAACTTCTAGGGCGCGTTTTGTATTGCTCTCACGCCACAAATAAATGCGCCAACCGATAAACCCTATTGCTAATAAGCTAATCCCTAATGGTAACAAGAAGACTAAAAGTTGATCGTTTCGATTAAGAGGAACACCTGAAACTTGTTCACCGTAACGGTCGGCAAAATGCTGACGAATTTCATCTTCGGTATAACCATCAGCGAGTAATTGCCCTATTTCCTCTCGCCATACTTGACATTGTGTACTAGGGCAATCTGAAAGCGGTACCCCAGCGCATACGTCACAATATAAATGTCGTGCAATCCGATAAACGTCTGTAGGATCAACGCCTTCAGGATATTTGTCAGGCCCGCCCTGCGCATTGACTATCGGCACAAGAATTAGAAAGCCGAACAGAACTGCAATTGTGATCAACACCCGATGCAGCATAATTAATCTCCTGCCGGCGCAAGGGCCACTTTAGATAAACGACGAGCAATAGGAGCTGTTTTTCGTGCACGTTCTGGCCACGAAGCAATGAGTGTTCCAAACACTAAAAACAAAGACCCCGTCCAAACCAAGCTGATTAATGGGTTGTAATAAACACGAAAAGTGGCTTGGTTTCCATCCCAAAAAGCGAGAAGGACATAAAAATCAGCGTTCACTGTGCTATGAACTCCCGCAATAGACATGGGCGAACCAGTCTCAAAAATATCACGGCGCGGGCGTAATGTATCTACAATTTCGCCATCTTTAAACAAGGTCACATCAGCAATGAACATTTGCCGATTATCATTCGCAATGCTGCGAGAAAGTTGATCATAGCGCATAGTGTAACCACCAAGCTCCAGCGTTTCACCGGGTAACAACGTCTGTTGTCTCACATCTTGAAACACTGAACTAGCAATAATGCCAATTCCCATGACCACAACGCCCAAGTGAATCATATAGCCGCCATAGCGGCGACGATCCCGTTGTACAAGGCGCAATAATGCAGTCATGTAGGGTTCACCGTGAGCACGATGCCGTGCTTGTGCACCTTTATAAATTTCTAAAAGCGTGGCCACTCCCGCAAACGCAATAATGCCAAACCCGATAACTGCCCCAACCGTCATAATCCCCATAACAGGAAGTACTACCATCACCATCACAGTGGCAAGAGCGGGTAAACGCAAAGATTGCCCCACGCGCTCTAATGTTGCACGCCGCCACGCGACTAAAGGCGCAACCCCCATCAGGATATAGAGCAGTAAAAAGAGCACAGCCACTGGCGGTTCATAATAGCTGCGGCCAAGTGTGATCACTGACTCTCGCAAGCCGAGCCCTACCATTACATCAGTAATTTTTTCAACCCACGTACCAAAGAAGATCACGACTGTAAGCGCCAAGAATATCCAATTATTAAGGAGGAACATGCTCTCTCGGCTTAAGATGCCCTCAATTTCGTGATCACCCTTAAAATAACCTTGCTGACCTCGCCACAAAAAGACAACTGTGCTAAACAAAAGCGAGCCGCCTAAGAAAGTCCCCATAGGAATGGCAAGTGGGCTTTGGGCAAAAGTATGAACGCTGCTCAATAAACCTGTACGGGTTGCGACAGTGCCAAATAACACTAAAAGATAGGTGATGATGATCATGGCCATGTTCCATCCCTTTAACATGCCACGCTTTTCTTGAATCATCACACTGTGTAAGAAAGCAGTGCCCGTTAGCCAAGGAAGTAATGCAGAATTTTCTACAGGGTCCCAGCCCCAATAGCCACCCCAACCAAGCACATCATAAGCCCAACGGCCACCCAAAACTAAGCCTATTGATAAAAACATCCACGCAACAAGACTCCAACCTCGAACGGCGCGTATCCATTCAGCATTCATTTGGCCGATCATCAAGGCGGCCATGCCAAATGCAAAAGGAATCACAAATCCTGTAAATCCAAGATAAAGCATGGGAGGATGAATCACCATGCCCGGATGGCGTAGTAGCGGGTTTAAGCCTTTGCCATCATAGCGTGTTTCAATGACTTCATAGTTTGGGTTAAAAATTGTAGGGGGAAGTGTGGGGCTCGTAGTATGAATCGTCAGGGTTTCAATTTGATTTTCACTGATATTCAAAACCGTTGTTTGCCAAGGAAAGGCTTCAACTTTTCCTTCGGGCTGAAAAACAGCGGTTTCAACTGTTATTGGAGCGCCGGATGGGTCCATCCAAAAGCGCTCAAAGGGATTCTCATAAAACATACTGAGCCCTAAAAAGAAGCCAAGTGTGGCACTGGTAAAAACCATTACCCATGCCATTAAATGATGATGAGAGCGCCAATTGATGAGTACCGCTGCTGCACTGAACAGCGATAGCATCCAACCATAAAATAGCATTGAACCGGCTTGGCTCCCCCATAAAGCTGTAATCTTTAATGTGGATGGCTGCGCATCCGAAGAAACGTTGCTCACATAAGCGATACTATACTCGCCCGTCCATTGTCCCCATATCAGCAGCAAGCAAGCTAAAGTAAGCAATGGAAACGTCATTAATAACAAATTACGTGCACTACGGGTGAGTGTTTCACTAGCTTTCAAAGCGGCAACAAAAGCAATTATTGTGGCAAAAACAGCAGCTATAAAGGCTATTGCTAGAGCGACGATGCCAAGTTCAGCAATCATAAAATTGCGCTTTCTCTAGAAACTAACTGGTCTGTTCCAAAACACGGTCAGGGTTTTCATCAGCATATTTGGTTGGGCATTTGGTTTGTAAAGAAGTGGCGTAAAACACACCATCCTCGCCCATACGTCCTTGTACAATGGCTTGAGTGGGTTCACTACCATACATTAATTCTGGAACTTCGCCATCTTTGTATACAACTTTTAGGCGTGTCAAGGACTCATTTTGCACAGCATTGGCTAGCACTTTGCCCAAGCCACCGCCCTCACGCAACCCTTCGTTGTCGTTAGGAATATGAACGATCCAAAATGTAAGTGTATTTGTCTCGCTATCAAATTGCACCTCATTGACACCGTTTTCGTTTTGCCACACTGCACCGGAGACGCGAATTTGTTTCCCGACTAATTCTGGGTCACTCACAACTTCATCCACTGTTTTATAATAACTTGAACCTAAAATAGCACCGTTAACGACCAAAAAAGCAACAACACCTATCAGCGTAAGCCCAATAGCCATATATATCCAACGTTGTGCCTTTTTGCGTGAGAGAAGTTGCTCCGCTAGTTCTGGTGATTTTTCCCATGTTGCTTGTGTCATCAGGTTTGAGCCTTTACTAAACTTATTTATCTTTATTGTTCTTTGAAAGACCGTATTCACGCATAAGATAATAGCCGCCTGTTACCAAGACAGCCGTCAAGCCAATCATAATAATCAGCAAGCCAACACCTTGAGGGTCTTCAGATTCTTCTGCAAATACACTCATAGAGGCGGCTGGAAGTTCTGGAGAGGCGAACGCCACCGCAGACCCCCCTAAGAAGAATAGAACACCAAATGTAATAGCAATTAAAAAGGTGTATCGCATCACAGCCTTCATTGTTTTATCTCCTGAATAATTCTTACCCTAGTATAAGAAAGAAAGCGTAGTAATTTCAAAGTCAATTGGTTCTTTTTTTAACTCTAAATGTCACTATTTATTAAGTATTGTTGTGAAAATGCCTTCGGCAACTAGAAGTATACCGAAGGCATCTTGCAATCTAGATGAAGACAAAGACTGATTATTATTGATCTTGTGTCTCTAGATAGGCGACGATATTTGAGAATGTGGCAATATCAATGCGGTCACCAAAATTGGCTGGCATGATATTTCCTTGATAGCCGGGAGCAATGAAGTTGTTCGGATGAATGATGCTCTCGACAATGTAGTAACGTGCACTTTCGATATTATCATTCTCTTCAGCATATTGTTGAGCACGAGTGTATAAGCCTTCAGGTGAGGGGCCACTACCGCCACCACCGACCACGTGGCAACCTGAGCAACCGTAAGTTGCGCTGGTGTAGGCAGCTTGCCCCGCAATTGGATCCCAAACGGTCATAGCGTCTTCACCTTCGGGGGCTTCACCCATGTTTTCCATCAATGCCTCTAAATCTGCAACGACGCTGCTAATATCATCGCAGTCGCTAACGCTACAAATAGGTTCAACTTCAGACGCAGTTGCACTTGCGGCATCAACAGGTATCTTAGCATATTGCTGCACGCGGCGGACATCTTCAACTGTCCATTCTTCTTTATCCCAATTCAGAATGTAATCAGCTAAGTTCTGAATCTGATCACGACGGAGTGGGCCACCAGCTTCTTGTGACCATGCTGCCATTCCTTGAGGCCAATAGCTACCACTAGTGGGGCGACCGCTGATAAGAGTTGTAACAATCAAACTCTCTAATGTCCCCCCCCAATTGAGTTCAGCCAAACGGCCGTTGGCATACCGTTCTGGGTCAAAGGGGGCCACAATATCATTATTCAATATAAGGTCTTCGCGTGCAGCATCACGTGCATCTTCAGCATCACGCAATTGGTTTTCAAGCTCATCAAGTTGTGCTTGTAGTTCATTACGGCGAGCACCATCTGGATCAATGCCTTCTTCAGGAGGTTCTGGCAATGATTGTAACTCAGCTTGAATCGCATCAATCTGCGCACGAATGCTTTGTACATCTTCATGAGCACTCTTTAGCGCATTATACCGATTGCTACGCGCAGCAAGTGTTGTACGACGACTATTGTAGTCACTTAATTCGCTCAAAGCAGCATTTAATGTTTCAAGTTCAGCAGTAATTTCATCGACGCGATCAGCATCCGTAGTTGT